>NZ_CP108006.1:6128573-6450788 GCF_036127095.1 Streptomyces sp. NBC_00335
CCAGGATGCCGGTGTACGCGAACTGCGCCACCCCGGCCTCCTTCGCCGCGTCGATCACGGCGGAGTGCTGGGCCACCCGCTGTCCGACCTCGCTGCCCGAGATCATCAGGACGCGGTCGCCGGAGCGGAAGGCCCCGGCGAGGGTCTCGGGCACGTTGTAGTCGGCGATGCGCAGTTCGACGCCCCGGGCGGCGAGCGGGGCGGCCTTCTCCTTGTCGCGGACCACGGCGGCGACCCCGGCGGCGGGGACGCCCCGGGCGAGCAGCTCGTCGATGACGAGACGGCCGAGGGCTCCGGTGGCTCCGGTGACGACGATGCTCATGACGGGTTCACTCCTGGTTCTGGGCCTTGCTCCCCGTTTCCGGGCTGTGCACTCACCGTACGGCGGGCACTAACCAAACGACAGTACCCACTTTGAAGTAAGGTACTGGCATGGGAGTAAGTGAGATGCGCGAGAAGTGGACCCAGGCCGAGGCCATGTGCCCCCACCGGCTCGTCCTGGAGCACGTCACCAGCCGCTGGGGCGTCCTCGTCCTGGACGCCCTGCTCGACCGCTCGTACCGGTTCAGCGAACTGCGCCGGGAGATCGCGACGCTCGCCAAGGTCAGCGAGAAGATGCTGACCCAGACCCTCCAGACGCTGGAGCGCGACGGCTTCGTGGACCGCGACGCCAAGCCCGTCATCCCGCCCCGCGTCGACTACTCGCTCACCCCGCTGGGCCGCGAGGCCGCCGAGCGGGTCCGCGCCCTCGCCCACTGGACCGGCCTGCGGATGGAAGAGGTGCAGCGGGCGCGGGAGGCGTACGACGAGGCGAAGGACCGGGAGGCGGCCCTGAAATAGCGGGACCCCTACGCGCCGATCCGCACCAGCGCGAGCGTGATGTTGTCGGGGCCCCCGGCCTCGATGGCGGCCCTCCAGAGCTCGAAGGCGGCCTTGCCGTCGTCGTGCGCCCGCAGCACCTCCTCGATGACCTCGTCGGGGACCGGGTCGGTCAGCCCGTCGGTGCACACCAGGTAGCGGTCGCCCGTGGACAGCGGGAAGGTCGCCACGTGGGGGGTGAGGACGTGCTCGGCGCGGCTCCCGCCGAGGGTCTGCGTCACCGCCGACGTGGTCCGCTGCCCGGGCGGGAGCGGCGGGCTGTCGTCCACGCTGACCTGGCGCAGCCCGTCCTCCGCCACCCGGTAGACCTTGCTGTCGCCGACGTTGAACGCCAGCAGCGACTCCGGCAGGACCAGGGCTCCGGCGACCGTGGTCCCCATGTCGGTCAGCTCAGGACGGCCTTCGGTGGCGGAGTGCACCGCGCGGTTGCAGAGGTTCAGCGCGCCCTCGATCGCCTCGGCGCCGTCCAGCGTGGGTCCGAGCAGGGCGAGTTCCCGGACGGCCAGCTCGCTGGCAACCTCGCCGGCCGGCTGCCCGCCGAGCCCGTCGGCCACGGCGACGACGAGCGGTCTGCCGAGCGGGAAGAGGAGCGTCTGCGGGCTCCGTGTCGTGGTCCCGCACAGCGTCCACGGCCCGATGACCAAGCTGTCCTCGTTGTGCTCGCGGACCAGCCCGACATGACTCAGGGCGGTCACGGCTATGTACTCGACCACGAGGTCCCGCCTCTCCACGACGGCAGACGCGTCCTTCCCCGCCCCATTCTCCTCTTCTCCTGCGGGGTCCGTCCCGCGGCGCCCGCCGTGCGCCCGCGGTGCGCCCGCCGTGCGCCCGCTGAGTACGCCTGCGCACCCCGACGTCTTTCCCCTACGCGTCCGCCCCCGCCCCGCCGCGCAGGCCCCGCCCGTACGCCAGGAACGCCGTCAGGCCCACCTCGAAGGCGGCCTCCGCGCGGCCCGGGCCCTGCGCGGCCAGGGCCTGTGCGAGCAGGGGGGTGCCCGGGGTCGGCTCCCACATGGCGTCCGGGGCCGCGAGGTCCAGGGCCGAGCCCAGCACCAGGTTCTCCAGGGCCGTGAGCAGCGGCATCACCTGCTCGGCGGCGAAGCCGGCCCGCAGCAGGAGGGCGACCGCCCGTTCGTACTGCGCGAGCACCGCGGGCGCCCGTACCGGGGTGGTCATCAGCAGCGGGATGGCCCGCGGGTAGGCGGCGAAGGCGGCCCGGTACGAGCGGGCCCAGGCCTCCAGCGCCCGGTCCCAGGGCTCCGCGGAGGACAGCGGGCCGCCGTCGATCCGGGCGCACACCCGCTCGCGGATCAGCTCGATCACCCCGGCCCGGCCGTCCACGTGGTGATACAGCGACCCGGTCTGCACCCCGAGCGCACGGGCGATCTGCGGGACGCTGAACTCCCCCTGTTCAGCTAGCAGTTGCAGGGCGGCAGCGCCGATCCGCTCCCGGTCGAGCAGTGGGGTGCGTGGCCGCGCCATCGTATTTCTCCCGCCGTCAGGTCTTCCCGTACGCCAAAACCGGAGGCTACATTGCCGCAAACCGAAAGCCTTTAGGTTTTCGGGTTCCCGCCGCCTGCCGTTCGCAGAAGGGTGCTCCCGCATGCCCGAAACAGCCGAGCCGCCCCAGCCGCCCGAGCCGCCGAGATCCGGCACCGGATCCGGCGCAGGAACCGGTACCGACCTGCGCCGCGGCGCGCTCGGTACCGCCGACATCTCCTTCTTCGTCGTCTCCGCCGCCGCCCCGCTCACCGTCATGGCCGGCGTCGCCCCCGTGGCGATCCTCCTCGGCGGCGTCGGAGCCCCCGCCGGCTACCTCCTCGCCGGTCTCACCCTCGCGGTCTTCGCCGTCGGCTTCACCGCCATGAGCCGCCACGTCCGCAGCGGCGGCGCCTTCTACGCCTACATCGCCCGCGGCCTCGGCAAGCGCGTCGGCATCGGCGCCGCCCTGCTGGCCCTCATCGGCTACAACGGAATGGAGATCGGCGTCTACGGGCTCCTCGGCACCACCACCGCCGACACCGGCCGGGCCCTCGCCGGCCTCGACATCCCCTGGCTGCCCGTCTCCCTCGCCGGCCTCCTGCTCATCTGGTACGGCGGTTTCCGCTCCATCGACTTCGGCGCCAAACTGCTCGGCGTCCTGCTCGTCGCCGAGACCGGCATCCTCGTCCTGCTCGCGGGCGGCGTCCTGCTGGAGGGCGGCGCCCACGGCCTCTCCGCCGGCTCCTTCGCCCCCGGCGCGGTGCTCGTCCCCGGCACCGCCGCCGTGCTGGCCTTCGCCTTCGCCGCGTTCACCGGCTTCGAGTCCACCGTCATCTACCGCCGCGAGGCCCGCGACCCCGACCGGACCATCCCGCGCGCCACCTACATCGCCGTGGCCTTCCTCGGCCTCTTCTACGCCTTCATCGTCTGGACCGTCATCCAGGCCTTCGGCTCGGAGGAAGTCCTCGCCGCAGCCGCCGAGGACCCCGCAGGTCTCTTCTTCACCGCCATCACCACCTACGTGGGCCCCTGGGCGGCCGACCTGATGCACGTCTTCATCGTCACCAGCGTCATCGCCTCCCTCCTCGCCTTCCACAACGCCATCAACCGGTACGCGCTCGCCCTCGCCGAGGAAGGCGTCCTGCCCGCCGCCCTCGGCCGGATCCACCCGCGCCACGGCTCCCCGTACCTCGCGGGCGCGGCGCAGACCGCCCTCGGCGCCGTCGTCGTCCTCGGCTTCGCCCTCGCCGGAGCCGACCCGTACCAGCAGCTCCTGCTCTGGGTGAACACCCCCGGCATGATCGGCCTCATGGCCCTGATGCTGCTCGCCGCCATCGCCGTACCCGTCTACTTCAGCCGCGTCCGGCACGACGAGGGGCCCTGGCGGACCCTGATCGCACCCGTCGCCGCCGCCGTACTGCTGGCCGTCGCGATCTGCCTGGTCGTCTCCAAGGTGGCCCTCTTCACCGCGGCCTCCACCTCCGTCAACACCGTCCTCGTGGCCCTGGTCCCCGCCGTCTTCCTCGCCGGGCTCGCCCTCGCCCAGCGCCTGAAGACCCGCCGGCCCGAGGTGTACGCGCGGTTCGCGGAGGAGCCGGCCGGGTCAGCGGCGCCCGCGGTGCACGCAGCGCCCGCAACGCCGGTAGCGAGCCCATAGCCCGCAGCCCGCAGCACCCGTACGGCCCGACCAGCCCGAACCCCCGCAAGGAGCAGAACCGTGCCCGCTGCCGACACCATCCTCACCGGAGCCCGCGTCCGCACCCTCGACCCCGCCCGCCCCGAGGCCCAGGCGGTGGCCGTCCTCGGCGGCGAGATCGTCGCCGTCGGCGACGAGGCCGACGTCCGCGACTGGCGCGGCCCCGGCACCGAAACCGTCGACCTCGGCGGAGCCACCCTCACCCCCGGCCTCACCGACGCCCACAGCCACCCCGTCTGGGGCATCGAGATGGCCGGCGGTACGGACCTCTCCGCCGTCACCGACCTGGAGCAGCTCCGCGCCGCCCTGCGCACCGCCGAGCGGGGCCCCGGCGGCTGGGTCACCGGCTTCGGCCTCGACCACAACGCCTTCGGCGGCCGCCCCGTCGACAAGGCCCTGATCGAGGAGGCCCTCGCCGGCGCCCCCGCCTTCCTGCGCCTCTACGACGCCCACTCCGCCCTCGTCTCCGGTGCGGCCCTGGCCGCCGCCGGCATCACGGGCCCGCGCTCCTTCGCCCAGCGCTCCGAGATCGTCTGCGACACCGACGGGCGCCCCACCGGCCACCTCGTCGAGCACGCCGCGATGGACCTGGTCGGCGCCCTCGTGCCGAAGCTCACGTCCGCCGAGCGCCGCGAGCGCCTCACCCGGCTGCTCGCCGACATGGCCACCACCGGCCTGACCGCCGCCCACGTGATGGACCTCGGCGACGGAGACGTACCGGCCCTGCTCGCGACGGCGGAGTACGAGGGCGACCTGGCGCTGCGCCTGAACCTGTCGCCCTGGTGCATGCCGGGCGTCGGCGCGGACGACCTGGACGAGCTGATCGGGCTCCAGCGGCTCGCCGGCCGCCACTGGAAGATCGGCGGGGTGAAGTTCTTCATGGACGGCACCGTCGAGGGCGGCACCGCCTGGCTGGAGCACGCCGACTGCCACGGCCAGGGCACCGAAGCCTTCTGGCCCGACCCGCAGGCGTACAGCGAGGCGGTACGGGTCCTCGACGCGGCCGGGGTGCGCACCGCGACCCACGCCATCGGCGACGCCGCCGTCCGCCACGTCCTGGACACCGTGGCCTCGCTGGGCGGGCGGGGGCGCATGCGGCACCGGATCGAGCACATCGAGACGGTCCCGGACGGCCAGCTGAAGCGGTTCGCGGAACTCGGCGTGATCGCCTCCATGCAGCCGCCGCACACCTCGTGCACCCGGGCCGACCACAGCGACGAGTGGTCCACGCGGCTGGGGGAGGAGCGGGCCGGCCACGCCTGGCGCTGCCGGGACCTGCGCGAGGCCGGCGCGGTGCTCGCCCTCGGCTCGGACTGGCCCGTCGCGCACTACGACGCCCGCCAGGTACTGGCGGACGCCCGCAGCCCGCACGGCGCGGCCTCGGCCGGTACGGGGGCCTGGACCGGGGCGGCCCTGACCGGGCTGATGGCCCTGGAGGGCATGACCTCGCACGCCGCGCTGGCGGCGGGGGAGGGAGCGGTGGCGGGCCGGATCGCGGCCGGCTTCCGGGCGGACCTGACCGCCTTCGGCCTGGACCCGGTGGAGGCTCCGGCGGACGAGCTGGCCGGGGCGCCGGTCCGGCTCACCATGTCGGGAGGCCGGATCACCCACCGGGAGGGGTGAGGGGGCCGGGGCTCAGCGCCGGAAGCGGCCCAGCGCCGGATGGTTCAGGACGGCCGCCGCCACCGGGTGGCGGCCGGTCTCCTCGGGCCGGCGCGGCAGCCGGTGCGGGAGGGAGCCGTACCAGGCGCGGGAGACGGTGTAGCCGAAGGCCAGGCAGAGCATGCCGCCGACGGCGTCGAGCCAGAAGTGGTTGGCGGTGGCCACGATCACGACCAGCGTCGCCGTCGGGTAGAGCAGGCCCAGGATCCGGGCCCAGGGGGCGGAGGCGACCGCGAAGATCGTCAGCCCGCACCAGAGCGACCACCCTATGTGCATGGAGGGCATGGCGGCGTACTGGTTCGACATGTGCTTGAGGTTCCCCGAGGCCATGGAGCCCCAGGTGTGGTGGACCAGCACGGTGTCGACGAAGTTCTGCCCGTTCATCAGCCGGGGCGGCGCGAGCGGGTAGAAGTAGTAGCCGACCAGGGCCACGCCCGTGGTGGCGAAGAGGACGAGCCGCGTCGCCGCGTAACGCCCGGGATGAAAGCGGTAGATCCAGACCAGCACGCCGATGGTCACGACGAAGTGGAGGGTGGCGTAGTAGTAGTTCATGCCCACCACGAGCCAGGTCACCGCATTGACGGCGTGGTTGACCCTCTCCTCGACGGCGATGCCGAGCGCCTGCTCCGCCTTCCAGATCCAGTCGGCGTTCGCGAGCGCGGCCGCCTTCTGCTCGGGCACGGCGTTGCGGATCAGCGAGTAGGTCCAGTAGCTGACCGCGATCAGCAGGACCTCGAACCAGATCCGGGGTCGCCGGGGGACGCGCATCCTGGAGAGCAGTGCACGCTCGGACGACGCCGGGCGGTCATGGCTCTCGGTCACGGGGGGTGACGAGACGTCCGTCCGGGTATCCAGTGTCTTCACGCTCGCTTCACCCATAGGAAAAGAGTCTGCCAGACGCGGACTCGCCTCCGATCATCCCTTGGGACGGTCTTGGCCGCAGCCCCTCCGCCTCGGGGACGAGGGGAGGCCTTGTGTCCCTAGGGGAAACGGCAGGGGCGCCCTCAGGGGCGTGCGGTCCCGCGGCCCTGCTGGGGGCCCGAAGCGGTCGAACCGCGGACGACCAGCTCGGGCAGGAACACGAACTCGCTGTGCGGGGCCGGCGTACCGCCGATCTCCTCCAGCAGGGTCCGTACCGCGGCCTGGCCCATGGCCTGCACGGGCTGGCGGATGGTGGTCAGCGGCGGATCCGTGAACGCTATGAGCGGGGAGTCGTCGAAGCCGACCACCGACACGTCCTGCGGGACCTTGAGCCCCTGCTGGCGCGCCGCCCGGATCGCCCCGAGCGCCATCATGTCGCTCGCGCACACCACCGCGGTGCAGCCGCGCGAGATCAGCGCGGCCGCGGCGGCCTGGCCGCCCTCCAGCGTGTAGAGGGAGTGCTGGATCAGCTCCTCGACCTCTTCCTCGCCGAGCCCGAGCCGCTCCTTCATGCCGAGGCGGAAGCCCTCGATCTTGCGGAGCACCGGCACGAACCGCTTGGGCCCGACCGCCAGCCCGATCCGGGTGTGCCCGAGCGCGGTCAGGTGGGTCACCGCGAGCTGCATCGCGGCCCGGTCGTCGGGGGAGACGAAGGGGGCCTGCACCTTGTCGGAGAAGCCGTTGATGAGGACGTACGGGACGCCCTGTCCGCGGAGTTGGTCGTAGCGGCCCATGTCGGCCGTGGTGTCCGCGTGCAGCCCGGAGACGAAGATGATCCCGGAGACCCCGCGTTCGACGAGCATCTCCACGAGCTCGTCCTCCGTGGACCCGCCGGGCGTCTGCGTGGCCAGCACCGGGGTGTAGCCCTGCCGGGTCAGCGCCTGGCCGATGACCTGGGCGAGCGCCGGGAAGATGGGGTTGTCGAGCTCGGGGGTTATCAGGCCGACGAGTCCCGCGCTGCGCTGGCGCAGTCGTACGGGGCGTTCGTAGCCGAGCACGTCGAGGGCGGCCAGCACGGATTCACGGGTGCCTGCGGCCACACCGGGCTTGCCGTTGAGCACGCGGCTGACTGTGGCTTCGCTGACCCCCGCCTGGGCTGCGATGTCGGCTAGCCGTGCGGTCACGGGATTGGACTGTACCGGTCGGACGTTCACAATGACCACCACGTGCACGAATCCGGGGGAAGCCGGACGGTGCGGCCGTCCGTCTCCACCGGGGCACTGGACAGGACGGGGCGTCCGGGCGAGGGCATTTCGAGCGGGACCGGGCGTGTGTTGAGCGTGCACGCGAAGCCGGGGCGGGTGAAGAGCAGCGCCCCCTCGGGCGCGGGCAGCCACTGCATCCCCGGCTCCGCGGCCCCTTCCTGCGCCCCGCCCCCTTCCGCGTCCGGGAGCCCCGCCTCCGGTGCCCCGAGGCCCGGCATCGCGCGGCGCAGTTCCAGGGCTGCGCGGTAGAGCTCCAGGGTGGAGTGGGGGTCGCCGGTCTGCGCGGCGACGCTGAGCCCGCCCCAGCCGGCCGGCTGCGGGAGCCAGCTCCCGGCCGGCCCGAAGTCGTACGGGGGCTCCTCGCCGGACCACGGGATCGGCACCCGGCAGCCGTCGCGCAGCCCGTCCTGCCCGGCGCTGCGGGTGAAGGCCGGGTCCCGGCGGGCGGAGTCCGGGAGGTCGGTCACCTCGGGGAGGCCGAGCTCCTCTCCCTGGTAGACGTACGCCGATCCGGGCAGGGCCAGCATCAGCAGCGCGGCCGCCCGCGCCCGGGCCAGGCTGCCGTAGCGGGTGCGGTGCCGTACGACGTCGTGGTTGGACAGCACCCAGGTCGTCGGGGCGCCGACCGAGGCGGTGGCGGCGAGGGACTCGTCGATGACGGTCCGCAGTGCGGTGGTGTCCCAGGGGCAGTTCAGGAAGCGGAAGTTGAAGGCCTGGTGCAGTTCGTCGGGGCGGACGTAGAGCGCGAGCCGCTCGGAGGTGGGCGCCCAGGCCTCGGCGACCCCGATGCGCGGGACCTCGTAGGAATCGAGCAGCCGCCGCCAGGAGCGGTGGATCGCGTGGACGCCGTCCTGGTCGAAGAAGGGGAGCGGCTCGATGCCGATGAGGGTGGCCTGCGCGCCGCGGCCGATGTCCGGCAGGCCCGGGGCCTTGACCATGCCGTGCGCCACGTCCACCCGGAACCCGTCGACGCCGAGGTCGAGCCAGAACCGCAGGACGGCGGAGAATTCCTCGGCGACCTCCGGGTTCTCCCAGTTCAGGTCGGGCTGCTCGGGGGCGAAGAGGTGCAGGTACCAGGCGCCGTCCGGGGTCCGGGTCCAGGCGGGGCCGCCGAAGACCGACTCCCAGTCGTTGGGCGGGAGCTCCCCGGCGGGCCCCCGGCCCGGGTGGAAGTGGTAGCGGGCCCGGGCTCCCGGCTCCCCGGCCAGCGCCGCCCGGAACCAGACGTGCTGCTCGGAGGTGTGGTTCGGGACCACGTCCACGATGACCCGCAGCCCCAGTGCGTGTGCGGCGCGGATGAGGTCGTCGGCGTCGGCGAGGTCACCGAAGAGCGGGTCGACGGCCCGGTAGTCGGCGACGTCGTAGCCGCCGTCGGCCTGCGGGGAGACGTAGAAGGGGGTCAGCCACACCGCGTCGACCCCGAGCCGGGCCAGATGGGGCAGGTGCTCGCGGACCCCGCGCAGGTCCCCGATCCCGTCGCCGTCGCTGTCGGCGAAGGAGCGGACGTATACCTGATAGATGACGGCATCGCGCCACCAGCCGCCGCTCGCGGTGGCGTTGCTGGAAGCGCTTGCAAGCCGGGAGGCGGTCAACTCGTGGGTCATATCGGGTCAACGCGTGTACACACCCCCTGGTTGCGGGCCCGGACAGTCGAAGAGGGTTCGAACTAACAGCAAGCTGCGGCAACCGTCCGGACACGCAGATGTAACGATCACCCCTTCTTGCAGAAAGTTCCCGCAAGGTCTTTCGGTCGGCTTTCAGGCTTGTTACGTTCTCGGCAACTCGGAACCGCGAGGCGCGGCCGGGATCATCGAAGGAGTTCATATGCGGCGTGGCATAGCGGCCACCGCGCTGGTCGCGGCTCTGGCGCTCGCGGCGACGGCTTGCGGCGGTGACACCAAGGACGGCGGCAACAGCGGCGCCAAGGCCGACGGGGAGCTCTCCGGCACGGTCACGTGGTGGGACACCTCGAACGACGCCGAGAAGGCGTCCTTCCAGAAGATCGCCGAGGCGTTCACCGCCAAGCACCCCAAGGTGACCGTCAAGTACGTCAACGTTCCGTACGGCGACGCGCAGAACAAGGTCAAGAACGCCTTCAGCAGCGGCTCCGAGGCCCCCGACGTGATCCGCGCCGACGTGGGCTGGGTCGCCGACTTCGCCTCCCTCGGCTACCTCGCCGAGGTCCCGGCGGACACGGCCAAGAAGGTCGACGCCGACTTCCTGCCCCAGGCCGCGGCCAGCGGCAAGTTCGAGGGCAAGACCTACGCCGTCCCGCAGGTCATCGACACCATGGGCCTCTTCTACAACAAGAAGATGCTCGCCGACGCCGGCGTCGAGCCCCCGAAGACGCTGGAAGAGGTGAAGACCGCCGCCGCGGCCATCAAGGCCAAGACCGGCAAGGCCGGCCTCTACCTGCGCGGCGACGACTCCTACTGGTTCCTCCCCCTCATCTACGGAGAGGGCGGCGACCTCGTCGACGCGAAGACCAAGACGGTCACCGTCGACAACGCGGCGGGCGTCAAGGCCTTCAAGACCGCCCGCGACCTGGTCACCTCGGGCGCGGCGATCACCAACGCCACCGACGGCTGGGCCAACATGCAGACCGCCTTCAAGTCGGGCGAGGCCGCGATGATGATCAACGGTCCCTGGGCCGTGGCCGACAGCTACGCGGGCGACCAGTTCAAGGACAAGGCCAACCTCGGCATCGCCCCGGTCCCGGCCGGCTCGGTCAAGGCGGGCGCCCCGCAGGGCGGCCACGACCTCGCCGTCTACGCGGGCTCCAAGAACATCGCCGCCGCGAACGCCTTCGTCGACTACATGACCTCGCAGGAGGTGCAGGTCCAGTCCGCCAAGGAGCTGAGCCTGCTCCCGACCCGGACGGCCGCCTACGAGCAGCCCGAGGTCAAGGCCAGCGAGATGGTGCAGTTCTTCAAGCCGGCCGTGGACAAGGCCGTCGAGCGCGCCTGGATCCCGGAGAACGGATCCCTCTTCGCGCCGCTCCAGGTCGAATACACCAAGGCGATCACCGGGGCGTCGAGCCCGGAGGACGCGGCCAAGGCGGCCGGCGTCGAATTCCGCAAGATCCTCAAGGGCTGGAAGTAACGAAACCATGGCTGCTCACACCAGCCAGTCTGTGGCGAAGGCCGCGGGCGGCGAGACCGGTCCTGACACCGGTCCCGCCGCCCGCGGCCGGAGCCGCAGGACTGACAACAGGAACCGTCCCGGGTTGAAGCGGGCCCTCGCCACGCACTGGTACGCCTGGGCCATGATCACCCCCGTGGTGCTCGTGCTCGGCGTGATCATCGGCTGGCCCCTGGTCCGCGGCGTCTACCTGTCGCTGACCGACGCCACCGAACGCAACGTCAGCCGCACCATCGGCGCGAACCACATCGAGGCGACGTACGAGTTCATCGGACTCGACAACTACGCCGACGTCCTCGCCGACCCGGTGTTCCTGCAGCGGCTGGTGTGGACGGTCCTGTGGACCGTCGCCTGCGTCTCGATCACCTTCGCGCTCGGCCTGGGCCTCGCCACGGTGCTCAACCGCGAGTTCAGGGGACGCTCCGCCTACCGGATGGCACTCATCCTGCCCTGGGCCGTACCCGGATTCGTCTCCGTCTTCGCGTGGCGGTTCCTCTTCAACCGCGACAACGGCATCCTCAACAAGATCCTCGAAGGCGGCGGCATCTCCGCCGTCCCGTGGCTCGACGACCCGACCTGGGCCAAGATCGCGGTCATCTCCGTCAACGTCTGGCTCGGCGTCCCCTTCATGATGGTCGCCCTGCTCGGCGGCATGCAGTCCATCCCCGGCGAGCTCTACGAGGCGGCCGAGATGGACGGGGCGACCCCCTGGCAGCGGTTCCGCCACATCACCCTGCCGGGACTGCGCACGGTCAGCATGACCGTGATCCTGCTCTCCACCATCTGGACCTTCAACATGTTCCCGGTGATCTTCCTGCTCACCCGGGGCGGCCCGGGTGACTCCACCGAGATCCTGGTGACCCAGGCCTTCCGCGAGGCGTTCGTGTCGAGCCCGCGCGACTTCGCGGTCTCGGCGACCTGGGGCGTACTGATCCTCCTGCTGCTCACGATGTTCGCGCTGGTTTACCGGCGCTCGCTGCGCAAGCAGGGAGAGGTGTGGTGACCGTGACGACCAACTCCGCGAGTCCCGCGAGTTCCGAGAAGTCCGCGAGTGCCGCGAGTGCCGTGAAGGCGGCCTCCGTCCGCCCGCGCGGCAAGCGTTCCCCGCTCGCCTCCGCCGGGCTGCACGCCACCCTGGCCGTCGCCGCCGTGATCGCCGTCTTCCCGGTGCTGTGGGTCCTGCTGACCTCGCTCAAGCCCGCGAAGCACGCCATCTCCACGGACTTCGTCAAGGAACCCACCCTCGACAACTACAGCTACCTGCTGGAGTCGACTTCCTTCCTGTCCTGGTTCGGCAACTCCGTCCTGGTCGCCGGCATCACCACCGTCCTCGGGGTGTTCATCGCCGCCACCACCGGATACGCCGTCAGCCGCTTCAAGTTCCCCGGAATGAAGCCGCTGATGTGGACCCTGCTCATCACGCAGATGTTCCCGATGGCCATCCTCATCGTCCCGCTCTACAACCTCATGGGCGACCTCGGGCTGCTGAACCAGCCGCTCGGCCTGGTGATCACCTACCTCACCATCGCCGTGCCGTTCTGCGCCTGGATGATGAAGGGCTTCTTCGACACCATCCCGGTCGAGATCGACGAATCCGGCCGTGTCGACGGGCTCAACCCCTTCGGCACCTTCTGGCGCCTGATCCTGCCGCTCGCCAAGCCCGGCCTCGCCGTCACCGGCTTCTACGCCTTCATCACCGCCTGGGGCGAGGTCGCGTACGCCTCCGCCTTCATGGTCGGCGAAGAGAACCTCACGCTGGCCGGCGGCCTGCAGACCTTCGTCACCCAGTACACCTCCAACTGGGGCGCGATGAGCGCGGCTTCCATCCTCATCGCCATCCCCGCGGCCTTCTTCTTCCTCTTCGCCCAGCGTCACCTCGTCGCCGGGATGACGGCAGGCGCGACCAAGGGCTGACCAGCCCCGCGCGCACGGGCCGACCACCCGGTGCCTGCCCCCTCTCACCCCCGGCCCGATCTCCCAAGGACGACATGACCCAGCACCTCGCCGACGCCTTCCCCACCTCCACCGGCACCCAGCCCGGCTGGTGGAGAGAAGCGGTGATCTACCAGGTCTATCCGCGCAGCTTCGCCGACTCCAACGGAGACGGCATGGGGGACCTCGAAGGCATCCGCAGCCGACTGCCCTACCTCAAGGAACTCGGCGTCGACGCCGTGTGGCTCAGCCCCTTCTACGCCTCCCCGCAGGCCGACGCGGGCTACGACGTCGCCGACTACCGGGCCATCGACCCGATGTTCGGCAGCCTCCACGACGCCGACGCCGTCATCCGCGAAGCCCACGCGCTGGACCTGCGGATCATCGTGGACCTGGTCCCCAACCACTGCTCCGACCAGCACGAATGGTTCAAGCAGGCGCTGCGCGAGGGCCCGGGGTCCCCGCTGCGCGAACGCTTCCACTTCCGCGCGGGCCAGGGCGACGGCGGCGCCCTGCCCCCCAACGACTGGGAGTCCATCTTCGGCGGGCCCGCCTGGACCCGAGTCGCCGACGGGGAGTGGTACCTGCACCTCTTCGCCCCCGAGCAGCCCGACTTCAACTGGGAACACCCCGCCGTCCAGGACGAGTTCCGCTCGATCCTGCGCTTCTGGCTCGACCTCGGCGCCGACGGCTTCCGCATCGACGTGGCCCACGGCCTGGTCAAGGCTCCCGGCCTGCCCGACCTCGGCCGCGGCGAACAGCTCAAGCTGCTCGGCAACCAGGTGCTGCCCTTCTTCGACCAAGACGGCGTCCACGAGATCTACCGCTCCTGGCGCCGGGTCCTCGACGAGTACGCCGGCGACCGCATCGGCGTGGCCGAGGCCTGGACGCCGAGCGCCGACCGGACGGCCATGTACCTGCGGCCCGACGAACTGCACCAGGCCTTCAACTTCCACTACCTGAACACCGGATGGGACGCGAAGGCGCTGCGCGCCACCATCGACGAGTCCCTGGACGCGATGCGCCCGGTGGGCGCGCCGACGACGTGGGTGCTGTCGAACCACGACGTCGTACGCCACGTCACGCGCTACGGCGGCGGGGCCGAGGGCCTGGCCCGGGCGCGGGCGGCCGCGCTGCTGATGCTGGCCCTGCCCGGTTCCGCGTACGTCTACCAGGGCGAGGAGCTCGGCCTGCCGGAGGTGCTGGACCTGCCGGACGGGGTGCGGCAGGACCCGGCCTTCGCCCGCGGCGCCGGGCAGGACGGGCTGCGCGACGGCTGCCGCGTACCGATCCCGTGGTCGGGCACCGAGGCCCCGTACGGCTTCGGCGAGGGCGGCAGCTGGCTGCCGCAGCCGGCCGAGTGGGCGGGCCTGAGCGTGGCCGCGCAGACCGGCGACCCCCACTCCACCCTGGAGCTCTACCGCGCCGCGCTGCGCCTGCGCCGTTCGCACCCGGAGCTGGGGGCCGGCGACGCGGTGGAGTGGCTCCAGGCTCCGGCCGGCGTCCTGGCCTTCCGCCGGGGGGACTTCACCTGCACGGTCAACACCACGGCCGAGCCGGTACGGATGCCCGCGCCGGGCACCGTACTGCTGGCGAGCGGGCCCCTGCCCGACCCGTCGGAGCTGCCGGCCGACACGGCGGTGTGGTGGCGGGGATGACCTCCCCGCTGCGGCTGACGGACATCGCCGCGCAGGCCGCGGTCAGCGAGGCGACCGTCAGCCGCGTGCTCAACGGCAAGGCGGGCGTGGCGTCCGGCACCCGGCACAAGGTGCTGGCCGCCATGGACCTGCTGGGCTACGAACGCCCGGTCCGGCTGCGCCGGCGCAGCAACGGGCTGGTGGGCCTGCTGACCCCGGAGCTCACCAACCCGATCTTCCCGGCGTTCGCCCAGGTCATCGAGCAGACCCTGGCGGGCCACGGCTACACCCCGGTGCTGTGCACGCAGACCCCTGGGGGAGCCACCGAGGACGAACTGGTGGAGCAGCTGGAGGAACGCGGGGTCACCGGCATCGTGTTCCTGTCCGGGCTGCACGCGGACTCCTCGGCGGACCCTTCGCGCTACCAGCGGCTGGCGGCGCGGGGGGTCCCGTTCGTGCTGATCAACGGCTTCAACGAGCAGGTCCAGGCCCCCTTCATCTCCCCGGACGACCGCGCGGCGGCGGAGATGGCGGTCCGCCACCTGGAGGACCTGGGCCACCGCAGGATCGGCCTGGCCATCGGCCCTACGCGGTACGTGCCGTCGGCGCGGAAGGAAGCGGGTTTCATCGCCGCCCTCCCGTCGGCTGCGGCCGAAGGCCTGATCCAGCGCACCCTGTTCACGGTCGAGGGCGGCCACGCGGCGGGCGGAGCCCTACTGGACCGGGGCTGCACGGGCATCGTCTGCGGCAGCGACCCGATGGCCCTGGGCGTCATACGAGCGGCCCGCGAGCGGGGGCTGCGCGTCCCGGAGGACATCTCGGTCGTCGGCTTCGACGACTCCCCGCTGATCGCCTTCACGGACCCCCCGCTGACGACGGTCCGCCAACCGGTCCGCGCCATGGCCACGGCAGCGGTGGGCGCCCTCCTGGAGGCGGTCGCCGGCACCCCGGTCCAGCGGACCGAGTACGTGTTCCAGCCGGAGCTGGTGGTCCGGGGGTCCACCGGGCAGGGGCCGGGGGAGTAGGGGAGGGGGGCTTGTGCTGCGGGTCGGTTGGGCTGCGGGCTGGGCGGTGGCTGCGTGGGGTTCCGGGGGGCGTCCCGGCAGTCCAGTGTCCTTTCGGTGTGGGCCGGTCCCTCAAGGGCGCTCCCTGCGGTCGCGTCGCTTCGCGATGGCCTTCGGCCACCCTTGACCGACCGACCCACACCGAAACGCCACAAGACTTCCGGGATCCCCCCGGGGAATGGCCGGGGGAGGACCTTGGGAGGGGCGGCCTCGTCTGAGTTGCGCAGCCCCCTTTGGTCGGTGGGCATCTGTGCACGGATCCGGCAGGACCGTGAGCTCAGCCGGTACGGAGGCGCGGGGCGATCGGAGCATCCAGGGCCGGGCGTCTGGACACCCTTCCCGTGACCGTCGACCGCCACCCCGAGCGCAAGGACGCTCACAAGCCCCTCAGGGCCGGTGGGCGCGACAGATCGCTACGTACTCTCGCTCGGCTTAGCGACTAACGACCGTCTGTGGCTGATCTGGAGAAGGTTCGAGGTCCGGGCGGACGAGGTGGTTGTGACAGCATTGCGCGAGTGCTGAGCATAGAGATCAACGGTCTGCCCGCAGAGGTTGAGGACGTGCACCGGGTCGCGACGTGGAACTACGGGCACTTCACGTCGATGCAGGTCCGCGAGGGGGCGGTGCCGGGGCTGGAGCTCCACCTCCGACGGCTGGCCGGTGCCTCTCTGGAGCTCTTCGGCGAGGCGGCCGAGCAGGACGACGTCCGGATCCGCGCACTCATCCGGCACGGGCTCGGCGACCGGTCTGATGCGTCGGTGCGGGTGAGTGTCGTTCCCGCCGTCGGCTCAGCGGGTCGTACGGACGTCATGGTGTCGGTCTCGGACGCCGTGGCCGACAGCCCACGGCCGGCACTGCGCGTTCGCACGGCGACGTATGAGCGCGACCTGCCGCACCTCAAGCACGTGGCGACGATGGGGCTCACCTACGGGAGGCTCCAGGCCCGCGAGGCGGGTTTCGACGATGTCCTGTTCGTCGGCCGGGACGGGTTCGTCCGCGAGGGCTCGGTGTGGAACGCGTCGTTCTGGGACGGGGAGCAGGTGCTGTGGCCCGAGGCCCCCGTGCTGCCCGGCATCACCATGCAGCTGCTCCAGGCCGGCCTGACCCGTATCGGTGCCATGTGGTCGACCCGTCGGCTGACAGTCGACGACTTTCCGGCACTTCGAGCCGCCGCAGCGAACAACTCTCATTGCCCCAGCCAGCCTCTGGCCTCCATCGACCAATTCGTCTTCTCCGACGAGGGTTCGGTCCTGACCGATGTCCTCAACAGGGCCTGGGCCTCGGTCCCCTGGGACGTCATCTGACAGCCGTATCGTCGTCCCCACGTCGTCAGACCGACCACCACAGCCAAGTACCCATGCCCCCGTCTAGATCAGCCACAGACGGTCGTTAGTCGCTAAGCTGAGTGGGACTGTGTAGCGATCTGTCGCGCCCACCGCCCCTGAGGTCCTTCTCGTCCACCTTGCGCTCTGGGTGGCGGTCGACGGTCACGGGAAGGGTGCCCAGACGCCCGGCCCTGGATGCCCGCATCGCCCCGCGCGTCCGTACCGGCTGAGGTCACGGTCCTGCCGGATCGGTGTCCAGATGCCCTCCGGCCGGAGGGGGCTGCGCATCTCAGACGAGGCCGCCCCTCCCCTCTCCTCCCCCCGGCCATTCCCCGGGGGGATCCCGGAAGTCTTGTGTTTTTCCGTGGTGGGACGGTCCGTCAAGGGTGGCCGAAGGCCATCGCGAAGCGACGCGACCGCAGGGAGCGCCCTTGACGGACCGTCCCACCACGGAAGGACGCTCGACTGCCGGGACGCCGCCCGGCACCCACGCAGCCAAGGACCGGCCCGCAGCCCAACCCACCCCCCACCCCCCGACCCCACCCGGAAACAATTCTGCAATCTCTTGCGCAAGGTCTTGCAGCGCCCCCGTCCGGCACCTACGGTCGCTGCAATCCCCAACTCGGCCGTGACCGGTCCCCACCCGGTCCTGCGCCTCTCCGCCAGGAGGAACACCCCATGCCCACCCGTGCCCGCGCCGCCAGAGCCGCCGCCGCGCTGCTCTCCGTATCCGCCGTCACCGCCGTGACCGCCCTCGCCCTCGTCGGGGGGTCCGCTCCCCAGGCCATGGCCGCCGCCCCGGGTGAGAAGGACGTCACCGCCGTCATGTTCGAGTGGCGGTTCGACTCCGTGGGGAAGGCCTGCTCGCAGAGCCTCGGGCCCGCCGGGTACGGCTACGTCCAGGTGTCGCCCCCTCAGGAGCACATCCAGGGGGCCCAGTGGTGGACCTCGTACCAGCCCGTCAGTTACAAGATCGCCGGACGGCTCGGCGACCGGACCGCCTTCAAGGCCATGGTCGACGCCTGTCACGCCGCCGGTGTGAAGGTCGTCGCCGACTCCGTCATCAACCACATGGCGGCCGGCGACGGCACCGGAACGGGCGGGAGTTCGTACACGAAGTACAACTACCCGGGCATCTACTCCGGCGCCGACATGGACGACTGCCGGTCCTCGATATCGAACTACCAGGACCGCGGGAACGTCCAGAACTGCGAGCTCGTCCAGCTCGCCGACCTGGACACCGGCGAGGACTACGTGCGCGGGCGGATCGCCGGCTACCTCAACGACCTGCTCTCCCTCGGTGTCGACGGCTTCCGCATCGACGCCGCCAAGCACATGCCCGCCGCCGACCTGGCCAACATCAAGTCGCGGATGACGAACCCGAACGCCTACTGGAAGCAGGAGGCGATCCACGGCGCCGGCGAGGCCGTCTCGCCCTCCGAGTACCTCGGCAGCGGAGACGTGCAGGAGTTCCGCTACGCGCGGGACCTCAAGCGGGTCTTCCAGAACGAGAACCTCGCCAACCTGAAGAACTTCGGGGAGGCCTGGGGGTACATGTCCTCCGGGCAGTCCGCCGTCTTCGTCGACAACCACGACACCGAGCGCGGCGGTGACACCCTCAGCTACAAGAACGGGTCCGCCTACACGCTCGCCAACGTCTTCATGCTCGCCTGGCCCTACGGCTCCCCGGACGTGCACTCCGGCTACGAGTGGACCGACCGCGACGCCGGCCCGCCCAACGGCGGCACCGTGAACGCCTGTTACACCGACGGGTGGAAGTGCCAGCACGCCTGGCAGGAGATCTCCTCCATGGTCGGCTTCCGCAACTCCGCGCGCGGCCAGGCCGTCACGGACTGGTGGGACAACGGCGGCGACCAGGTCGCCTTCGGGCGCGGTGCCAAGGCCTACGTGGCGATCAACCACGAGGGCTCGGCGCTGACCCGGACCTTCCAGACCTCCCTCGCGGGCGGCGACTACTGCGACGTGCAGAGCGGCCGCACCGTGACCGTGGACTCCTCCGGGCGGTTCACCGCCACCCTCGGGGCCGGGACGGCCGTCGCCCTGCACGTGGGTGCCCGCAGCTGCGGCAGCGGCACGCCGAGCCCGACGCCGACCCCCACCACGACCCCCGCCACCGCCGGTGCCTCCTTCGCCGTCAACGCCACCACCGTCATCGGCCAGAACATCTACGTCACCGGTGACCGCGCCGAGCTCGGCAGCTGGAACACCGGCGCCGCGCTCAAGCTCGACCCGGCCGCCTATCCCGTCTGGAAGCTCGACGTCACGCTCCCGCCCGGCACCGTCTTCGCCTACAAGTACGTCCGCAAGGACGCCGCCGGGAACGTCACCTGGGAGAGCGGAGCCAACCGCTCCGCCACGGTCCCCGCCAACGGCAAGGTCACGCTGACCGACACCTGGCGCAACTGACCCTCCCGCCCCACCCCGTCCCGCACCCGAGGAGATCCGCCTTGATACGCCCCGCCCTCGCAGGCGCCGCGCGAGTGCTCGCAGCCGCCCTGGCCGTGACGCTCCTGCCCGCCCTTCCCGCCGCCGCGGCGGCCGCCGCCAAGGCGCCACCGGCCCCGCCCTCGGACGCCAAACTGGCGGCCGAGTCCGCACGGCACGACCTGACCCGGGAGCAGTTCTACTTCGTGCTCCCGGACCGGTTCGCGAACGGCGACCCGCGCAACGACCGGGGCGGTCTGACCGGCTCCCGGCTGGAGACCGGCCTGGACCCGACGGACAAGGGCTTCTACCAGGGCGGGGACCTCAAGGGGATCACCGACCGGCTGGACTACATCAAGGGGCTCGGCACCACGGCCATCTGGATGGCGCCGATCTTCAAGAACCAGCCGGTGCAGGGGACGGGCAAGGACGTCTCCGCCGGCTACCACGGGTACTGGATCACCGACTTCACCCAGGTCGACCCGCACTTCGGGACCAACGCCGATCTGGAGCGGCTGATCGACAAGGCGCACAGGAAGGGGATGAAGGTCTTCTTCGACGTCATCACCAACCACACCGCCGACGTCGTCGACTACCGGGAGGCGTCCTACGGATACCTGTCCAAGGGCGCCTTCCCGTACCTGACCAAGGACGGCGTGCCGTTCGAGGACTCCACTGGGTTCGATTCAGGAGCGGCCTCCGGGGGCCAGGGGAAGTTCCCGAAGACCGACACGGACTCCTTCCCCCGCACCCCCTTCGTCCCCGCGGCGAAGAAGAACCTGAAGGTCCCGGCCTGGCTCAACGACCCGACGATGTACCACAACCGGGGCGACTCCACCTTCGCCGGGGAATCCTCCGACCAGGGTGACTTCTTCGGCCTCGACGACCTGTGGACCGAGCGTCCCGAGGTCGTGGAGGGGATGGAGGAGATCTACGAGAAGTGGGTCGAGGAGTTCGACGTCGACGGCTTCCGGATCGACACCGTCAAGCACGTCGACACCGGCTTCTGGACCCAGTGGGCCACCGCCCTCGACGCGTACGCCGCCCGGCAGGGCCGCAAGGACTTCTTCATGTTCGGCGAGGTCTACTCCGCCGACACCGCGATCACCTCCCCGTACGTCACCCGGGGCCGCCTGGACGCCACCCTCGACTTCCCGCTCCAGGAGGCGATCCGTTCGTACGCCGCCCAGGGCGCGGAGGCCGGCCGGCTGGCCTCGGTCTTCGGCGACGACTACCGGTACACCACCGACAAGGCGAACGCCTACGAGCAGGTCACCTTCCTCGGCAACCACGACATGGGCCGCTTCGGGACCTTCCTGAAGCAGGACCGGCCGGGGGCGGGGGAGCAGGAGCTGCTGGACCGCTACCGGCTGGCCAACGAGCTGATGTTCCTCTCCCGCGGCAACCCGGTGATCTACTCCGGCGACGAGCAGGGCTTCACCGGCGCGGGCGGGGACAAGGACGCCCGCCAGCCGCTCTTCGCCTCCAAGGCGGCCGACTACCTGGACGACGACCAGCTCGGAACAGCGCGCACACACGCGAGCGATGCTTACGATCCGGAGCACCCGCTCTACAAGCAGATCAGTGCTCTCGCAAAGCTGACGAAGGACCACCCGGCCCTCCGGGACGGCGTCCAGAGCGAACGTTTCTCCAACGGGTCGGCCTACGCCTTCGCCCGCACCGACACCCGCACGCGCACCGAATACCTGGTCGCCGTCAACAACGCCGCCGAGTCCCGCACCATCGAACTCGACGCCCCGGCCGGCACCCAGTACCGCACCCTCTACGGCGGCACGGCCCTCCTGCGCGCCTCGGCCGCCGGCAAGCTCACCGTCCCCGTCCCGGCCCTCGGCTCCGTCGTCCTCCAGGCGATCGCCCCGGCCGCCAAGCCCACCACCCAGCCCACCCTCACCCTCAAGGCCCCGGCCCCCGGAGCCACCGGCACCGTCGAGCTCTCGGCCGAGGTCGCCGGCGACCCCCTGAGCCGGGTCGTCTTCGCCGCCCAGACCGGCACCGGCAAGTGGCAGGTCCTCGGCTCCGCCGACCACGCCCCGTACAAGGTCACCCAGTTCATCGACCCGGCCACCGCCGCCGGCACCCCGCTGCGCTACAAGGCCGTGGTCGTCGACTCCGCCGGCCGCACCGCGAGCGCCCTCGCCGCGTCGGCCACCGGGCAGACCCCGCCCGCCGAGGTCCCCACCGCCACCCAGCGCGACTACGCGGTCGTCCACTACAACCGCCCCGACGGCGACTACACCGACTGGCGCCTCTATGCCTGGGGCGACCTCGCCGAGGGCGAAGCCACTCCCTGGCCCGCCGGCCACGACTTCACCGGCCGCGACGCCTACGGAGCCTTCGCCTACGTCAAGCTCAAGCCCGGTGCGAGCAGCGTCAGTTACCTCGTCATCGACAAGAACGGCACCAAGGACGTCGCCACCGACCGCACCATCGACGTGACGAAGACCGGCGAGATCTGGCTGGAACAGGGCAAGGAGCCCGTCCGCACCGAACGGCCCGCCTACCCGCCGCAGGACCAGTCGAAGGCCGTCCTGCACTACCAGCGCCCCGACGGCGCCTACGAGGGCTGGGGCCTGCACGTCTGGACCGGAGCGGCCGCGCCCACCGACTGGTCCAAGCCGATCCTCCCCACCCGCACCGACTCCTACGGCGCCGTCTACGAGGTCCCCCTCGCCGCCGGAGCCACCAGCCTCAGCTACATCCTCCACAACGGCGACGCCAAGGACCTCCCCTCCGACCAGTCGCTCGACCTGAAGAGCAACGGGCACGAGGTGTGGATGCTCGGCGGCAAGGAGAAGTACCTCCTCCCGCAGCCCGCCGGCAGCGCCGCCGCCCTGGACCTCGCCAAGGCCCAGGCCGTCTGGATCGACCGCGACACCGTCGCCTGGAACGCCCCGCCCGCCGCCGCCTCGCTCCAGCTCCTCGCCTCCCGCGAAGGAGCCGTCAAGGCCGAGAACGGCACCCTGACCGGCCGGGCCCAGTGGCTGCGCCTGGCCAAGACCGAGCTGACCGCCGCCCAGAAGCAGAAGTACCCGCACCTGGCCGCGTACGCCGCCTACACGGTCGACCCGCGCGACCGGGACCGCGTCCGCGAAGCCCTGCGCGGCCAGCTCGTGGCCAGTGCCCGCGCCGCCAACGGCGCCGTCCTCGCCGCCACCGGGGTCCAGCTCGCCGGGGTCCTCGACGACCTCTACGCGACCGGTGCGGAGAAGGCCGCCCTGGGCCCCGTCTTCAAGGACGGCCGCCCCACCCTCTCCGTGTGGGCCCCGACCGCCCAGCAGGTGAGCCTCGAACTCGACGGCCGCACCGTCCCGATGCGCCGCGACGACGCCACCGGCGTCTGGTCGGTGCGCGGCGACCGCGACTGGACCGGCAAGCGCTACCGCTACGCCGTCACCGTCTGGGCCCCGAGCACCGGCCAGGTGGTCCGCAACCTGGTCACCGACCCGTACTCCACCGCCCTGACCACGGACTCCGCGTACAGCCTGGCCGTGGACCTCGCCGATCCGAAGCTGGCCCCGGCCGGCTGGCGCGAGCTGAAGAAGCCCGCGCCCGTCCCCTTCACCTCCGCGCAGATCCAGGAGCTGCACATCCGCGACTTCTCGGTCGCCGACACCACCAGCACCCACCCCGGCCAGTACCTGGCCTTCACGGACACCGCCTCGGCGGGCATGCGCCACCTGCGCGAGCTGGCCGCCGCCGGCACCTCGTACGTCCACCTCCTGCCCGCCTTCGACATCGGCACCATCCCCGAGAAGCCCGGGGACCGCACCGAGCCCGCCTGCGACCTGAAGGTCTACGCCCCCGACTCCGAGGAGCAGCAGGCCTGCGTGGCCTTCGCGGCCGCGAAGGACGCGTACAACTGGGGCTACGACCCGCTGCACTACACGGTCCCCGAGGGCTCGTACGCCAGCGACCCGAACGGCACGGCCCGCACGGTGGAGTTCCGCCGCATGGTCCAGTCCCTGAACGGCGCGGGCCTGCGCACGGTCATGGACGTGGTCTACAACCACACGGTGGCCGCAGGGCAGTCCGACAAGTCGGTGCTCGACCGCATCGTCCCCGGCTACTACCAGCGGCTGCTGGCCGACGGCTCCGTCGCCAACTCCACCTGCTGCGCCAACACCGCCCCCGAGAACGCCATGATGGGCCGCCTCGTCGTGGACTCGGTGGTCACCTGGGCCAAGCAGTACAAGGTCGACGGCTTCCGCTTCGACCTCATGGGCCACCACCCCAAGGCCAACATCCTGGCCGTGCGCGCCGCCCTCGACGCGCTGACGCTCCAGAAGGACGGGGTCGACGGGAAGAAGATCGTCCTCTACGGCGAAGGCTGGAACTTCGGCGAGGTCGCCGACGACGCCCGCTTCGTGCAGGCCACGCAGCAGAACATGGCCGGCACCGGCATCGCCACCTTCTCCGACCGGGCCCGCGACGCGGTCCGCGGCGGCGGCCCCTTCGACGAGGACCCGCGCGTCCAGGGCTTCGCCTCCGGCCTGTTCACCGCCCCCAACGCCTCCCCGGCGAACGGCACCGCGGAGCAGCAGCGCGTCCGGCTCCTGCACGACCAGGACCTGATCAAGGTCGGGCTGACCGGCAACCTCGCCGCGTACGCCTTCACGGACTCCACCGGCCGAGCGGTCAAGGGCTCCGAAGTGGACTACAACGGAGCCCCGGCCGGGTACGCGGCGGCTCCCGGCGACGCGCTCGCGTACGTCGACGCCCACGACAACGAGACGCTCTTCGACGCCCTGGCGTTCAAGCTCCCCGAGGGCACCTCCACGGCCGACCGGTCCCGCGCCCAGGTCCTGGCCATGTCCGTGGCGGCCCTCTCCCAGGGCCCGGCCCTCTCCCAGGCGGGCACGGACCTGCTCCGCTCCAAGTCCCTGGACCGCAACTCCTACGACAGCGGGGACTGGTTCAACGCCATCCACTGGGACTGCAAGGACGGCAACGGCTTCGGCCGCGGCCTGCCCCCGGCGGCCGACAACCGCGCGAAGTGGCCCTACGCGAAGCCCCTGCTGGCAGCGCCCGCACCCGGCTGCGCGGAGATCGGCGGCGCCTCGTCCGCGTACCGGGACCTGCTGAAGATCCGTACGACGGAACCGGCCTTCGCCCTCACCACCACCGCGGCGGTCCAGGCGAAGCTGGCCTTCCCCCTGTCGGGACCCGAGGAGACCCCGGGCGTGATCACGATGACCCTGGGCGACCTGGTGGTGGTCTTCAACGCCGCCCCCACCGCCCTGACCCAGCGTGTTCCGGCCCTCGCGGGCACGGCCTACGCCCTGCACCCGGTCCAGGCCTCGGGTACCGATCCGGTGGTCCGCCAGGCGGCCTACGACCCGGCGAAGGGAGAGTTCGCCGTCCCGGCCCGCACGGCTGCGGTCTTCAAGCGGGGCTGAGTCCGGCGGAGTGAGCCGGCCGGGTGAGCCCGGCCGGCAGGCGGCTCAGGCCGAGTTGACCAGAGTGAGCTGGTCCAGCCGCTTCTCCAGCAGGATCACCCCGTACACCCGCCCGTCCTTGCCCTCCTTGTGGGGGAACTCCCCGACCACCCGGTAGCCCGCGGACTGGTAGTACGCGACCAGCCGGGGGTTGGTGGAGACGCAGTCCAGCCGCGCCCGTTCGCGGCCGGCCCTGGCGATGCGCCGCTCGAAGTGTTCGAGCAGCCGCCGGCCGGCCCCGGCGGGCGCGGCTTCGCGTTCGACCATGAGCCGGTGCACGTAGCCGGCCACGGGCGGCTGGATGCCCCAGGCGTCCTCGTCGGACCACCACAGCTCGTACGCCCCGACGGCGTGCCCGTTGCCGTCCGAGGCGAGCCACACCTCGCCCTCGCGCATGACCGCCCGGAAGTGCGCCGGGTCCTTCTCGCCGGGCTTCCACTGCTCGATCCCGTGCGCGGCCATCCAGCGGGCGGCCTGGTCGTACAGCGCCACCAGCGTGCCGGCGTCCTTCTCCTCGGCCTGCCGGAGCACGATCCCGTCGTCAATGATCACGCGGGCATTATTGCGCGTTATTCGATCAAGGACGATCCATCAACGCGGACCGGGCACCGAGGGGCCGGATCCCGTGGGAACCAGGGCCACCAGCCGCCCCACCAGCTCCCCGAACGGCCCGTCGGCCGGCTCGTCCACGAGGATCCGTACGAGGATTCCCGCCATCTCCGCGTCGTAGGCGGCGCTCACCGCGGCCAGCGCCGCGAAGTCGTGCACCAGCTGCAACTCCAGCTCGGCGCGCGGGATCCGCCGGCCGTCCAGCCAGATCAGCGCCGTCGACTCGGCCAGCGACACCCACGAGCGCACCACGAGTTCCAGCCGCGCGGGCGGGGCCTGCCGGTCGAGGCCCAGGTGCGAGAGGATCTGCTCGTACGCCGCCTGCCGCACCTCGTCGATCATCGCGTTGGCCCGGCTGCTGCCGACCGCCGGACCGCCCCGCATCAGGGCCGAGAAGCCGGGCCCGTGGTCGTCGACGAAGGCGAAGAACCGCCCCATGACCCGGAGCAACCGGGCTCCGAGCGGCCCCTCCCGGGGCTCCACGAACCGCAGCGCGAGCTCGTCGGCGGCCCGCCGCAGCGCAGCCTCGTAGAGGCTCAGCTTGCCGGGAAAGTAGTGGTAGACGAGCGGCCGCGATATCCCCGCGGCCGCCGCGATCTCGTCGATGGACACGTCGTCGGGCGACCGGTGGCTGAACAGCTCCAGCGCCACCCCGATCAGCTGCTGCCGCCGCTCCTCGACACCCATCCTGCGCCGCACCCCGGTTGTCATGCGGACACCCTACTGCGCAGCCCCTCGGCGGCCCCCTACAGGTCCAGGACCAGGCGCTCCGAGGCCGCGCGGGAGACGCACAGCAGCATGGAGTCCTCGCGTTCGCCGTCGGTGAGGAGGGTGTCGCGGTGGTCGATGTCCCCGGCCAGGACCCGGTGTTGGCAGGTGCCGCAGAAGCCCTGCTCGCAGGAGTACGGGGTACCGGGCAGCTCCCGGCGGACGGCGGTCAGGACGGATTCCGTCGCCGCCACCTCCACGACCCGCCCCGAGCGGTGCAGTTCCACCGTGAAGGCCTTCGCGTCCCCGCCCGCGGCCGCCGGGGAGAAGCGCTCCAGGTGGACCGGGGTGCCCGCCGGGGCGGCCGCCTCGACCGCCGCCATCAGGGGGGCCGGGCCGCAGCAGTAGACCAGGGTCCGCGGGCCCAGGGCGCCGAGCACGCTCAGGTCGGGGAGGCCCGCCTCGTCCTCGGGGACGACCGTGACCCGGTCCCCGTACCGGGCGAGTTCGGCAAGGAAGGGCATCGAGGCCCGCGAGCGGCCCCCGTAGAGCAGGGTCCAGTCCGCGCCGGCCGCCGTCGCCGCCCGGAGCATCGGCAGGACCGGGGTGATGCCGATCCCGCCCGCGACGAAGGCGTAGGACGGGGCCGGGACGAGCGGGAAGCGGTTGCGGGGCGGGCGGACCGGGAGCTCCGCGCCCTCCACCAGCTGGGCGTGCGCCTCGCGCGAGCCGCCGCGGCCGTCCTCGACGAGCCGGACCGCGATCGTGTAGCGGCCCAGGTCGGAGGGGTCTCCGCACAGGGAGTACTGGCGGACCAGCCCCGAGGGGAGCTGCACGTCCAGGTGCGCGCCCGGGGCCCACTCCGGGAGGTCCGCCGATTCCAGGGTCAGGGACAGCACCCCGTCCGCGGGCTCCGTACGGGAGACGATCAGTGCCGGGATCCACCGCCGCGGCGAGTACCCCGAGACCGGGGTCTCCAGCGCGGGCAGCGGCCAGAGGGGCGATCCGGAGTCGATGCGCCGGCCGATCGCCCGCTTCGCCAGCCATGCGGCGCCCGCGAGCGCGGTCACCGTGAGGGCGCGCCTCATCCGCGGGCACCGCCGTTCGGGCCGTGGGAACCGCCGTTGGCGCCGGGCGAGGAGGCCAGGTAGGCGACGGCCTGCGCCGTGGAGCCCTCCTGCGAGGGGTGGTACGTACGCGAGAGGTAGGTCGGTATCGACTTCAGCATCGCGCCCGTGGACGGCAGGGTCCCCTTGCGGCCCGAGCGGTAGAACTGGCCCACCGAGGCCTTGGACCCGGGCGGGAGTCCGGGGTCGTGTTCCATGAAGTAGCGCGATCCGCGCTGCCACAGGAAGACCAGCGCGGTGAAGGCCGTGGCCCAGGTGCGCGCCCGGCGGCGGTAGTTGCCGTCCAGGTGCATGAACAGGTCGAAGGCCACCGACCGGTGCTCGACCTCCTCCGCGCCGTGCCAGCGCAGCAGGTCCAGCATCATCGGGTCCGCGCCGCGCCGGTCCAGCTCGTCCGCGTTGAGCACCCAGTTGCCCAGGAAGGCCGTGTAGTGCTCGATCGCGGCGATCATCGCCACGCGCTCCATCAGCCACCACTTGCGGGGCTTGCCGGGCGGCAGGGTCCGGTCGCCGAGCATCTTCTCGAAGAGCCAGTCGATCTGCGCCGTGTAGGGCGTCGGGTCCAGACCCAGCCGCTTGAGGTGGGGGAGCACGTCGTCGTGCGCGCTCGCGTGCATGGCCTCCTGGCCGATGAACCCGACGACGTCCTCGCGCAGTCGCTCGTCCGTGATGTACGGGAGCACCTGCTTGTAGACGTGCACGAACCAGCGCTCGCCCGCAGGGAGCAGCAGGTGCAGCACGTTGATGGTGTGGTTGGCGAAGGGGTCGCCGGGCAGCCAGTGGAGCGGGGTGTCCTCCCAGGAGAAGGACACGTTGCGGGGCTTGAGATCCATGGGTGGAGACGCCACGGGGGCGGGCGACGCGGGCGGCGTATTAGACATGGCGTCAATGTACTGATGGGTAGAGGGGAGGGAAACCCCTCTACCGCCACTTCCTGCCGGCACCGGGCCGGGCTGGGAGCCGGGCCGGTGCCGGGCCCGTGCACGGGCCCGGTGCGGGGATGGGCGCGGGGATCGGCACGGGGCCGGGACTACCTCAACACCCCTGCCTTCGAGCCGTCCGTGAGCTTCCCCGTCAGCTCCACCTGCGCCCCGGCCGGAGCCTTCACCGCCAGCCGGTTGCCCACCGCGACCCCGCTCACCTGTCCGCCGCCCACGGTCAGCGAAGCGAACTGCGCACTGCCCGCCGCCAGTACGTACCACTGCCCGGCCTTCGACTTCCAGAGCACCCCGGCCAGCACCCGCGGCTCCCGCGGCCCGCACGCCGGCGAGCCCTCGGCCTTCGCCGCCTGCGCCGCCAGCGGCGCGCCCGGGGCCAGGAACTGCGCCTGCACCCGGTCCGCCGTGCCCTGCCAGGTCTCCGCACGGGTGCACAGCCAGGTCGCCGTGCCGTCGCCCTCCGGCAAGGGCTGCTTCGCGTACGTCCACGCGTTGACCGTGCGCACCCCGTGCGAGCGCACCGAGGGCAGCAGGCACGCGATCCGCGACCAGTCGCCGAGCTCCGCGCCCTCCGTCACGTTCCGCTCGGCGCCCGGCGCCCCCGAGGTCAGCCGGGCCGGGGTCAGCTCGCCCAGGTCGGTGATCAGCCGGGTCGAGCCGTCGCCGGTCACGGCCAGGGCGTTCCAGCTCGTACAGGTGCCGTCCGGGGCGGGGCTCGGCACCGGCGGAGTGACCCCCTGCGGCGTCAGCTCCAGTCGGGTCGGGGCGTCCGCCGGCTTCAGCAGGTCCCGCCGGGTCACGCCCTTCACCCACGGCGCCGCCAGATAGCGGACGTTGCCGTCGACCCGGCTGAGCACCAGGGCCGCCGCCGTGTCCGCCGAGGCGCCGTCGGTCCGGGCGAAGTCGAGGGCGGCGATATCGGTGCCGGAGAGCGGTTCGGCGTACCGCGCCACGCGCAGGCCGTCGTAGAGGAGCACCACGACGGCCTGGTCCACGGTCCCGGCGAACAGCAGCTGCGGGGGCCCCATCGGCGGCCCGGACGGGGTGCCCGGGGTGGCCGAGACCACGACCGAGCGGCCCGGCCGGGCCCAGACGGCCAGCGCCCGCCGCAGCAGCGCGGCATCGTCGACGCGGTCGCCGCGCGCGGGCCAGCCGGAGTAGTCGGTGCGGGAGGAGGTGCCCCAGACCGTGGGGGCGACCCGGACCAGCTGCCCGGGGTCCAGGGCCTGCTCCGCCGCCGCGTTCCTGGCGTAGAGCGGTGCGGCGGCCCCGTCGGACCCCCACCCGCCGCCGGGCAGCGCGAGCAGGACCCCGCACACGGCGAGGGCGACCCCGGCGGCGATCCCGGCCCGCACGAGCCGGCGGCGGCGCAGCAGGTCGGTGGGCCGGGCCTGGAGCACGCAGGGGTCGAACTCGGGGGAGGCGAACAGCTCGTCGGTCGACGGATCCCCCGACTCCGCGACGGCGGCGGCCGGATTGGCCACGCCCGCCTCGGTCAGCACCCGCAGCACCTCGGGCTCGGGCAGCCGCTCCAGCGCCCGCAGTACGCACGCGGCGCGGCCCGGCCCGTCGAGGGTGGCCAGCCACTGGTCGAGCGCCAGCTCCTCGGCCCCGCCCGAGCGCGGGAACAGCCGCAGCCCCCACACCTGGGGCAGCAGCGGAGGCAGTTGGGCCCGCCGGGGCAGCGCGCGGAACGTGACCGGGATCCCGGCTTCGAGGGCGGAGCGCAGCACGCGCAGCCGCACGTACGCGTACCCGGACTCGGGCCCCGCCCCACCCCGCTGCCCCGGAACCCCGCCCTGCACCGCCGCCTGCGCGGCCGCCCCGTCCCGCCGCCCGCGCGGCAGGGCGCGCTGGGCCAGCGAGTGGGCGGTGAGCACCCGCCGGTTGCGGCCGAGGGCGGGCGGCAGCACCAGATAGGCCAGCCGCACCAGCCGCGGATAGTGCTCGACGATGGCGGCCTCGGCCTGCTCGACATCGGGCGGGAGGGGGCGGGTGGCGGTATCCGGCGCAGTCACGTTCAGCAGAACGAGCGAATGGTCGGATGGTCACCGGGTCCCAGCGCGCGTGTTCGGACCGGCTCTCCCGGCGCGGCCGGGAGGATCCCGCCGGAAGGCTCAGACGATGAGGCGGGCGCGCAGGGCCTCGACCGTTTCGTCGGGGACGCCGAGGCCCTCGCGCACGTACTTCTCCATCGAGCCGTAGCGCGTGTTCACCTCGTCCAGCGCGGCCTCCAGGTAGGAGGGGAAGACGCCGATCAGCGCCAGCGCGATGTCCGGGTCGCCGCCGGCCGCCGTGAAGCCCTCGATCATCGGGGCGAAGGCGATCCGCACCGCCGGGTTGACCGACAGGTACTCGCTCATCAGCGTCTCGTCGTCGGCGCCGAGCAGGGACAGGACCACGGTCGCGCCCCAGCCCGTACGGTCCTTGCCCGCCGTGCAGTGGAAGAGCAGCGGCCCGGACCGCGGATCGGCGAGCTCGGTGATCAGCAGCCGGTACGCGGCCTGCGCGGAGGCGGAGCTCACCAGGGAGCGGTAGATGCCGGCGAACAGGGCCTGCGCCTTGCCGCCGCCCAGGTGCTCCTCCGCCACCACCGGGTCGGACAGGAGGTCCTTGAGCTGGGCGGCGGGAATCTTCCCCGGTCCGCCGTCGCCGGTGCTGTCGGCCGAGATCTTGTCGGCCAGGGCGTCGGCTATGAGCACCCGGGCGCCGGCCGGTATCCGGTCGGGGTGATCGCCGCGCTCGACGGCGGAGCGGAAATCGACGACGGTGCCGATGCCCAGGGCGGCCACGGCCCGGTCGACGTCGAGGTCGAGCCGGTCGAGCTGGCCGGAGCGCAGCGCCAGGCCCGGGCGGACCCTGCGGCCGTCGGCGAGCGGGGTACCGCCGAGGTCCCGGAGGTTGGCGACGGTCGTGGCGGGGGTGGCGGTCATCGTGGCGGCTCCAACTGATCGGAGAAATCTGATCAGAGAATCGAATGATCAGAGAAATGGATGGCTCAGGACGAAGTGCGCTGGGTGACGCGTGTCATCCCTATGATTTTCGGAGATTTCGCTCCGGAAAGGTAATCGGCGGCCAGCGAGACCCCGAGGCCGAGCCCCAGTGCCACCAGGTGCCCGGCGTCGGTGAAGCTCCGCTCCCGCCGCAGTACCGGCCGGACGGCGAGCGCCAGCAGCCCGGCCCGGGCGGTGGTGCGCACCGGCCCGCGCGGGAGCGCCGAGGTCAGCGCCCCGAGCACGGTGTTGAAGCCGTAGCTGGTGCCCACGTCCACCGCTCGCCGGGTCCGGGGGCCGGCCGTCCGGCGGAGCACCCCGTAGACCAGGAGGGTGGCCGTGACGTGCCCGAACAGGAAGGCGGCCGCCGTCCACCAGGCACCGTAGGCGTACTCGGCGTACCCGAGGACGGCCGCCAGCAGGAGCGCGTACGCCAGCGGCATCGGCTCCTCGACGAGGAAGGCGCTGGCCGCCAGGGTCTCCCAGCGGCCGGCGTCCAGGTTCTCGGCGTTGGTGGAGCAGCGGCGCAGCAGCCGCTCCCGCGCCGCGGGATCCAGCCGCTCCAGGGCGTACGCCCCGAGCTGGACCGCGCCCGTGTACACCGTGCTCATCGGGACCGTCAACGGCAGGGGGCTCATCGGACCATGATCGGCCACGGGGGCGCCCTTTTGCGAGGCGGGGGGCCGTGGCAACATTCCCAGGTCATGTCACACAGCCCCGCGCCGATGCGCGCCACCCGGGCCGCGGTATTCGCGGCGGTGGCCGTCGCACTGGGTGCGGCGGGGCATTCGTACATGTCCGGTACGGACCTTCCCGCGCTGGTGCTTCTGTCCGCATTCGGGCTGACCGGAGGGCTCGCCTGGCTCTCCGCCGGGCGCCGGCGCGGACCGCTCCCCATCGCCGCGTCGCTGCTCGCCGTACAGGCGGTCCTGCACCTCCTGTTCTCCTCTTCCCCGGCCGGTGGACGGCATCGGGCGGATGCGGATGCGGGCGCGGGTATGGACATGGGCGCGAGTGCCGGTGCCGGCAGGGAGGCCGCCGACGCCCTGCACGGCGTGCACTCCGTGAGCGGCATGGAGGGCATGAGCGGTATGGCCGGCATGGGTGACGTGGCCGCCGGCCACGCCCATGACGGGCTCGGCATGATCGCCGCGCACGCCCTCGCCGGGCTGTTCTGCGCGCTCTGGCTGGCCTGGGGCGAGGCCGCCGTCTTCCGGCTCGCCGCCGCCCTCGCGGCCGGGGCGCTGCTCGCCGCCCGGCCGCTCTCCCGGGTCCTCGCCCTACTCCGGGCGCGTGCGATCCCCGTACCGCCGGCGCGGGCGTTCCCGCCCGCCGGGTACGAGCGGCCGCGCACCCTGCGCGGTGCCGTGCACGCGCACACCGCCGAGCGGCGCGGGCCGCCCGCGCGCGGACGGATCCGCATCACGGCCCCCGGCCGTCCTGCCCGCGCCTGACCGAACGGCGCACCCCTGACCGGGGAGGCGAGACCTGGGGCCCCTCACCCATGTCTTCGCCAACACCTAGGACACCCATGTCTCTCGAAGAGGTCGGGGAACTCCGCGCAGCGGACCCCGACGCCCCCGAAACCCCCCTGGCCGCGGCAGAACCAGCCCCCGCCCGGACGCCCGGAACCTGGGCGGCCCTGCGGCCACTGCTCCTGCGCCTGCACTTCTACGCCGGGCTGCTGATCGCCCCGCTCCTGCTCGTCGCCGCCACCACCGGGTTGCTCTACGCCGGCTCCTGGCAGGCCGAGAAGATCCTCTACTCCGACGAGCTGACGGTCGACCGCGTCGGCGCGAGCGCGCAGCCGCTCGGCGCGCAGGTCGCCGCGGCCGTGAACGCCGCGCCCCAGGGCAAGGTGACGGCCGTATGGCCCGCGCCCGAGGCGGACGCCACCACCCGGGTGATCATGGAGAGCCCGGGACTCGCCGAGGGCGAGACCCTCACCGTGTTCGTCGATCCGTATACGGCCGAGGTCCGCGGGAAGCTCACCACCGTCGGGGACGCGCTGCCGCTGCGGGCCTGGCTGAGCGAGTTCCACTCCAGCCTCCACCTGGGGGAGTTCGGCCGGAACTACAGCGAACTCGCCGCGAGCTGGCTGTGGGTGGTCGCGCTCGGCGGGCTCGCGCTGTGGATCGGCCGCAAGCGTGCCCGTAAGGCCGCCCTCGTAGCGCCCGACCGCACGGCGACCGGCCGCCGCAAGACCCTGTCCTGGCACGGCTCCGTCGGCGTCTGGATCGCGGTCGGCCTCGTCGGCCTCTCCGTCACCGGCCTGACCTGGTCGAGGTACGCCGGCGAGAACATCGGGGAACTCAAGGACGGCCTCGGCGGGGGCACCCCGGCCGTGGCCGCCAAGCTTCCCGGCGCCCCGGCCGCCGACGCGGGCGGCGAGCACGCCGGGCACGGCGCGGCCGGCGGTGACCAGGCGGCGATGCCCGCCCCGGTCGATGTCATCGGCATCGACGGAGCGGTGGCGGCGGCCCGGTCCGCCGGAGTCACCGAGTCGCTGCGGATCAGCCTGCCCACCCCGGGCAAGGGGTACGTGGTCAAGGAGCAGGACAAGCAGGTGCCGGTGCACCTGGACGCGGTCTCCGTGGACCCCGCAGACGGCCGGGTCATGGACGAACTCCGCTTCGCCGACCACCCGCTGCTCGCCCAGCTGACCCGCTTCGGCATCGACCTGCACATGGGCCTGACCTTCGGGCTCGCCAACCAGCTGGCGCTGGCCGCGCTGGCGGTCCTGGTGATGTTCATGGTCGTCTGGGGCTACCGCATGTGGTGGCTGCGCCGCCCGACCAAGGAGCGCACGCTCTCGGCCGGCCGCCCCCAGCCGCGCGGGGCGTGGCGGAAGCTGCCGGTGACGCTGCTGCTGCCGCTGGCCGCGGCGACGGCCGTCGTGGGCTGGTTCGTACCGATGCTGGGCATCAGCCTGCTGGTGTTCCTCGCGGGGGACCTGGCACTGGGCTTCGTCGCGTCGAGGCGCGGGGCCGGGGCCGGGGCCGGCGCCGAGGTCTAGATCACCGTTCGTGGGCCCGGGCCTCCTCCCGAGGAGCCCGGGCCCACGGCGTCAGCCGATCTTCCAGAGGGTGAGTGCGGTGACGTAGTCGGGCACGGGGCGGAAGCCCCCCTTCTTGGGCACCACCTCGGTGATGCGGAGCATCGCCAGGTTCCCGTCGCTGGTGACCGTGCACAGCACGGTGCCCTTCGTGAGCTCCTTGCCCCGCTCGAGCTGGTCGCTCGTCAGCTTGGAGGCCAGGGCGTTGGTGGCGACGGCGTCCTTGCACTCCTCCGGCGCGCTGCCCGTGCTCTTGCCCGTGGCCGTCTGGAAGACCAGGCCCGCGTCGCTCCAGTCGTGGTAGGTGAGCTCCATGTCCCGGTCCTCGCCGATCTCCCCGTTGGGAATGACCTTCGGAGCGTCCAGGTCGACGTGGGTTCCGGTGCTGGAGGAGGGTGCGCGCAGCGTCAGGGGCTTGTCCTGGAAGACCACCGTGTACGCGGTCTTCGGCGGGGCGGAGGCCGAGGGCGAGGTCTTCGGCGCGGAGGAGGCCTTGGCCGGATCCGGTGATCCGGGCACGGGAGCGGCCGGGGTCTCCTGCCGGGCGGCGGGTGCCTTCGCGTCGTCCTTGGAGTCGTCCTCGTCCAGCAGCCAGACCGTGCCGGCTCCCGAGAGGACGGCCGCGACGAGGGAGGCGGCGACGAGCCCGCCACGGAAGCCCTTCCGAGCCGAAGCCGAAGCCGAAGCCGGAGCCGAAGCCGGAGCCGAAGCCGGAGCCGCGACCGAGACCGGCGGTACGGGCGTCGGGTGGCCCGGCCGCGGCGGCCCGGCGGGCCGGGGCGGCGCGAAGGCCGTGTCCGCGTCGTGGACCCCGCCGAAGGCACCGGAGGTCCCGGTCCCCGGTCCCGTACCGGCCGGGCCGAAGGCGCCACCACCACCGGCGGCCGCCGCCGCACCCGAGTCCGCCACCGTCGGCACCGGCGGATTCGCCGCGGCCTGCACCCGGCGGGCGATCTCCTGCCCGACCGGCTCCGGGAGCCAGCCGTCGAAATCGTTCAGCGGCCGTTTGGCGAACAGTTCGCACAGCGCGGCGAGTTCGTCCGTGCCGATCCGCTCCGCCGGATCCGCCGTCAGGCAGCGCTCCAGCAGCGGCCGCAGTTCCAGCGGGTAGCCGCTCAGGTCCGGGGGCAGCCGGTCGGTGTTGGCGATCCGCACGCCGAGGGCGGTGGCCCCGCCCTCCCCGTAGGGATGCCGCCCGGTGGCCGCGACGGCGGCGATGAGCCCGACCGAGAACAGGTCGCTCGCGGTGGTGACCTCGCCGCCCAGCGCGTGTTCGGGGGACATGTACTGCGGGGTGCCGATGACCCCGCCGGTGCGGGTGAGCTGCGTACTGTCGGCGGCCCGGGCGATCCCGAAGTCGATGACGTAGGGCCCAGCCGCGCCGAGCAGCAGGTTGGCGGGCTTCAGGTCGCGGTGCACGACCCCCGCGGCGTGGATGGAGCCGAGGGCCCGCGCCGTGCAGCCGATCAGCTGGAAGACGGCGCCCAGCGGGAGCGGACCGTAGGCGTTCAGGGTGTCGTGCAGCGACAGTCCCGGTACGAACTCCGAGGCGAGCCAGGGCAGGGCGCCCGTGGTGTCGTGGTCGAGGACCGGCACGAGGTGGTAGCCCTGCACCCGGCGCGCGGCCCGCACCTCCTGTTCGAACCGGCTCCGGAAGTCCGGGTCCTGCCCGAACTCCCGGCGGATCAGCTTCAGTGCGACCGGCTGCCCGCCGCGGGTGTGCGAGAGGTAGACGGTTCCCATGCCGCCCTCGCCGATCCGGGCGGTCAGCCGGTAGCCGGCGGTCTCGCGGGGGTCCTGGGGCTCAAGTGGGGCAAGTACGCTGCCGGTTCCGATGGTCACGACGGAAAAGCCTACGTCAGGGACCGGGCCTGATCAGCACGGATGTGCGAGGAAATCCCCTTTGTGATGGCCCGAGTTGGCCCGGTCCGGGCCGCGTGGTCCACCCCGCCCGGGCCGGGCCCGTACTCCCCCTCGTCAGTACGGGCCCGCCGTCGTCCCGGTCAGGGGGCGTACTTGTACCCCACGCGGCGCACGGTCTGGATCGCGCCGCGGTGGGCGGCGCCCAGCTTGCGGCGCAGCCGCGCGACGTGGACGTCGACCGTGCGGCCGTCGCCGACGTGGCCGTAGCCCCAGACGGTGGTCACCAGCTGGTCGCGGCTGTGCACCCGGTGCGGGTGCGCGACCAGATGGGCCAGCAGCTCGAACTCCAGGTACGTCAGGTCCAGAACCTCGCCGTCCACCTCGGCGGTGCGCTGCGCGGGGTCGATGCGGACCAGGGCGTCGCCGGTGACGGCCGCCGCGCCGGGGGTCGGGGCGGCGGGAACGGACTGCGGGGAGAAGGCGATCGGCGGCTGCTGGTCGGCCGGTACGAGCACCAGGTAGCCGACCATCGGCGGCTGGCCGGGGAGGGCCGGCAGGGTGTGCTGGGGAGCGGGCAGCCAGGTGGCGCCGGGCGGCAGGAAGTCCGCTACGCGGGCCACCTCATCGCGGTCCACGGCCCGCAGGCGGTGGCGCGGACTGGGCGGGAAGCTCGGGTAGGTCAGGGGAGAGGTCGCAGCGGAGGAGGCGGAAGCGAAGGAACGGGTGTTCGCCATGAGTGGTCAGCTCTTTCACGCGGAGTAGTCGGCAGGAGACGTACGTAAAGGCGTCGTCTTGTGTCGTACCGCGCAGACCGAAGGCCTGGGGGAGGTCGTTTTCGAGGTCCCGGAGGCTTTAGAGGGCCGGCGCGTTCTTCGCGCGGCAACACACCCGGTCGAAATCGTGATCCTGACGGGAAGGCCAGAACGGCTCGAGGTCGCTGCGACCTGTCGAGGTGTACGAGTAACTGGCCATGGCCCCATTCAAGCAGATGCGCGGCCCCCGGGGCAGGCCCCGTCTCACTCTATGGATCGGAATCCCATATTCCGTGATCATGGCGTGAACGGACCATTGCAATCCCGACAATCCGTCACCCGGCCAGCCGCTTCCTCCAGTCCATCTCCGTCACCCGTATCGCATCATGGGCGGATCCGTCCCACGACCAGGTCAGCCCCACCGCGTCCAGCGCCCGGGTGACCTGCCGGCCCACGGCGGCGGTGAGCTCCTCGCCCGGCGCGAAGCCCCCGTAGAGCAACCACAGGTCGCCCCCCGCCGCCGCGCCCTCGGTGCACTGCGAGTGGAAGAAGACGAAGCCCCGGGCGTCCTCCCGGCCCGCGGCCCGGATCTCCGCGAGGCCGCAGTTGCGGCAGCACGCGAAGTTCTCCCGCGCGGTGATGCCGGCGGCATCGAGCGAGGCGAAGGCCCGCGCGAGCCGCTCGGGGTCGGTCTCGCCCACCCAGTGCGCCTGCTCCGCCAGCCGCTCCCGCCAGAGCCGGTCCACCAGGTGCTCGGCCTGCGCGCGCGACACCGGCCGGACCCCGCCCGAGACGAGGTACTCCTCGGCGTGCTCGCTCAGCACCGCCCGGTCGTCGTAACCGCACCGGAGCCCGTCCCGTACGAGCTCGGTCAGCTCCTCCTCCACCTCGGGGGCGAGCGGGGCCGGCTCCTCCACCGGAAACTCCAGTCGCTCCCAGGCCGGACCGAGGTCCCAGCCCTTCTCCTGGCGGGCCCAGCGGGCCATCACGTCCACCACCTCGGCCGCCGTGCCGACGAACGCCTGGAAGTGCCGGTCGGGGGCGCCGTCGCGGTGCTCCAGCTGGTAGTCCCCGCCGGTCTCGTGCCAGACCTGGGCGAACACATCCGGTTCGTCCGGCAGTCGCTCCACGATGAGGAAGTGGTCGCCGTCGGCGCCGATGCGCCCGACGAGTTCGGACAGCAGGGGCAGCGCGGGCCGGCGGTAGGTCTCGGCGGGCTCGGTGCGCAGGGTGACGGGCAGCATGGTCCACACGATGGCAGGCGCCACCGACAGCGCGGCGCCCGCCCTCCCCGAGGGGGGAGGACGGGCGCCGGGGTGCTGTCAGGGGTGGCCGGCCGTGGTCAGACCAGGCCGTCCTTCTCCAGGGCGGTGCAGCAGGTGTCCGTGATGAGGCGGGTCACCACGTACGGGTCCACGTTCGCGTTCGGGCGGCGGTCCTCGATGTAGCCCTTGCCGTCCTTCTCCACCTGCCACGGGATGCGGACCGAGGCGCCGCGGTCCGAGACGCCGTAGCTGTACTCGTTCCACGGGGCCGTCTCGTGCAGGCCCGTCAGGCGCTCGTCGATGCCCGCGCCGTAGTTCTTGACGTGGTCCAGCGGCTTGCTGCCCTCGCCCAGGGACTCGGCCGCGGAGATGATCGCGCGGTAGTCCTCGCGCATCGCCTTCGTGGAGAAGTTGGTGTGCGCGCCCGCGCCGTTCCAGTCGCCCTTGACCGGCTTCGGGTTCAGCGTCGCGGAGACGTTGAAGTCCTCGGCGGTGCGGTAGAGCAGCCAGCGCGCGATCCACAGCTGGTCGGAGACCTCCAGGGGGCCGACCGGGCCGACCTGGAACTCCCACTGGCCGGGCATGACCTCGGCGTTGATGCCGGAGATCGCCAGGCCCGCCGCGAGGCAGTGGTCCAGGTGCTTCTCGACGATGTCGCGGCCGAAGATCTCGTCCGAGCCGACACCGCAGTAGTAGCCGCCCTGCGCGGCCGGGAAGCCGTTGACCGGGAAGCCGAGCGGGCGGGTGCCGTCGAAGAAGGTGTACTCCTGCTCGATGCCGTAGATCGGCTCCTGAGCGGCGAACTTCTCGGCGATCGGACGCAGCAGCGCGCGGGTGTTCGACTCGTGCGGGGTCATGTCGATGTTCAGGACCTCGCACAGGACGAGGACGTTGTCACCGCCGCGGATCGGGTCCGGGCAGGTGAACACCGGCTGCAGCACGCGGTCGGAGGCGTGGCCCTCGGCCTGGTTGGTGCTCGAACCGTCGAAGCCCCAGATCGGCAGCGCGCCGCCGTCCGCCATGATCTTGGTCTTGGAGCGGAGCTTCGCAGTCGGCTCGGTTCCGTCGATCCAGATGTACTCAGCCTTGTAGCTCACGGGCCCCATCCTTCGGTGCGTCGCTCCGGCGCAGACTCTGCGGGTGCTGCGTTGCGTCCTGCGGATCGCGTACGGCGGTTCACGTCCCTGTGGCTCGCGTACTGCGAATTCGTTCTGCGGTGTAGACCGCAGCGTGCCCGCTCGCGATTTCTCTTCCGTTGCCCGTATGTGAACCCCGTGTTACCGAGGTTTACTCCGCAGGTGGGCGCGGTCGAGAGGGTTGGCGTCAGAGCGCCCGTCCGGGTGGGGCAGACTGGGCGGGTGAGCATTTCGTACGATTTGACGTCCGCCGGAGATGCCGCCGCAGAGGCCGCTTCCGGGCCCCGCCCCCGGGTCGGCCTGCTGGGCACCGGCCCCTGGGCCCACCGCACGCACGCCCCCGCCCTCGCCGCCCACCCCGGCTCCGAGTTCGCCGGAGTCTGGGGCCGGCGCCCCGAAGCCGCGGCCGAACTGGCGCGCGAGTACGGGGTGAAGGTGTACGAAGACCCCGACGCGCTGTTCGCCGACTGTGACGCCGTGGCCTTCGCGCTCCCGCCCGACGTGCAGGCCCCGCTCGCCGTGCGCGCGGCCGCCGCCGGCTGTCACCTGCTGCTCGACAAACCCGTCGCCACGACCCCGGCCGACGCCCGCGCGGTCGCCGAGGCCGTCGCCGAGCACCGGGTCGCCTCCGTCGTCTTCCTCACCCTGCGCTTCGCCGAGCCGACCGCCGGCTGGGTGGAGGAGCAGGCGGAGCGCACGGGCTGGTTCACCGCCGCCGCGCACTGGCTCGGCGCGGTCTTCCCGCCCGACGGCGAGCCCAGTGCCTACGCGGACTCGCCCTGGCGCAAGGCCAAGGGCGGACTGTGGGACGTGGGCCCGCACGCCTTGTCCGTACTCATTCCGGTCCTCGGCGACGTCACCGAGGTCAGCGCCACCCGCGGCCCCGCCGACGTGGTCCAGCTGGCCCTGCGCCACAGCTCCGGCGCGGCCAGCACCGCCGTGCTCAGCCTCGGCTCCCCGCGCGCGGCCGCCGGGGTGGGACTGGAACTGCGCGGGACCGCCGGGGTCTTCGGCCTGCCGGAGTGGAGCGACGTACCGGGGGCCTACGGCCGCGCCCTGGACGCACTCCTCACCTCGGCCCGCACCGGGGTGCCGGACGTACGGGGGGCGGAGTTCGGAGCCCGGCTCACGGAGATCCTGGCGGAGGCGGAGGGGCAGCTGCCCCGATAGCGCCCGACGCCCTCGGGCACCCGGGTCCGGGTGACGCCCCCGCCGTGCGCGGCGGGGGCGTCACTTGATCACCGCGTTGGCCACGATGATGGCCAGCCCGATCGTGGCGTCGGCGACCCCGATGAGCAGCGCCGAGCCGAGCTTGTAGCCGACCCGGAGGGCCACGAAGGCGCCCCAGGCGAACAGCAGCGCGGTGTTCACGCCGAGCCCGATGGCAGTGACCCCGTGCGAGTCCCAGTCGGTGAGCCCGGCGACGAGCAGGAGCAGCACCGTGGGCAGGGTGGCCGCGATCATGGGCCACTCGTTCCACAGCGCCCGGCCCAGGATCCGCCACCGGTGGCCCGCGGAGCCGGCCTGATGGGTGCTCATGTGGTGCGAGTACCCGTGCGCGAGCCCGGCCGTGGCGGCGGTGACGAGCACCCAGCTGGCATCGTAGAAGGGGGTGTACTCCCCGCCCTTCTGGTCGAGCGCGGCCAGCAGCCCGGACGCCAGGACGGTCCCGTACACCCCGCCGAACATCCAGTCGGCGCCGCGGCGGGGCGGGGGGAGCGGGGGGAGCGCGGGCACCGGGAGCTCCGGCGGCACCGGCGGCACCGGAGCCTCGCCGGGCATGGTGGGCCTCGGGTGCTGCTGCTCGTTCACGATGGATCCTTTGGTGCGGTACGTCCCCTTTGTGCTGGACCCACCCTACGAGGCGCGGGGTGGGGCCGAGGTGAAGGGGTGGGGCCGCGACGGTCGCGGGGACGCCTCGCCGCCGGTGGCGCAGCGGCGGAATACCCCGGATCGCGGGCGACTTGAACCCCGCATGGCAACTCTTGGACTCATCGGAAGCGGCAATATCGGAAGCACCCTCGCGCGGCTCGCCGTGGACGCGGGGCTGGACGTGGTCCTCAGCAATTCCAGGGGACCGGAGACGCTGGACACCCTGGTCGCCGAGCTCGGCCCGCGGGCCCGGGCCGCCACCCCCGCCGAGGCGGCCGCGGCCGGCGACTGGGTCGTGGCCACCATTCCGCTCAAGAACTACCGCGAGCTGCCCGCCGACGTCCTGGCGGGCAAGGTCGTGCTCGACACGCTCAACTACTACCCGCAGCGGGACGGGGTCTTCCCCGCCCTGGAGGCGGAGGAGACCACCACCAGCGGGCTCGTCCAGGAACACCTGTCCGGGGCGCAGGTCGTCAAGGCGTTCAACAACATCTACTTCAAGCACCTGCTCTCCCTCGCCCGCCCGGCCGGCTCCCCGGACCGCTCGGCCCTGCCGATCGCGGGCGAGGACCCGGCCGCCCGCGCGTCCGCCACCCGCCTCCTCGACCTGCTCGGCTACGACGCGGTCGACGCGGGGACGCTCGCCGAGAGCTGGCGCTTCCAGCGCGACACGCCCGTGTACGTCCTCCCGTACGCCGAGGACACGGACGGCCCGGGGGGATTCCGCGAGGCTCCGGGGGCCGTTGCCGGTGCGGCGTCCGTCCGCGCCGCCCTGGCCGAGGCCGTCCGGCCCGCGGGCGGCGCCGGATGAGGATCCTGACGGTCGGAGCCGGAGCCGCGGGCGGCTACTTCGGCGCGCGCCTCGCCCGGGCCGGCCGGGACGTCACCTTCCTGGTGCGCCCCCGGCGGGCCGAGGCCCTGCGGGCGCGCGGGCTGCGGGTGAGCGGGCCGGGGGAGGAGATCGCCCTCGACCCGCAGCTCGTGACCGCCGACGCGCTGGCGCCGAAGTACGACCTCGTCCTGCTGTCGGTGAAGTCCACCTCCCTCGAAGCGGCCGTCCGGGACCTCGCCCCGGCGGTCGGTCCCGGCACGGTGATCCTCCCCCTGCTCAACGGGATGGCCCACCTCGACCGCCTCACGGACCGGTTCGGGGAGGCGGCGGTGCTCGGCGGGGTGGCCAAGGTGGTCACCACCCTGAACGAGCACGGCGACATCCTCCGGCTGGCCCCGCCCACCGTGCTGCTCACCGGCGAACTCGACGGCCGTCCCTCGGCGCGGGTGGACGCCGTGCGCGAGGTGCTGGCCGGGGCGGGCATCGACACCCCCGAAGTGCCGGACATCGTGGGCGCCATGTGGCACAAGTGGGTCTTCATCACCAGCCTGGTGGCGGTCACCTCCCTGGCGCGCGGAGCCGTCGGAGAGGTCAACGCCGTACCCGGCGGGACCGAGTTCGGCCTCGCGGTCCTCTCGGAGGCGGCCGCCGTGTCGGCCGCCGCCGGGCATCCGGTGCCGGAGTCCGAACTCGCCTTTACCGCACGGACGCTGGCCGCGCCGGGCTCGCCGCTGACCCCGTCGATGTACCGGGACCTGGTCGCCGGTCACCCGACCGAGGTCGAGCACGTGCTCGGCGACCTGACCGCCAGGGCCCGCGGCCTCGCCGTACCCACGCCGCTCCTCGATCTCGCGGCCCTCCAGCTGCGGGTGCACCAGCGCCGGGTGGCGGGGGCGTAGGGCGGAGGGGGCGGAGGGGGTGTAGGGCTGTGGCCGGCAGGCCTCAGGGTCTGCCCACCCGGCCCCTTCGGGGTGGCCTCGGGGTGGGGTCAGGGTGATCACCGATGGGCAACGCGCGGTGGCTGGAGGAGTGTTGGTGTCAGAGCCCACCGAGCCGCCTTCTCCAGGAGCCACCGATGAACGCACGCCCCCGCACCGCCCGCAGGATCGCCGTCACCGGCATCGCCTTCGCGGTCCTTGCCGTGGGTGCGGGTGCCCCGGCCGCACTGGCGGCGACCGGCGGGTCCGACGGCTCCGCCGCCACCCCGGCGTACGCCCGGCAGGCGGTCACCCGCGATCCCGCCGCACTGCGGGCCTTGCTGGTCTCCCTGCCCGACGGGATCTCGACGGGGGCCCTGGTGCGGCTGTCCGGCGAGGGGCTGCGCACGCCGTGGACCGGGACCGGCGGGCCCGTCGCCGCGGACGCGGAGGTCCCGATCGGCAGCGTCACCAAGCTGTTCACGAACGCCCTGGTGCTGCGGCTCGTCGCGGAGCACCGGATCGAGATCGACGCGCCGGTGCGCCGCTACCTGCCCGACCTGATACCCGAGGCCTACGCCGAAGTCACCGTCCGGCAGCTCATGGACCACACCGCCGACCTGCCGAAGGCCGGCAGCGATTCCGCCGACCCGCGCACCCTCGTGCTGGAGACGTTCGCGACGGAGGCGGCCACCGGCTCGGGCCGCACACCGGCCCCGGGCACGGTCCAGCAGTACAACGGGACGAACACCTTCGTCGCCGGCCTGCTCGTGGAGCGGATAACCGGCCGGACCTACGCGGAGGAGCTGCAGCGCCGCATCCTGCGCCCCCTGGGGCTGCGGCAGACCCGGATGTCGACGGATCCCCGGATGGCCAGGTTCTGGGCGGAGGGCGGCCTGGTCTCCACCGCGGCCGATCTGGACCGCTTCATGGGCGCACTGCTGGGCGGCCGACTGCTGCCGCCCGCCCAGCAGCGGCACCTGTACGAGGTCCCGGACGTGCCCAACGCCGCGGAGAACAAGTGCCTGTCGCCGAAGGCCTGCTTCAGCGCGGCCGGCTTGATGCGCCACGAGACGGCCGGCACCACGGTCTGGGGCAAGACGGGCTTCGGCCCCGGCTGGTCGACCGGGGTGTTCGCGACCGAGCACGCCGGCCGCCGGCTCGTCTTCGCCCACAACCCGGTGCCCGGTACGACCGGGAAGCAGCAGACGGGGCGCGCCGTGGAGTTCGTGAACGCGGGCCTCGCGGGTCTCGCGGGCTAGAGCGTGCGCGAGAGGGCTTCGCGGACGGCCTCCTCCGAGCGGGCCACCACCGCCGTGCCGTCCTCGGCGGTGATGATCGGGCGCTGGATCAGCTTCGGGTGCGCCGCCAGGTGGCTGATCCAGGCCCCGCGGGCCTCTTCGGTCTCCTCGCGCGGCAGGTCCCGTACGCCGGTCACCTTGGCCAGGGGATCCGAGGTGCGGGTGATGTCCCAGGGCTCCAGGCCGAGGCGGCCCAGGACCTCGCGGATCTCGGCTTCGGAGGGCACGTCCTCCAGGTAGCGGCGGACGGTGTACTCGGCGCCCTCCGCGTCCAGGAGCGTCAGCGCGCTACGGCACTTCGAGCAGGCGGGATTGATCCAGATCTCCATGCTCGAAAGCTTAGCCAGGTGCTGTCTGGCCAGGTCCTTTGTCAGTGGTCGCCGGTAAAATTCAAGGAGAAGGACAGGACGCCAACTTGCCTTTGGGAGGCTGTAGATGGCCACTGCCATGACCCTGCGCACCATCGATCCCGTCAAGAAGAAGCCGCTGCCGGCGGGACTGCCGCGCGAGTGGTACGAGAGCCACAACCGGCGGCTGAAGGCCATGCGACTGGCGATATCGCTGCTCGACTCGGGTACGTATGACGCTCAGCGCGCCACCAACCGCAAGATCCGCACGATGGCCGTCCGGACGGGCATCCGCCGGCCGTCGAACGTGACCTGCAAGCTGGTCCGTTCCTTCATCCGCGACGCCGGGTAGGCGCGGCGGGCGGGGGGCGGGCCGGGCGGGCCGGCGGGTCTCAGCCTCAGCCCGCCTCGGGGATCTTGGGGAAGCTGAAGCCGTAGCCCTGCTCCTTGAGCCACGGCAGCAGCTTTTCGAGGGCCTCGACGGACTGGGAGCGGTCGCCACCCCCGTCGTGCATGAGGATCGTCGGCCCCTTGGTCTTCAACTGGTCCTGCACGGTGCTGACGATCCTGTCCGCGCCGGGCCGGTTGAAGTCGCCGGGGTCGACGTTCCAGCCGAGGTTGGCCATGCCGTTGCGGGCGGCGATCTCGCGGCTCTCGGGGGTGAAGGCGCCGCCGGGGGCGCGGTAGTACCAGATGCGGGCGGAGCCGCTCGCCTCGTCGATCATCCGCTTCGCGTCCATGATCTCCCTCTCCTGGTACGCGACGTCTTTCTTGTTCATGGCCGTGTCGTGGCTGACCGCGTGGTTGCACAGGCGGTGGCCGGCCGAGGTGATCTCCTTCACCAGGTCCGGGTGCTTCTTCGCGTTCGGCCCGGTCAGGCAGAAGGTGGCCTTCGCGCCGTGGGCCTTGAGGAGTCCGAGCGCCTTCGGGGTCCACCTCGGGTCCGGGCCGTCGTCCAGGGTGAGGTTGACGACCTTGCCCCCGTCCTCGGCCGCGCGCACCAGGGCCGAGCCCACCTGGAGCGGGGCGGGGGCCTCGATCTGCTGGTGCTGCGCCGAGTCCGGGTCCGCCGCCGCCTCTTCCCCGGCCAGGCCCACCACGATCGCACCGGTGATCAGGGCGACGGCTCCGGCCGCCGCGATGATCGCGCTGATCCGCTGGTTGTGTTTGTACGGTGCGCGCATCGTAGGGGCCTCGATTTCCGTGCTCGGGGGGCTGGAAAACCCGAGCAAAACACGGAAATTGACCCAAATGGGCGATGGTCATCGTTTGGTCACGTGATCAGTACTGCGTGGTCACCGGGCCCCGGGGACCTCACCCGTCGCCCCCTCCGGCTCCGGTGACAGGGACAGCACCAGCAGGGCCACGTCGTCGCGCGGCCCGCCCCCGCTGAAGGACCGCAAGTCCCGCCACACCGCCGAGGCCAGGCCCGCCGGATCCGTCGCCAGTGCGGGCACGCGCGCGGCCAGCGGGTAGAAGTTGCCCGCCGCGTCACGGGCCTCCGTCACCCCGTCCGTGTACATCACCAGCCGGTCCCCGGGCAGCACCCGGAGCTCGGCCGGCACGGCCGGGGTGGGGCCGGCCAGGCCCAGGCCCAGCGGAGGCCCCGGGTCCACCTCGACTTCCGAGACCGTGAAACCCCGTAGCAGCAGGGGCGGGGGATGCCCGCACGACACGATCCGTACGAGGTCCAGCCCGGGCGGGAACTCCAGCAGCACCGCCGTCGCGAAGAGCTCCGCGTGCGCCACCGACTCGGCCGCCGAGTCCGCGAGCAGCCGCCGGTCCAGCCGGGCCGCCACCGTCGTGAGCTCCGCGTCGTCCAGGACCCCCTCCCGGAAGGCGCCGAGCAGCGAGGCCACGGTGCCGACGGCGGCCAGGCCGTGGCCCTGGACGTCGCCGACCAGCGCGCGCACGCCGTAGGGCCCGACCCGTACGTCGTACAGGTCGCCGCCGACCAGGGTGCCCTGCTGGGCCGCCCGGTAGAGGCCCGCGCAGCCGACCGCGCCGACCCGTTCGGGGACGGGCGGCAGGACCGCGAGCTGCGCCGCCTCCGCGACGGTGCGCACGCTCACCAGCTGGGCGTCGCGGCGTTTTCGGACCCAGGCGACCACCACGCTGAGCAGGCCGATCACGGCGACGGTCGCGAGGTCGGAGCCCCGGGCATGGGCGATCCCGAGCGTGGGCAGGCCGATGAGGACCAGCACCACCGCGGCGAAGACGGCCGTCCCGGCGGCCCCGTAGGCGAAGGCGGCGACCGGGGGGAGTCCGGCCAGGAAGTAGCCCAGCTCGACGTCGCCCGGGGTGATGCGCTGGACGAACACCAGCACGACGAGGGCCACCGCGGGCGCGAGGCGGGCCCAGCGCGGCGGCGGCGCCCCGCGCAGCCAGCCCGGCTCCTCGCGTCGGCGTCTCACCCCTCCACCCTGATCCCGGCACCGAAGGCGCGCACGCCGGGTGGCTCCGTAGGGCTGGGGCCGCCACAGTGGTGGCGTGACGGAAGCGGATGGTGCGGCGGGGCAGAGCGCGGCGATCAGTACCCGGCTGAACTGGCTGCGCGCGGGGGTGCTCGGCGCGAACGACGGGATCATCTCCACGGCGGGCCTGGTCGTCGGCGTCGCCGGGGCCACGACCTCGCGCACGGCGATCCTGGCGGCTGGCGTCGCCGGGCTGCTGGCGGGCGCGCTGTCGATGGCGGCGGGGGAGTACGTGTCGGTCAGCTCCCAGCGGGACTCGGAGAAGGCGGCGCTGGACCTGGAGCGGCGCGAGCTGGAGGAGTCGCCGCAGGAGGAGCTGGAGGAACTGACGGGGCTGCTGGTCGGCAGGGGACTGAGCGAGTCGGTGGCCCGGGAGGCGGCGGAGCAGCTGACGGAACGGGATGCGCTGCGGGCGCACGCGCGGGTGGAGCTCGGGATCAACCCCGACGAGCTGGCCAACCCCTGGCACGCGGCGGCGGCGAGCCTGGTGGCGTTCACGGTCGGGGCGCTGCTGCCGCTGCTGGCGATCGTGCTGCCGGGGGCGTCCTGGCGGGTCCCGGTGACCGTGGTCGCGGTCCTGCTGTCCCTGACCCTGTGCGGGGTGCTCAGCGCACGGCTGGGCGGGGCGCCGGCGGCCCGGGCGATCCTGCGCAACGTCGCCGGCGGAGCCCTGGCCATGGCGGTGACCTACGCGGTGGGCACCTGGCTGGGCACCGCCACCTGACGGCCGGGCCCCCTGACGGTCCGCCCGCGGCTCGGGCGCCGGTACGCTCCTGCGGCCTGACGGGCCCGGGGCCCGACGGGCCCGGCCGCCTGACGGTCCCGCCCGCCGGTCCCGCCCGCCCGCCGGTCCCGCCTGCCGCCGGTCCTGCCTGCCGCCGGGCGGGCCTGCCACCGGCACCGCCGGCCACGACCTGCGGCGCGCCCGCCACCTGAGGCGTCCGCCGCCTGACGGGCCAGTCGTCCGAGGGGCCTGCCGCCGCTGCCCGGGCCTGCCGCAGGCCGCCCGGGCCCGCTGCCGACGCCTCCGGCCCGCGGCCGAGCCACCTGCGGCCGGGGGAGCCCCCGCCGCGAAGATCAGGGGTCCCCTACCCGCCCTTCCTCCGTTCCCCGGGCTCCGCCCGGACCCGGTGTTCACCCACCGGACGGGCCGACGGCACGGCCTTCGGGGCTCGCCCGCGCGGGCCCGGCGGTGCGCGTCCCGTGACGGTGCGGCCCGGCGGCCCCGGCCCGGGAGCGCGCGGTCTGGAGGTACGCGCGCCCGGGACCGTGCGGCCCGCGGCCCCGGCCCGGGAGCGGAAGTGCGCGGCCCTGGACCGTGCGGCCGGCGACAGGGCGGCCGGGAAAGCGTGCGGCCCGGGTCGCCGGGGCCGTCGGTGCGGGGGCGCTGCCAAGATGGGGCCATGCGTATCGCAGTCACGGGGGCCACTGGGCTCATCGGCAGCGCCCTCGGGCGGTCACTGAAGGCCGACGGACACGAGGTCGTCCGGTTCGTGCGGCGGGAGCCGGCCGGGCCCGGCGAGGCGCGGTGGGACCCCGCGCGCGGGTACGTGGACCCGGCCGGGCTCGCCGGCTGCGGGGCCGTAGTGCACCTCGCCGGGGCCGGAGTCGGAGACCACCGCTGGACGGCCGCCTACAAGCGGGAGATCCGCGACAGCCGGGTCAAGGGCACGGCCGCCATCGCCTTTGCCGTCGCCGCCATGGACGAGCCGCCCGCGACGCTCGTCTGCGGATCCGCCATCGGGTACTACGGGGACACGGGAGACCGGACGGTCGACGAGGATTCCCCGGCCGGGGAAGGGTTCCTCCCGGAGGTCTGCGTGCAGTGGGAGGCGGCCGCCGCGCCCGCCCGGGACGCCGGGGTCCGGACCGTGTTCGCCCGTACGGGACTGGTCGTCGCCGCCGAAGGCGGGGCCTGGGGGAAGCTGTTCCCGATCTTCAAGGCCGGCATCGGCGGCCGCCTGGGCAACGGCCGACAGTACTGGTCGCACATCTCGATGCACGACGAGATCGCCGCCCTGCGCCACATCATCGACACCTCCGCCCTGACCGGGCCGGTGAACCTGACCGCCCCCGAGCCCCTGACCAACCGCGAGGTCACCGCCGCGATGGGCCGGGTCCTGCACCGCCCGGCGGTGTTCGCCGTGCCCGCGCCGGTCATGCGCGTGGTGCTCGGGGAGTTCGCCCAGGACGTGCTGGGCAGTCAGCGGGTGCGTCCCGCGCGGCTGCTGGAGTCCGGGTTCGTCTTCCGGTACCCGGGGATCGAGGAGTCGATCAGGGCCGCGCTGGAGGCCTGAAACGGCCCGGCGCTCCGGGCCTGAAAGCCCCGGGGCTCCGGGGGAGCGCCCCGGCGCACGCGCGCGACCGTTCGTGAGCCGAATGCGACCGCCGTGCGACCGGAGTTGACCGCATTACCCGTAAAGGCACGTGCAACTCGGGTTCCGCCGGACCGCGTTGGGGGAAGGAGGTTCCCCACACAGCCGGGCCGACCTCGGGGAGGGGCACGTGCTCAACAGCGCACACGCACACCATGCGGACGTGGTCATCGTAGGAGCCGGAGTCTCCGGACTCGCGGCAGCGCACCACCTCATCGCGGCCGGAGTCACGGTCATCGTCCTGGAGGGCGCCGACGATCCGGGCGGCCGGATGGCCACCGAGACCGTCGACGGCTTCCGGCTCGACCGGATCGGCCAGCTCCTCAACACCGCCTACGCCGAACCGGCCCGTACCCCGGGCCTCGAAGGCCTGGTCCTCAAGCCCTTCGCGCCCGGCGCCCTCGTCCACAGCGACGGCAGAACGCTGCGCGCCGGCGCCCTTACCCCCGCCCGCGCCCTGACCAGCGGCTCCCTCGACCAGGCCAGGGTCGGCGCGGCGCTCGCCCGCCTCGCCGCACTGCCCGAGGAACGCCTCCTGGCCCGCCCCGAGCGCACCGCGCACGCCGCCCTGAGCTCCAGGAGCCTCGGTACGACGCTGCGCCCGCTCCTCGCCGCGCTCCTGCGCGACCCCGCACTCACCACCTCCAGCCGCGTCGCGGACCTGGCCCTGCGCACCTTCGCGCGCGGCCGCCTCGCCGTACCCGAGGGCGGCGCCGCCACCCTGCCCGGACTGCTCGCCGCCGCGCTGCCGCCCGGCACCGTACGGACCGGGGTCCGGGTCCGCTCCCTCGCCACCAACCTGGTCACCACCGAGGGACACGGCGACTTCAGCTGTCGCTCGGCGGTCCTGGCCACCGGCGCCCGGGCCGCCGCCGAACTGCTCCCGGGCCTGCGCGTGCCCGCCTTCCACCAGGTGACCGTGATGCACCACGCCACCACCACCCCGCTCGCCTGGGACGGCTCGCTGCTCCTGGACGGGGACCCGGACTGGCCCGTCGCCCACACCGCGGTGATGAGCGCGGTCGACCCGACGCGCGCCCCCGCCGGCCGCAGCCTCGTCACCACCACCGTGCTCGGCCCGCCGCCGCCCACCCGGACGGTCGCCTCGCGCCTGGCCCGGCTCTACGAGACCGCGACCCGGGACTGGGAGCTGCTGGCCGTCCACCACACCCCGGAGGCCGTCCCCGCCATGCCACCGCCGCAGGACACCCGGCGCACCGTCCGGGTCCTGGCCGGCCTCTACGTGTGCGGCGACCACCGGGACACCAACACCGTCGAGGGAGCCCTGCGCTCGGCCCGCCGCGCCGCGGCCGCGCTCCTGCGCGACTTCGGCATCCCGGTCCCGGCCACCCGGAAAACCGCCCTCCCGGTGGCGGCCTGAGCCAACCACCCACCCGGACCGGCAGGACAGCGCCGCCCTGCGGGCAACCACCCACCTCGGGGGTGGTTGCCCGCAGGGCAACATCAACCCGGCTGGGAACACCCGCAGCCAACATCAGCCCCGTCGGCGTTTGAGGCGCGGGGTCCGGGGCGGAGCCCCGGGAGCGGACCCGCAGGGGCACCACGGCGCGGCCCCCCACCGGGCCCGGGGGCCGACACCGCAGCCGACCCGCAGGGTCACGACAAGGCGGCCACCCGGTCCCGGTACCCCCGCACCGCAGACGCGTCCCGGTACGGCTCCAGCCGCCGCTCGAAGTCCCGTACGTACTCCACCGCCCGCACCGACCGCATCTCCATCGCCTGCTGCGCCGCCTCCGCGCCCAGCGCGCACGCCTGGTCCAGCTCGCCCAGCCCCAGCCGCGCCGTGGCCAGCACCACCCGGCAGAACAGCCGCGAGCGCGCGTACGAGGGCGCCCGCAGCTGCAGGGACCGCTCGGCGTGCTGCGCCGAGGCCCGGTACTGCTGGAGGTCCCGGTGGCAGTGCCCGAACTCGTCCGCGAGCTGCGCCTCGTCGTAGTCCCGCGCCCAGTGCGGTACGTCGTCCCCCGGCCGGGCCGCTCCCAGCGCCCGCTCGGCCCGCACCAGCGAGGCCGTCGACGCCCGGACCTCCCCGAGCACCGCGTGCCCCCGCGCCTCCGCCGAGTGCAGCAGCGCCTGCACCACCGGCGGCGGCCCGGAGCCGACGCCCTGCTGGGCCACCCGGGCCAACTGCACCGCCTCCCGGCCGTGGCCGAGGTAGACCGCCTGCCGGCTCATCGTGATCAGCACGTACGCCCCGTACGGCCGGTCCCCGGCGGCCTGGGCCAGCCGCAGCGCCTGGACGAAGTACCGCTGGGCGAGCCCGTGCGCGGCGATGTCGTACGAGGTCCAGCCCGCGAGCCGGGTCAGATCGGCGGCGGCGGAGAACAGCCGGCGCCCGGTGGTCTCCCCGTAGGTGCCGCGCAGCATCGGCTCGGCCTCGTGCTCCAGGTACCGCACCAGGGCCTGGCGGGCATGGCCGCCCCCGTAGGCGTGGTCCAGGGTGCGGAACAGCTCGCCCACCGATCTGAGCGCCGCGATGTCACCGCCCGTCACCCGCTGCCCGGGACCGCGGTCGATCTGCCGCTGCCGGGGCACCGAGGCCCGGCCGGGCAGGGGGCGGCCCAGCTCGGGACGGCCCGGCTCGGGACGGCCCAATTCGGGACGGCTCTGCTCAGGCACCCGCGAGGCCGCCTGCTCCGCGCCCCGGCCGACCCGCTCGTCGGCGCGCCCGATCAGCCAGTCGCGGCTGGGCACCACCAGCCCGGCCGGGGTGAAGGCGATCTTGCGCAGCTCGGCGTGCGAACCGGAGTCCTTGCGCCACAGCCCGCTCGCGATGTCGACGGCCTCCTCGGGGGTGGCCGCGAACTCCAGCCCCGCGTACACCGGGGCGCACGCGTCCAGGCCCAGGTCCTGGGCGGACAATCGCCGCCCCAGGCGCCGGGTGAACACCTCCGCGATCAGGGCCGGGGTGGTGCCGCGCGGCTGCTGCCCGCGTAGCCAGCGGGTCACGGAGGTCTTGTCGTACCGCAGATCCAGACCGTGCTCCAGACCGAGCTGGTCGACACGGCGGGCGAGCCCGGCGTTGGAGAACCCGGCCTCGGCGATCAGTGCCGAGAGCTGCCGGTTGGGGACACGCTGGGCAGGTCGTTCCGTCATCGGCTCCACGGTCTCCTGACGTGACGGACCGGAGTCCCGGCCCTGTGAACGGCGTGAATGTAGCGGCGAACCTCGCCCGTACCGCCCTCTCTGTCCCACATTCATCCGATCGTGTGCAGAACCGGTGGGTCTCTTTACGGACCGACCCCCTCCACCCGCGTACGCTGCGCCCCATGACCCGCCGGCCCACCGGGGAACCTCCCCCCGGCAGCTGCGAGCGCCCCGACGGCGACGGCAGCCACGCAGAGTCCTCCACGGCCCCGCCGTACGTGCCCGAGCTGGCCGCGCCCGAGCTGACCGAGGCGGAGTGCCGGCGGTGCGGGACCTACATCGCGGGGCTCGACGGGCGCTACGCGTGCGGGGTCTGCGGCTGGGTGAACGACCACTCCGAAGGCCACCGCCGGCTGCCCCGGGCGGATGAGGACCCGGACCGGCCGCCGAAGGGCCGCAGGCGGCCGAAACAGCTCCCGGGACCCCCGGATCCAGGTCTCTGGGCGGTGTCCGGGACGGGCGCCTGACGGGGCGCGCGGGGGCCGCCGTACCCTTGCCTGGTGCGATAGGTGCACACAGCAAGTTCGTCGGCAGGTTCAACGAGGAGGCGCCGCGGTGGCTGAGCTTGGGTTTGTCCGCATGGGCTTCGGCCCGGAAGCCGTCGAGTACACGGTGGCCTGGGAAGAGCAGCGCCGGGTGCACGCGGCCCGCTTCGCGGACGAGATCGAGGACACCTGCCTGCTGCTGGAGCACCTTCCGGTCTACACGGCCGGCCGGCGCACCGCCGAGAACGAGCGCCCCCTCGACGGCACGCCCGTCGTGGACGTGGACCGCGGCGGCAAGATCACCTGGCACGGCCCGGGCCAGCTGGTCGGCTACCCGATCATGAAGCTGCCCCGCCCCGTGGACGTGGTCGCCCACGTCCGCCGCCTGGAGGACGCGCTGATCCGCACGGCCGCCGAGTTCGGCCTGGAGACCACCCGCGTCGAGGGGCGCAGCGGGGTCTGGGTGCTCGGCGACCCGGTGGAGGAGCGCCCGAAGATCGGCGGGCTCTCGCTGGACTTCGACCCGAGGCTGCACGACGAGGAGTTCGACCCCCGGCTGAACGGCCCCGAGTACGCCCCGTCCAACGCCGGCCAGCGCCGCGAGGACCGCAAGCTCGCCGCCATCGGCATCAGGGTCGCCAAGGGCGTCACGATGCACGGCTTCGCGATCAACGTGAACCCCGACAACACCTGGTTCGACCGGATCGTCCCCTGCGGGATCCGCGACGCCGGTGTGACCTCGCTCTCGTACGAGCTGGGCCGCGAGATCACCATCGCCGAGGTGCTGCCGGTGATCGAACGGCACCTGAAGGACGTGCTGGAGCAGGCGGAGCCGAAGCCCAGGGAGATAGAGCCCGTCGCGGGCTAGTTCGCGCGGGAATGGGTCGGGCCGCCCGCAGGTTGGCCGACGTAAGAGCGTATGAAATTACGGGCGTACCCTGGTGGGCGCCGAAGAATCGAAGTCACAGGGAGCCGGTCGTGTCCGCAGTCGCACCCGACGGACGCAAGATGCTGCGCCTAGAGGTCCGTAACGCCCAGACGCCCATCGAGCGCAAGCCCGAGTGGATCAAGACGCGGGCCAAGATGGGTCCCGAGTACACCAAGATGCAGGCCCTGGTGAAGGGCGAAGGACTGCACACGGTGTGCCAGGAGGCCGGATGTCCGAACATTTACGAATGCTGGGAGGACCGCGAGGCCACCTTCCTCATCGGTGGCGACCAGTGCACCCGGCGCTGTGACTTCTGCCAGATCGACACGGGCAAGCCCGAGGCGCTGGACCGCGACGAGCCCCGCCGCGTCGGCGAGTCCGTCGTCACCATGGACCTGAACTACGCCACCATCACGGGCGTCGCGCGCGACGACCTGGCGGACGGCGGAGCCTGGCTCTACGCGGAGACCGTGCGCCAGATCCACCAGCAGACGGCGGGCCGCGAGAGCGGTCACACCAAGGTCGAGCTGCTCGCCCCGGACTTCAACGCGGTCCCGGAGCTGCTGGAAGAGGTCTTCGCCTCCCGCCCCGAGGTCTTCGCCCACAACATCGAGACGGTGCCCCGCATCTTCAAGCGGATCCGCCCCGGCTTCCGCTACGAGCGCTCGATGGACGTCATCACCCGGGCCCGCGCCTACGGCCTCGTCACCAAGTCCAACCTGATCCTGGGCATGGGCGAGGAGCGCGAAGAGGTCAGTCAGGCGCTGAAGGACCTCCACGAGGCGGGCTGCGAGCTCATCACCATCACGCAGTACCTGCGGCCCTCGCCGCGCCACCACCCCGTCGAGCGCTGGGTCAAGCCGGCCGAGTTCGTGGAGCTGGCGCAGGAGGCCGAGGAGATCGGCTTCTCCGGAGTCATGTCCGGTCCGCTGGTCCGGTCCTCGTACCGTGCCGGCCGCCTCTACCAGCAGGCGATGGAGAAGCGCGCGACGGTCTGAACGCGCGCGGAGTGACGCGTGGTGCGGGAGGTATGTGAACTCGCGCACAAAGTCTTACTTACGGGTAACACCGCATTGATGCGGCCCCTAGGCTCTTTCCAGTAAGAGTCCTGGTGGGCCGCATCAAGGTTTCATCACTGTTTGACCAGTCGGTCATGCCCTGGTAACACCAGTCAGTGACGATTGTTCGACGCACCGCACACACGCTTGGCAACCCCCGACGTGAGCTCCGTGAAAGGGTCGACACCATGCAGGCCGCGCCCGTACGCGCCATCGCCATCCCGTCCTTCACCGACGCCGTCCGCGGCCTGGAGTCGCTGCTCATGAGCGGCGCCCGCCGCAACGCCTGGACGGCCGTCCTCGAAGACCGCCGCAGGGCCCAGGACCGGGTCGAAACCGAGCACGTACTCGAGGCCGCGGCGACCCGGACCGAGAAGGCCACGTAAACTTCGCTGCATGGCGAGGAAGTCAAACGCAGAGACTGCTGCGAACCCCGGGCGACTGAAGCAGATCGCCCTGACGTACAAGATGACGCGCAAGGCCGACCCGAAGGTCGGTCTGATCGTCGCGGGCGTGGGAATCGTCACCTTTGGTGTCTTTCTTGCGATCGGCTTCCTGATCGACCACCCGGTCTACCTGGGCATCCTGGGCTTCCTGGTGGCGTTCCTGGCGATGGCGATCATCTTCGGACGGCGAGCCGAGACGGCCGCCTTCGGACAGATGGAGGGACAGCCGGGCGCGGCCGCGGCCGTACTGGACAACGTGGGTCGGGGCTGGACCACCACCCCCGCCGTCGCGATGAGCAAGCAGCAGGACATCGTCCACCGTGCCGTGGGCAAGGCCGGCGTGGTCCTGATCGCCGAGGGCAACCCGAACCGGGTGAAGCCGATGCTCGCGAACGAGAAGAAGAAGCTGGCCCGGATCATGCCCGACATCCCGGTCCACGACTTCATCGTGGGCAAGGGCGAGGGCGAGGTGCCGCTCAAGAAGGTCCGTACGACCCTGATGAAGCTGCCCCGCGTGCTCTCCGGGCCCCAGATCACCCAGGTCAACGACAAACTGCGGGCCATGGGCGACTTGCTGAGCAACATGCCGATCCCGAAGGGCCCGATGCCCAAGGGGATGCGCATGCCGCGCGGCGGAAAGATGCGCTGATCCGCTTTTCGTATACGACACGTGCGACACAGAGGGGCGCCCCGGGCCGATGGCCCGGGGCGCCCCTCTGTGTGTTCGTTCCTTCGTCTCAGATCCTGACCTGTACGGCGCGGCTGAGGCGGTCGTGCAGTCCGCGGCCGTCGCGGTCCCAGACGAGGGCCGGGATCAGCAGGGCGAGCAGGGCGGTGCGCAGCACCACGCGGCCGAAGCCGAGCCGGCCGCCGTCCTGCGAAACGACCCGGAGGCCCAGCATCCGCTTCCCGGGGGTGAAGCCCACGGTGCCGACCGTCAGGATCACCAGGGCGACGAAGACCGCCAGCGTCCAGTTCCCCGAACCGTTCCAGTCACGGCCCGTGATCAGGCCGTACGCGATCAGCTGGCAGCCCAGCCAGTCGATGGCCACGGCGCCGAGCCGGCGGCCGAAACGGGCCACCGAGCCGGGCCCCTGCTGCGGCAGGCCGAGCTGTTTGCCGGGGTACCCGAAGTCGGCACCCATCTCCTCGGCGGCCTCGCGGGGGCCGGAGAGCCAGGATCCGATTGCTTGCCTCTTGTCCACCCGAACACGGTACCCGTGCCGCTCGGCGCCGTTCCGGCGGGACCCTGGTTAACTTGTGCGAAACAAATGGGTCATGCTTGAGAAACCCCGTCTGCTTATGGTCGGGTCAGCGTGCGGCACCGCACTGACGCACCACTAGCTATAAAGCCCGCCCTGCCCCGGGGTCGGGAGTAGGAGGAGTTGGATGTTCAAGAACGCCGACGAAGTGACGCAGTACATCCAGGACAACGACGTCAAGTTCGTAGACGTCCGCTTCTGCGACCTGCCTGGTGTGATGCAGCACTTCACCATCCCGGGGCGCGTCTTCGACCCGAACGAGGAGCTGGCGTTCGACGGCTCCTCGATCCGCGGCTTCCAGGCGATCCACGAGTCCGACATGGCGCTGCGTGCCGACATCACCACCGCGCGCCTGGACCCGTTCCGCAAGGACAAGACGCTCAACATCAACTTCTTCATCCACGACCCGATCACGGGCGAGGCCTACAGCCGTGACCCGCGCAACGTCGCGAAGAAGGCCGAGGCGTACCTGGCCTCGACCGGCATCGCCGACACCGCGTTCTTCGGCCCCGAGGCCGAGTTCTACGTGTTCGACAGCGTGCGCTTCGCGACCACCGCGAACGAGAGCTTCTACCACATCGACTCCGAGGCCGGCGCCTGGAACACCGGTTCCGAGGAGAACAACCGTGGTTACAAGGTCCGCTACAAGGGTGGTTACTTCCCCGTAGCCCCGGTCGACCACTTCGCCGACCTGCGCGCCGAGATCTCCCTCGAGCTGGACGCCCAGGGCCTCCAGGTCGAGCGTCAGCACCACGAGGTCGGCACCGGTGGCCAGGCCGAGATCAACTACAAGTTCAACACGCTGCTCGCCGCGGCCGACGACCTGATGCTCTTCAAGTACATCGTGAAGAACGTCGCGTGGAAGAACGGCAAGACCGCGACCTTCATGCCGAAGCCGATCTTCGGTGACAACGGCTCGGGCATGCACGTGCACCAGTCGCTGTGGGCGAACGGCGACCCGCTGTTCTACGACGAGGCCGGCTACGCGGGTCTGTCGGACATGGCGCGCTACTACATCGGCGGCATCCTCAAGCACGCCCCGTCGCTGCTGGCCTTCACCAACCCGACGGTGAACTCGTACCACCGCCTGGTCCCGGGCTTCGAGGCGCCGGTCAACATGGTGTACTCGCAGCGCAACCGCTCCGCCGCGATGCGCATCCCGATCACGGGCTCGAACCCGAAGGCCAAGCGCGTCGAGTTCCGCGCCCCGGACCCGTCCTCGAACCCGTACCTGGCGTTCTCGGCCCTCCTGCTGGCCGGCCTCGACGGCATCAAGAACAAGATCGAGCCGATGGAGCCGATCGACAAGGACCTCTACGAGCTCTCCCCGGACGAGCACGCGAGCGTCCCGCAGGTCCCGACCAGCCTTGAGGGCGTCCTCAAGGCCCTGGAGGAGGACCACGAGTACCTCCTGGCCGGCGGTGTCTTCACCCCCGACCTGATCGAGACCTGGATCGACTACAAGCGCACCCACGAGATCGCCCCGATCGCGCTGCGCCCGCACCCGCACGAGTTCGAGCTCTACTTCGACCTCTAAGCCGTGCCGCGGTCGTGCTGACGCACTGATCGAACGAAGCCCCGCCCCCTTCATCGAGAGGGGGGCGGGGCTTCTGCGTGGGGCGGCCCCACCGTGATGGGCGCGCTCAGCGCATCAGCGGCATCGCGCCCGTGAGGTCGCGCAGGCAGCGGACCGCGAGTTCCGCGGGGGAGCCGGGGCCCGAGGGCGGGGTGTCCGTGGTGGACCACAGCTCCAGGGAGATGCGGATCGCGTCCGTGGCCGCCGCCGCGAGGAGGCGGACGGCGAGGGGTTCGGCGTCCGGGCCGGCGAGCCGGGCGACGACCGGGACCAGGCGCTCCTCGGAGTCCTGGTTGACCCGGTACCAGACGGCCCGCAGGGCCTCGTCGGTCGTGGCGGCGCGCAGCAGGCCGCGGGTGACCCCCAAGCCCTCCTCGAGGGCCTGGGGGTCCGTGAGGGAGCGGGTGACGGCGCGCTCCAGGGCCTCGGTCAGCGGGGTGCCGGGGTCCTCCTCGGCGAGCAGGGCGCGCCAGGCGTCGCCGCCGCCCGCGAGCAGGGGGGCGACGGCCTCCTGCTTGTTGCGGAAGTAGCGGTAGAACGTGCGCAGCGCCACGCCCGCGCGGTGGGCGATGTCCTCGGCGGTGGTGCCGTCGGGGCCGTGCTCGGCGAAGAGTTCGCAGGCGGCGCGGGCGATGTCGAGCTGGGTGGCCGCCTTGCGGCGCTCGTTCAGCGACTGGGCTCCGGGGCCGGCCTGGGGAGAGTACGGACGAGGGGATCTCACCGGGGAAGGATACCCCGGCCCCCAGAGCGAAATGCATGTTTTGACAGGGTGGCAAAACGTGTCATCGCGGGAGTACGCTCCCCCCATGAACCGTTACGAAGGACGTCGCGTCCTCATCACCGGCGGCGGCTCCGGCATCGGCCAGGCCACCGTCCACCGCATCCTCTCCGAGGGCGGCCGCGTCCACACCGTGGACGTCAACGAAGCCGGTCTCAAGGCCACCGCCGACCAGGCCGCCGCAGACGGTCACGCGGACCGCCTCACCACCGCGGTCCTCGACATATCCGACGAGGCGGCCGTCAAGACGGGCGTGGCCGCCGCGGTCGACGCCCTCACCGGAATCGACGTACTGGTCAACGCCGCGGGCATCCTGCGCTCCGCGCACACCCACCAGACCACGCTCGAATTCTGGAACAAGATCATCGCGGTGAACCTGACCGGTACGTTCCTGGTCATCCGCGAGTCGCTCCCGGCGCTGCTGGCGGGCGACCAGCCGGTCGTCGTCAACTTCAGCTCCACGTCGGCGTCCTTCGCGCACCCGTACATGTCCGCCTACGCGGCCAGCAAGGGCGGCATCCAGTCCATGACCCACGCGCTCGCCGCCGAGTACAGCAAGCAGGGGCTGCGCTTCGTCGCCGTCGCGCCGGGCTCCATCGAGAGCGGCATGACCACCGGCACCGGCCCCGGCCTGCCCGAGGACACCGACTGGAGCCTGTTCGCCAAGCTCGCCCCGGCCCTCGGCCAGGGCTTCGCCGGCCCGCAGACGGTCGCCGGCGTCGTCGCCATGCTGGGCTCCGAGGACGGCGCCTTCATCACCGGCACGGAGATCCGTATCGACGGCGGCACGCACTACTGACGCGACGGCGGGGGCCTCAGCCCCTGAAGCGGTCCCACAGCCGGGGGAAGCGCTCCGCGAGCACGGCTTCGTTCTCGAAGTCCAGCGCAGCGCCCTCCGGCTCCGCCGCCTGCAGCGGGATCCCCAGATCCGGCGCCACCGACCCGGTCAGCTGCTCGTACGCCTCGTCCGCCGCGTACCCCAGCTCCTCGCCGTCCCCGTCGATCTCCTCGTCGAACTCGTCGAGGAGCTCCGCGAGCTGGTCCGGATCGTGCACCCCGCCCTCGAAGACCTCCCGGCCCTGGCCGATCAGCCAGCACCGGAAGTAGTCGAACGCGTCGTCGCTGGCCCCGTCGAGCAGCACCCACGCCGCGCCCCACAGGTCCCAGGTGTACGCCCGGTTGTACCGCGACTCGAAGTGCCGCGCGAAGTCCAGGACGGAGTCCGGGTCGAGCTGAGCCAGCCGCTCCACGAGCAGCTCGGCGTGTTCCTCGGGGTCGCCCTCGGCGGCCTCGCGGGTACGGTCGACCATCTCCCAGAACTCAGTCTCGTCCATCACCGCTCCAGCATCACGGGTCCACCCCCTCGCCGCCACCGCGCATGCCGCGAAAGGCCGGTGCACGCCCCCGCACGGCCGCATCCTCGGACCGGGAGCCGGATCGCGCAGCCGTCGGGGTGGGGGCAGGGGTATGCGGGGAGAACTACTCGAAGGCCGGTACCGGCTGGAGGAGCGTCTGGGCGCCGGCGGCACGGGCGAGGCCGGGGCCGGCGAGGACGTACGGATGCACGTAGGGGCCGGGGAAGTCCCCGGAAGCCGCAACGCCGTGAGGCGGCCCGCCCCCGAAGGAGCGGACCGCCTCACGGTCGCCGAAGAACGCGGGGCCTACAGGCCGTAGCGCTCCCGGGCCTCCTTGATGGAGGACGCCGGGACCTCGCCGCGGCGGGCGAGCTGGGCCAGCGCGGCCACCACGATCGACTGGGCGTCGACACCGAAGTGGCGGCGGGCGCCCTCGCGGGTGTCGGAGAGGCCGAAGCCGTCCGTGCCCAGCGAGGTGTAGTCCTGCTCGACCCACTGGCTGATCTGGTCCGGGACCTGACGCATCCAGTCGGAGACGGCGAGCACCGGGCTGGTGACGCCCTCCAGGGCGCGGGTGACGAACGGGGTGCGCATCTCCCCGCGCAGCAGCGCCTCGTCGCACTCCAGCGCGTCGCGGCGCAGCTCGCCCCAGGAGGTGGCGGACCAGACGTCGGCGGCCACGTTCCAGTCGGCGGCGAGCAGCTTCTGCGCGTCCAGCGCCCAGTGGATGGCCGTACCGGAGGCCATCAGCTGGATCTTCGGGGCGTCTGCGGCCGGGGTCGCCTCCGCGAGGTCCGCCGCCGTGTTGAAGCGGTAGAGACCGCGCAGGATGCCCTCTTCCACGCCTTCCGGCATGGCGGGCTGCGGCTTCGGCTCGTTGTAGACCGTCAGGTAGTAGAAGACGTCTTCCGGCTTCTCGCCGTACATCCGGCGCAGACCGTCCTTGACGATCACCGCGATCTCGTACGCGAAGGCCGGGTCGTAGTTGAGCGACGCCGGGTTCGTGGACGCGATCAGGTGCGAGTGGCCGTCCGCGTGCTGCAGGCCCTCACCCGTCAGGGTGGTGCGGCCGGCGGTGGCGCCGACGATGAAGCCCTTGCCGAGCTGGTCGGCGAGCTGCCACATCTGGTCGGCGGTGCGCTGCCAGCCGAACATCGAGTAGAAGATGTAGAACGGGATCATCGGCTCGCCGTGCGTCGCGTACGACGTACAGGCGGCGATGAAGTCGGCCATGGCGCCGGCCTCGGTGATCCCCTCGTTGAGGATCTGGCCGTCCTTGGCTTCCTTGTAGTACATGAGCTGGTCGCGGTCGACCGGCTCGTACGTCTGGCCCAGCGGCGAGTAGATGCCGGCCGACGGGAAGAGGGACTCCATACCGAAGGTGCGGGCCTCGTCGGGGACGATCGGCACCCAGCGCTTGCCGGTCTCCTTGTCCCGCATCAGGTCCTTGACGAGCCGGACGAAGGCCATGGTGGTGGCCATCTCCTGCTTGCCGGAGCCCTTGAGCAGCGGGGCGAAGGAACGGTCCGCCGGAGCCGGCAGGGCCACGTGCTTGACCTTGCGGGCCGGGGCCGGGCCGCCGAGCGCCGCGCGGCGCTCGTTCAGGTACTGGACCTCGGGGCTGTTCGCGCCCGGGTGGCCGTACGGGACCTGGCCGTCGGCGAAGGCGCTGTCCGGGATCGGGAGGCCAAGGAGGTCACGCATGTCCTTGAACTCGTCGATCGTCAGCTTCTTCATCTGGTGGTTCGCGTTCTTCGACTCGAACCCGGCGCCCAGCGTGTAGCCCTTGACGGTCTGCGCGAGGATGACCGTCGGAGCACCCTTGTGCTCCAGGGCGGCCTTGTACGCGGCGTAGACCTTGCGGGGCTCGTGGCCGCCGCGGGAGGTGTGGAAGCACTCGGCGATCTTCGCGTCGGAGAGCACACCGGCCAGCTGCACGAGCTCGGCGTTGGCGCCGAAGAAGTGCTGGCGGATGTAGGCCACGTCGCGGGTCGCGTACGTCTGGAACTGCGCGTCGGGTACCTCGCGCAGGCGGCGTACCAGGGCGCCCGTGGTGTCGAGCTGGAACAGCTCGTCCCAGGCGGAGCCCCACAGCGACTTGATGACGTTCCAGCCGGCGCCGCGGAACTGGGCTTCCAGCTCCTGCACCACGCGGAAGTTCGCGCGGACCGGACCGTCGAGGCGCTGCAGGTTGCAGTTGATGACGAAGGTCAGGTTGTCGAGCTGCTCGCGCGAGGCCAGGGCCAGGGCGGCGGTCGACTCGGGCTCGTCCATCTCGCCGTCGCCCAGGAAGGCCCAGACGTGCGAGTTGGCGGTGTCCTTGATGCTCCGGTTCTGCAGGTAGCGGTTGAAGCGCGCCTGGTAGATCGCGGAGAGCGGGCCGAGGCCCATGGAGACCGTCGGGAACTCCCACAGCCACGGCAGGCGCCGCGGGTGCGGGTAGGACGGGAGACCGTTGCCGCCGGCTTCCTGGCGGAACTTGTCGAGCTGCTGCTCGGAGATCCGGCCGTCGAGGAAGGCACGGGCGTAGATGCCGGGGGAGGCGTGGCCCTGGATGTAGAGCTGGTCGCCCGATCCGTCGGCCTCCTTCCCGCGGAAGAAGTGCTGGAAGCCGGTCTCGTACAGCCACGCGGCGGAGGCGAAGGTGGCGATGTGGCCGCCGACGCCGTACTTGGAGCCGCGGGTCACCATGGCGGCCGCGTTCCAGCGGTTCCACGCGGTGATCTTGGCTTCCATCGCCTCGTCGCCGGGGAACTCCGGCTCCGCGGCGGTGGGGATGGTGTTGACGTAGTCCGTCTCAAGGAGCTTCGGCAGCGCGAGGCCGGCGGCCTCGGCGTGCTGAAGGGTGCGACGGAGCAGGTATTCGGCGCGGCGCGTACCGGCGGCCTTGGCGACGGCGTCGAGCGAGGCCGCCCATTCGGCGGTCTCCTCGGTGTCGCGGTCCGGGAGCTGGTCGAGCTCGCTCGGAAGCTTTCCTACGGGGTCGGACATCGGTGTGCGCCGCCTTCCGGACAAAGGAGAGGTGGTGAAGAAATCCCTGACGGGCAGGACAGGGTCGTTGGACCCGGGTGGGGTCCGCGGATGACTGTAAGGCGCTGATCGATGATCGATCAAATGAAAGTGACGAAGAAACGTCAATCTGACAAAAGTCGGCACCGGGTGCCATGAAAATAGGCACCCAGTGCCGGGCAAATCGGGACGAGACGGGCGGCCCGGCGGGTCTCGAAGGGCGAGATCAAGCCCGCGGCGCGCAGCCCAGAACGTGCCGCTTCACGAGCAGACCGATGTCCGGGTCCTGATTGCGGAAGGCGTCCACCAGGGCCTCGTGCTCTTCGGCGTAGGACTTTTGGACGGTTCCCAGCCACCGGATGGACAGGGCCGTGAAGACCTCGATGCCCAGGGATTCCCAGGTGTGCAGCAGCACGCTGTTCCCGGCGGCCCGCACCATCTCCCGGTGGAAGCCCACGGTGTGCCGCACCTGGGCCGTGCCGTCCGCGCTGCGGTCGGCGTCCCACAGGCCCGCCACGTGCGGCTCCAGGGCCGAGCAGTCGGCCGCCAGCCGGGGCGCGGCCAGCTCGGCCGCGATCTGCTCCAGGCCCGCCCGGACCGGATAGATCTCCTCCAGGTCCGCCGCCGACAGGTTCCGTACGCGCACGCCCTTGTTCGGCGCCGACTCGATCAGGCGCAGCGTCTCCAGCTCGCGCAGGGCCTCGCGCACGGGCGTCTGGCTGACCTCCAGCTCCACCGCGATCCGGCGCTCCACGATCCGCTCACCGGGCTTCCAGCGCCCGCTGACGATCCCCTCCACGATGTGCTCGCGGATCTGCTCGCGCAGCGAGTGCACGACGGGTGGGGTGATCATCGGGGCTTCATCTCCTGGGGGGTGTGCAGGGGTATGCGGGGCCTTGATGCGTAGACAATACGGCGGCTCCGCTCGTCGCGATGCGTTCCTGGTCAGAGGCGCAGCGTGAGGCTGGTTACAGCCGCCGACCGAGGGGGCCAGGGTACGACGACGGCGCCCCCGCCCGGGACGTGCATCCCGGGCGGGGGCGCCGTGCGCGGCAGTCGTGAACCGCTGCCGCGAAGAGCCTTACAGGCCGAGCTCGACCTCGAACTCGCCGGCCTCGAGGATGCCCTTGACGGCCGAGAGGTACCGGGCCGCGTCCGCGCCGTCCACCAGGCGGTGGTCGTAGGACAGGGTCAGGTACGTCATGTCGCGGATGCCGATGTTCGTGCCCTCGGCGGTCTCGATGACCACCGGGCGCTTGACCGTCGCGCCGATGCCCAGGATGGCGACCTGGTTCGGGGGCACGATGACCGTGTCGAACAGCGCACCGCGCGAGCCGGTGTTGCTGATGGTGAAGGTCGCGCCCGACAGCTCGTCCGGCGTGATCTTGTTGCCGCGGACCTTGGAGGCCAGGTCGGCGGTCGCCTTGGAGATGCCCGCCAGGTTGAGGTCACCGGCACCCTTGATGACCGGGGTCATCAGGCCCTTCTCGGAGTCCACGGCGATGCCGATGTTCTCCGAGTCGAAGTAGGTGATCGTGCCCTCGTCCTCGTTGATCCGGGCGTTGACGACCGCGTGGGCCTTCAGCGCCTGGGCCGCGGCCTTGACGAAGAACGGCATCGGGGACAGCTTGACGCCCTCGCGGGCGAGGAAGCCGGCCTTGGCCTTCTCGCGCAGCTTCATGATCTTGGTGATGTCCACCTCGACCACGGAGCTGAGCTGCGCCTGCGAGTGCAGGGCCTTCATCATGTTGTCGCCGATGACCTTGCGCATGCGGGTCATCTTGACGGTCTGGCCACGCAGCTCGGACACCGCGGCGGCCGGAGCCTTCGCGGCCGGAGCGGCAGCAGCAGCCGGCGCGGCAGCGGCGGCCTTGGCGGCCTCGGCGGCGGCCAGGACGTCCTGCTTGCGGATGCGGCCACCGACACCGGTGCCCGAGACCACGGACAGGTCGACGCCGGACTCCGTGGCGAGCTTGCGCACCAGCGGGGTCACGTAGGCACCCTCGTCGCCGGCGGAAACCGGGGCGGCGGGGGCGGACGGAGCCACGGGGGCGACCGGAGCCGGAGCGGCGACCGGGGCCGGAGCGGCCACGGGGGCGGCCACGGGCGCCGGAGCGGCCGCGACCGGAGCCGGGGCGGCCACGGGAGCCGGAGCGGCGACCGGAGCCGGGGCAGCGGCCGGAGCCGGAGCAGCGGCGGCCGGAGCGGCCGCGGGAGCCGCGCCCGCCGCGCCGATGACGGCCAGACGCGCGCCGACCTCGGCGTTCTCGTCCTCGGCGACCAGGATCTCCAGCAGGACGCCGGCGACCGGGGCGGGGATCTCGGTGTCGACCTTGTCGGTCGAGACCTCCAGCAGCGGCTCGTCGGCCTCGACCGACTCGCCGACCTGCTTCAGCCAGCGGGTGACGGTGCCCTCGGTGACGGACTCGCCCAGGGCGGGGAGCACGACATCGGTACCGGCCGTGGCCGGTGCGGCGGCGGCCGGGGCCGCGGGGGCCTCGGCGACGGGGGCCGGAGCGGCCGGAGCCTCGGCGACCGGGGCCGCGGGGGCCTCGGCGGCCGGAGCCGCGGCAGCGGCCGGCGCGCCCGAACCGTCGTCGATGACGGCCAGCTCGGCGCCGACCTCGACGGTCTCGTCCTCGGCGACCTTGATGGAGGCCAGGATGCCCGACACGGGGGACGGGATCTCGGTGTCGACCTTGTCGGTCGAGACCTCGAGCAGCGGCTCGTCGGCCTCGACGCGCTCGCCCTCGGCCTTCAGCCAACGGGTGACAGTGCCCTCAGTGACGCTCTCACCGAGCGCCGGAAGGGTTACGGAAACCGACATGGTTTCAGTTGCTCCTAACGAATGTGCGGAAGTGGTCGTCGCGCCCAGTGACGATTAGTCGTGTGCGTGCAGGGGCTTGCCGGCGAGTGCCAGGTGAGCCTCGCCCATCGCCTCGTTCTGCGTCGGGTGCGCGTGGATGAGCTGCGCGACCTCGGCCGGCAGGGCTTCCCAGTTGTAGATCAGCTGGGCCTCGCCGACCTGCTCGCCCATCCGGTCACCGACCATGTGGACGCCGACCACGGCACCGTCCTTGACCTGGACGAGCTTGATCTCGCCCGCGGTCTTCAGGATCTTGCTCTTGCCGTTGCCCGCCAGGTTGTACTTGAGGGCCACGACCTTGTCCGCGCCGTAGATCTCCTTGGCCTTGGCCTCGGTGATGCCGACGGAGGCGACCTCGGGGTGGCAGTACGTGACGCGCGGGACGCCGTCGTAGTCGATCGGGACGGCCTTGAGGCCGGCCAGACGCTCCGCGACCAGGATGCCCTCGGCGAAGCCGACGTGCGCGAGCTGCAGGGTCGGGGCGAGGTCACCGACGGCCGAGATGGTCGGCACGTTGGTCTGCATGTACTCGTCGACCACTACGTAGCCGCGGTCCATCGCGACGCCCTGCTCCTCGTAGCCCAGGCCCTGGGAGACGGGGCCGCGGCCGATCGCGACCAGCAGCACCTCCGCCTCGAAGGTCTTGCCGTCGGCCAGGGTGACGCGTACGCCGTTCTCGGTGTACTCGGCCTTGTCGAAGAAGGTGCCGAGGTTGAACTTGATGCCCCGCTTGCGGAACGCGCGCTCCAGCAGCTTGGAGCTGTTCTCGTCCTCCACCGGCACGAGGTGCTTGAGACCCTCGACGATGGTGACGTCGGTGCCGAAGGACTTCCACGCCGAGGCGAACTCGACGCCGATGACGCCGCCGCCCAGGACGATGGCGGACTCCGGCACGCGGTCCAGGACCAGCGCGTGGTCCGAGGAGATGATGCGGTTGCCGTCGATGTTCAGGCCCGGCAGCGAGCGCGGCACGGAGCCGGTCGCCAGGAGCACGTGGCGGCCCTGGATGCGCTGGCCGTTCACGTCGACGGACGTCGGCGAGGAGAGGCGGCCCTCACCCTCGATGTAGGTCAGCTTGCGGGAGGCGACCAGACCCTGCAGGCCCTTGTACAGGCCCGCGATGATGTCGTCCTTGTACTTGTGCACACCCGCGATGTCGATGCCCTCGAAGGTGGCCTTGACACCGAACTGGGCGGCCTCGCGAGCCTGGTCCGCGATCTCACCCGCGTGCAGCAGAGCCTTCGTGGGGATGCAGCCGTTGTGCAGGCAGGTGCCGCCGAGCTTGTTCTTCTCGATCAGGGCAACGTCCAGACCCAGCTGGGATGCGCGCAGCGCCGCGGCGTAACCGCCACTGCCGCCGCCGAGGATCACTAGGTCGAAAACGGTGCTGGCGTCGTTCGCCACGTCACGTCCTCCATGCATGTGCGCCGAGCACCGGTCCTCTGTGACCGGGCGGCGGCTGGTATACGGCCGCTTTTTCTTCGGCCCTGTGGTGGGGGCCCTGTCCTGCCGAGAACCCATCTTCGCATTTGTCGGCGGAACGCGGGACGCCGGGCCTGCCCTGGGGCAGGTCGTTCTGCCCGAACCGGGGGTTACCGCAGCGTAGAAACCTACGGATTTCGTTGTCAGTGAACAGGCCCCGGGCATGATCAGAAAAACTGATCATGCCCGGGGCCCGTGGATGCCGGTGCCCGGCTACGCCCTCGGCGTCAGCCCAGGTCGCCCGTGGCGGTGCGCTCGGCCAGTCGCACCAGGGTGCGTACGGCCGATCCGGTGCCGCCCTTGGGGGTGTAGCCGTACGGGGCGCCCTCGTGGAAGGCGGGGCCCGCGATGTCGAGGTGGGCCCAGGTGATGCCCTCGCCGACGAACTCCTGGAGGAAGAGGCCGGCCACCAGGCCGCCGCCCATCCGGACACCCATGTTGGCGATGTCGGCGGTGGGGGAGTCCATGGACTTGCGCAGGTCCTCGGGGAGCGGCATCGGCCAGGAGGCCTCGCCGACCTCCTCGGCGATCTCGTGGATCGAGGTGCGGAAGGCGTCGTCGTTGGCCATGATGCCGAAGGTGCGGTCGCCCAGGGCCATCACCATGGCGCCGGTCAGGGTCGCCACGTCGACGATCGCGTCCGGGTTCTCCTCGGAGGCCTTGGTCAGCGCGTCGCCCAGGACCAGGCGGCCCTCGGCGTCCGTGTTGAGCACCTCGACGGTCTTGCCGCTGTACATGCGCAGCACGTCGCCGGGCTTGGTGGCCGAGCCGGAGGGCATGTTCTCCGCGAGGGCGAGCCAGCCGGTGACGTTGACCTGGAGGCCGAGCTTGGCGGCCGCGACGACGGAGGCGAAGACGGCGGCGGCGCCGGCCATGTCGCACTTCATCGTCTCGTTGTGGCCGGCCGGCTTCAGGGAGATGCCGCCGGAGTCGTAGGTGATGCCCTTGCCGACGTAGGCGAGGGTCTTCTCCGCCTTGGGGTGGGTGTAGGAGAGCTTCACCAGGCGCGGCGGGTTCTCGGAGCCCTTGCCGACGCCCATGATGCCGCCGTAGCCGCCCTTGATCAGGGCCTTCTCGTCCAGGACCTGGACCTTGATGCCGTTCTCCTTCGCGGCCGCGCCGGCGACTGCTGCGAAGGCCTCGGGGGTGAGGTCGTTCGGCGGGGTGTTGACCAGGTCACGGGCGATGTTGATCTCGGTCGCGACGATCGTGGCGCGCTCGGCCGCGGCCTTGTGCTCCTTGTCGCGCGGCTTGGCGCCGAGCAGGGCGATCTCGGCGAGCGGCTGCTTCGGTCCGCCGTTCTTGGAGGCCTTCTTCTCGCCGCCCTGGTACGCGGTGAACGCGTACGCGCCCAGCAGGGCGCCCTCGGCCACGGCCGTGACGGCGGAGGCGTCGTCCAGGGGGAGCGCGAAGGCGGCCTTCTTGGTGCCGTGCAGTGCGCGGGCGGCGGCGCCGGCGGCGCGGCGCAGCGCCTCCTCGTCGTAGGACTCGTCCGTGTCGGGAAGGGCGCCCAGCCCGACCGCCAGTACGACCGGGACCTTGAGGCCGTCCGGGGCCGGCAGCTTGGTGGTCTCGCCTTCGGCGCCCGAGGCACCGAGCGCGTCGAGCACGGCGGCGAGCTTGCCGTCGTACGCCTTGTCCACGGCCTCGGCGCCCGCGGCGACGACGGGGCCCTTGGGGCCCTTCGCCACGCCGACGACGAGGACGTCGGCGCGCAGCGTCGCCGGTCCGGCAGTGCTGAGAGTCAGAGCAGTCACGGTGGTGAATTCTCGCTTCCGTTTTGGTGGTGTGGGCCGAGTGGGTGGACGGCCGTCCGTAGCGATCGTATTCGGGCCCGATGGCCGCCGGAAATGAGCCTACGCGCACGCACTCGTCCGCACGTCACTCGAAGGTTTGGCAAGTTGTTCGATCAAGAGGCGGGCAGGTTCACCCATCTGTGGCTTCTGCTCCAGGTTTGCCTCTTAGACCTGACGAGGTCCGAAACACTCGGACCACTCTCGCAAGGGGACGCGGGGTCCCTTTGCATCATTTCCACAGAGCCTCCCCGGTCTGGCCCAACGCCACAGGCCGAAGTCGAGGATCTGCGGGGGGAAAGGCCGAAATGGTCCACAAGAACCGGATGAACAGGCTCGCCGCCGTCTGCCTCGCGGCCGCCATAGCATCCGTCGCGGTACCCGGAGCGGCCGCGCAGGCGGCGGTCGCTCCGCGAGTCGACCTGCGGGTCCTCGTCGTCGACGACGGCGGGAGCTCGGTCGAGGCGATCACGGCGGAACTCCGCGACACGGGGGTTCCGTACACCCGCATCGACCTGGGCAGCGGGAGCCGTCCGGTCGTCAACGCGGCGTTCCTCGCCGACACGGTCGACGGGCGGCCGCGCGCCAAGTTCCAGAGCGTGGTGCTGCCGAACGAGAACCCGTTCGGGGCGGGCTCGGCCGAGATGGCGGCGCTCGCCGCGTACGAGACGACGTACGGGATCCGCCAGGTCGACGCCTACACCTGGGCGCACCCGGGCGTAGGCCTGGAGTACACCGACAACGGCGGCTACAGCGGCACCCTCGACGGCACCCAGGCCGCCGTCACCGCCGCCGGCCAGGCGGGCCCCTTCGCCTACCTCGGGGGGCAGGTGGCCTTCGAGGACAACTCGCCGCTGATCCCCGAGAGCTACGGGTTCATGGCCAAGCCGCGGCCGGGCTACACCAGCTACCTCGACGCCCCGGTCGGCTCCGGACGGGCCTCGCTCGTCGGCGAGTACACCCACGACGGGCGCAGCGAACTGGTCGTCACCTTCGGCTACAACCAGTACCAGCAGCAGTTCCGGCTGCTGGCCCGGGGCATCGTCGAGTGGATGACCCAGGGCGTCCACCTGGGCCAGGAGCGCAACTACTTCGCGGTCCACGTCGACGACGTCTTCGCCCCGGACGCCCGCTGGAACAAGGACCTCAACTGCACCCCGGGCGACTACGCCTGCGCCGGCGGCGAGGGCCAGGAGTCCACGATCCGGATGACGGCCGCCGACGCCGTGTACGCGGCGCAGTGGCAGACGTCCAAGAACTTCAAGCTCGACATGCTCTTCAACGGCGGCGCCGGTGAGGAGTGGAAGGCGGAGCACGGCGGGGTCGACGCCCTGACCGCCCAGCTCGTCGCCGACCGGGCGAAGTACCGGTGGATGAACCACACCTACACCCACCCCTTCCTCGGCTGCGTCCAGGACACCACCACCGTCCCGTGGACCTGCACGAAGAACAGCGCCGGCGCGATCAACTACATGAGCCGCGCCGAGATCTCGGCGCAGATCCGGGACAACAACAACTGGGCCGCCGCCAAGGGCATCACCACCGACCGCACCGAACTGGTCACCGGTGAGCACTCCGGCCTCAAGACGCTTCCGCAGCAGCCCCAGGACAACCCCAACCTGGCCGGCGCGCTCGCCGACAACGGCGTGAAGTGGGCGGGCAGCGACAACTCCCGCGAGCCCGCACAGCGGGCGGTCGGCGCCGCGCTGACCGTCCCCCGGCACCCGATGAACGTGTACTACAACACGGGCACCAACGCCGAGATGGCCGACGAGTACAACTGGATCTACACCAGCCGGGCCGACGGCGGCAGCGGCATCTGCGAGGACAACCCCGGCACCTCCACCTGCCTGCCGGCCCCGCTCGACGCCACCACGGGCTACCTGAACTACATCGTCCCGGCCGAGGCCAGGACCGCCATGCGGCACGTCCTGAACAACGACCCGCGCCCGCACTACGTCCACCAGTCCAACCTCGCCGAGGACCGCACCCTTTACCCGGTGCTCAACCAGGTCCTCGACACCTACCGCACCCTCTACGCGCCCTCCGCGCCGATCGTGAACCAGAGCATGAAGGACACCGGCGTCGAGCTCCAGCGCCGCGCCGCCTGGAACGCGGCCGTGGCCGCCAACCAGGTCACCGCCTACCGCATCGGCAAGGTCGTCACCGTCAAGGCGCCCTCCGGAGTCGTGGCCCCGGTCACCGTGCCCACCGGCACCAAGAAGCAGCTCCTGCTGGGCACCGCGGACTTCGGCACCGCCTACGCCGGATCCCGCTCCACCTGGACGGCTCCCGAACTGCTGCAGAGCGCCGTCACGCTCAACACGCCCTGACGTTCCACCTGCCCTGACCAGCCGGGCGGGCACGTACAAGACAGCCACGCGTACCACCTAGCGCCGGCGCTCCGCGAACCACGGGCGCCGGCCCCTTTTCCGTCCTTGGGGGGACACACCGCATGAGCCATGGGCGCCATGTCACCATGCTCACCGAAGGCACCTACCCGCACGTCCACGGGGGCGTCAGCACATGGTGCGACCAACTGGTCCGCGGCATGCCGGAGGTCGACTTCAACGTCATAGCCCTGACCGGCTCCGGACGCGAGCCGGTCACCTGGGAGTTGCCGCGCAACGTCTACCGCCACACCAGCGTTCCCCTCTGGGGTGCCCCGCCGGCCCGCAGACTCCGCTCCGGACTGCGGGGCAAGGCCCGGCGCGGTTTCGCCGAGACCTACGAGACCTTCCTGCTCTCCCTGCTCGACCCCGCCCGCGGCGGATTCTCCGAATCCCTGCGCGAACTGGCCCGCCTCGCCCGCTCCGGGCGGCTCGCCGCGGCCCTGCGCTCCGAATCGGTGCTGCGCCTGCTGATGACCGTCTGGACCCGCCCCGGCCTGGTCACCGCCGACGCCGAGCCCACCATCCACGACGCGCTCACCGCCACCGACCTGCTGGAACACGCGCTGCGCCCGCTGTCCGTGCGGATCCCGCCCGACAGCGTCGCCCACGCGGTGAGCAGCGGACTGGCCACCCTCCCGGCGCTCGCCGCCAAGTACCTCGACGACGTGCCCTTCCTCCTCACCGAGCACGGCATCTACCTGCGCGAGCGCTACCTCGGCTACCGCAGCGCCGAACAGCGCTGGCCCGTCAAGGCGCTCATGCTCGGCTTCTACCGCGAGCTCAACACCGAGGGCTACCGGCAGGCCGACCTGATCACCCCGTGCAACCAGTACAACCGCCGCTGGGAGGAGCGCGGGGGCGCCGACTCCGAGCGGATCCGCACCGTCTACAACGGCGTCGACCCGCACGCCTTCCCCGAGGCCGGTCCCGAACCGGAGGTCCCCACCCTCAGCTGGTGCGGACGCATCGACCCCATCAAGGACCTCGAAACCCTCATCCGCGCCTACGCGTTCATGCGCGAGGAGCTCCCCGCCCTGCGGCTGCGCCTCTTCGGCCCGGTCCCGGCCGGCTGCGAGGAGTACAAGCTGCGGCTGGAGAAGCTCGCCGCCGAACTGGGCGTGAGTGACGGGATCTCCTACGAGGGCCGCATCGAGCAGGTCGCGCAGGCCTACGCGGCCGGCTCCATCGTGATGCTCTCCTCCATCAGCGAGGGCTTCCCCTTCTCCATCATCGAGGCCATGTCCTGCGGCCGCACCACCGTCTCCACCGACGTGGGCGGGGTCCGCGAGGCCGTCGGCGACACCGGTCTCGTCGTCCCGCCGCGCGAGCCCGAGACCATGGCCCGCGCCACCCTCGCCCTGCTCCGCGACGACGAACGCCGCGCGGAACTGGGCCGGATGTCCCGCAAGCGGGTGGTGGAGAAGTTCACGCTCCACCAGTCCGTGGACGGCTTCCGCCACATCTACCGCGAGCTCGCCGGCCAGCCCGTCCTGCCCGTCCACGTGGGCGACGAGTGGACCCAGCGCCTCGCCGACCCCTGGTACAAGGAACTCGCCGCCGACGGGAGCATGTGGTGAGCGGATCCCTGTGGCTCAAGCCGCCCGGCCCGGACGGGACCTGGGTGCCGGTCGGCCACGCCGCGGCTGCCGGGCGCGGTACGGCGCCCGCCGCGGACGCGGCCGACGCCCTGCCCGGCATCCCCCGGCCGCGCCGCGAAGGGCGCGACGGGCGCGACGGGCGCGGCGATCTCGTCGGACCGGCCGCCGACCCGATGGACGAACTCGCCGAGCGCCTCGACGTGTTCATCGCCGCCGCCGTCCACCCCGACGAGATCGCCGCCGTCCTGGAATCCGACGGCATGACCGACGAGCACATCCGCCTCGCCTACGGACGCCAGGACTCCTTCGGCCTCGCCGAGGAGCTCTACGCCCGGGTGCCGCGCTCCTTCCCGGAACCCGACCGGGTCCCCGACCCCTGGAAGGTCCCCCTCACCGCCTGCCTCCTGCGCGGGGTGATCTTCGCCCTGCCCGGGCTCGCCTATCTGCTGGGCGCGCCCCTGCTGGACGGGCCCCAGGACCGGCTGGGGCTGCCCGCCGGGACGCTCACCCTGCTCGCCGGGGCGCTCATCGGCTGGGTCTGGGACCAGACCCTGTCCCACCGGGCGTACTCCTGGCTGGGCCTCGGCGACCGGGCCGCCGCCGGGCGGACCCTGCTCGCCGGAGCTCCCGCGGGGGCCCTCCTGGGCACCGCCGCCGCGCTCGCGGTACCCGGCGGGCCCCCCTTCTCCTACGCCTTCGCCGCCGGTCAGGCCCTCTACGTCGGGGCCGCCACCGTGCTGCTCGTCCTCGGGCGGGAGCGGCTGCTGCTGGCCGCGCTCGCACCGATGGCCGCCGGGGCGCTGCTCTCGCTCTTCCTGGAACTTCCCATCCCGGTCCGGGTGTTCCTGCTGACGGCCTCCCTCCTGGCCGCCTGCGTCCTGGCCGGACGGGAACTGCCGCTGGCCGACGGCCTACGGGCCCTCGCGCTCCGCGTCCGAGGCTGGACGGAGCACCGGCCGGGCCAGCGGGGCCCGGTGCGCTGGCAGATGCTGCGCGGCGCCGAGGAGGAGTACGCGCCGCGCGGGCCCCGGCTCGGGGACTCCGTCCCGTACGGGGTGTTCGGCCTGGGCACCGGTCTGCTCGTGCTGTACGCGGCCCTGGGGGAGGTGCTCGCCGGCGGCCCCGCCGAGGCGGTCGCCGCCCCCTCGGCGGTGGCGCTCACCCTCAGCATGGGCCCCGCCGAATGGCTGCTCCACCGGTTCCGCAGCGGCAGCCTCGCCGGGCTGCGGGCGGCCCGCTCGCCCCGGCAGTTCCGACTGCGCATGCTCTCCACCCTGGCCCGGTGTCTCGCCACCTACCTGGCGGTGCTGCTGGCCCTCGGCCTCACCGGAACCCTGCTCTGGCCCGGTGCGCCCGGCCTGACCGGGGTCCGCGTTGCCACCCTGCTGCTCCTCGGGGCCGTGATGTGGACCGGGCTGCTCCTGCAGTCCTTCGGGGCGGTCCGGCCCGCCGCCGTGGTCTGCGCCTCGGCCGCCGTCGCGCAGAGCCTGGCCCTGCTCCTGGACCTCGGCCGGCCGCGCGCCGTGCAACTGGCCGTCGCCGCAGCCGCGGCCCTCGCCCTGGGCGCGCTGGTCTGCCTGCTGCTCGGCCGCGCGACGGCACACCGCTGACCCCCGCTGCCCGGGCCGCCCCCTTGAAGCGCCGCCCCGCCGTGCGTCACCGCCGCCGCACGTGACCCCGTACGAGAAGAAGGACCTCATGCTCCTGGTGCCCCTCTACGAGCACCCCGCAGACCGCCCCGAGTACTGGGAGCGGCTCATCCGCGCCGCGGGCCGGCTGCACTCCGTGGTGCTCAACCCCGCCAGCGGGCCCGGCGAGGCCCCCGACGAGCGGTTCGCCGCCGTCGCGGAACGGCTCCGCGGGGCCGGGGTGCCCGTCCTGGGGTACGTCGACACCGACTACGGGCGCCGCCCGCACGCCGCCGTGGTGCAGGACCTGCTGCGCCACCGCGACTGGTACGGCACCGACGGGACCTTCCTGGACCAGGCCGCGGCCGGTCCGGAGTTCCTGCCGCACTACCGGCGGCTCGGCGTCGCGGCGCGGGCCGCCGGGGCCCGTACCGTCGTCCTCAACCACGGAGTGCACCCGCACCCGGGCTACGCCGAACTCGCCGACCTGCTCGTCACCTTCGAGGGACCCTGGGACGCCTACCGGGACGCGGCCGCCGTTCCCCCGTGGACCGCGGACCACCCCGCCCACCGGTTCTGCCACCTCGTCTACGCCGTCCCGCCGGGCGCCCCGGCCGCCGAACTCGCCGAGCGGCTGGCGGCGCAGCGGGGGGCGGGGGTGCACTGCGCGGTCCCGGGGACCGGCGCGCACCCGTGGGGGACCCTGCCGTACGCCCTGGAGGCCGCCGGATGAGACGCCCGTCCACCCACTCGTCCACCCGCCCGTCCTGCGGCCGGTCCGTCCGCCGCCGCCTGCTGTTCCTCGTACCCCTCCTGCTGCTCGCGGCCTGCACTTCCGGACCGGACGGGGACGGGGACGAGGAAGCCCGCCCCGACGACCTCTCGCCCGCCCCCGCGCCGGGGGAGCGCTGGCAGCCGGCCCCCGGGGTCAGCTGGCAGTGGCAGCTCACCGGGAAGCTCGACACCTCGGTGAAGGCGGCGGTCTACGACATCGACGGGTTCACCACCACCAAGGAGCAGGTCGCCGAGCTGAAGGCGGCCGGCCGGCGGACCATCTGCTACCTCTCCACCGGCGCCTGGGAGGACTTCCGGCCCGACGCCGGGGCCTTCCCGGCGTCGATGCGCGGGGAGGGCAACGGCTGGGAGGGCGAGCGCTGGCTCGACATCCGGCGGCTCGCGGAACTGGAACCGCTGATCGCCAAGCGGTTCGACATGTGCCGGGACAAGGGCTTCGACGCGGTGGAGCCGGACAACATGGACGCCTACCGCAACACGTCCGGCTTCCCGCTCACCGCCGGCGACCAGCTGAACTACAACCGGCTCATCGTGCGGCTCGCCCACGACCGGGGCCTGTCGGTCGGGCTGAAGAACGACCTGGACCAGATCCCGGAGCTGGTGGGGGACTTCGACTTCGCGGTCAACGAGCAGTGCGCCCAGTACGACGAATGCGGACGGCTGACCCCGTTCATCGCGGCGGGCAAGGCGGTCTTCCACGTGGAGTACGAGCTCCCGGCGAGCCGGTTCTGCGAGGCCACGCGGGAGCTGAAGCTCAGCTCGCTGGAGAAGAAGTACGACCTCGGGGTCTGGCGCCGGACCTGCCCGGCCTAGGGCGAAAGGGACGCCCTGGGCGGTCCCTTTGCAACAGGACCGCGGAGGCCCGTCGGGCACGGTCAAAGCCAGCCGCGCTGGGCCGCCTTGAGGCCCGCTTCGAAGCGGCTCGTGGCGTTCAGGCGTTCCATCAGGGCAGCCATCTGCCTGCGCACCGTGCGCAGTGACACGTTCAGCCGCTTGCCCGCCGCCTCGTCCGTCAGACCGGAGGCCAGCAGTTTGAGGAGTTCGCGTTCGGTCAGGGTGAGGCCGTCGTTGCCGTCCGGCGCCCGGTGGGGCCGGTCCGCACCGAGCGGGACGGCGGCTTCCCAGGTCTGTTCGAAGAGAGCGGTCAGGGAGGCCACGACGCCCGGTGCGCTGGTGCACAGCGCACCCAGGCGGGTGTTGGCCGGGTCGATGGGCACGATCGCGGTCCGTCTGTCGATGATCACGAGCCGGGGCGGCAGCATGGGGCTGCTGCGCACCTCGCCGCCGTTCTCGCTCATCCAGCGGGCGTAGGCGAGGGTCGCGGGGTCGTTGCGCGCGCTGTCCTGATAGACCGACAGGAGCTTGATGCCCCGGCTCATCGCGTCGCTGTCGAGGGGGCGCGAGGCATCCATGCTGCTCTGCGACTGCGCGCCGCCCGGCATGATGGACAGGCACTCGCCGGTGAGGCTTCTGCCGAGGTCTTCCAGCCGGCTCTGGATGGCGTCGAGGCCGACCAGCCGTTCGGTGCCGTCCACGCTGGTGTTGGGCCGCAGCGTGGCGTACTCGGCGACCGTGCGCGCCATCGCCTCCTTGCTCTGGAGCAGTTCCTGCTGGCGCTTGAGGAGGTCGGCCTCCTGACGGCGCACGATTACCTGGAGCCCGACCTCGGGGCTCACGGCGCGCAGCAGCCCGGAGCCCTCGCGGGACGGCTGCAGCAACCCCAGGTCGAGCAGCCGGTCGAGGCCGTCGCGCACCCGCGTCTCCGGCAGGGCGAGGTGTTCGCTCAGCTCGGCCACGCCCGCGTTGGACCGGGTCAGCAGCGCCCGGTAGACGGATTCGACCTCCGGATCGAGCCCCAGTGCTTCCAGCATGCAGTCCCCCCGGACCTTGGGCTCCGTCACGGAACGCCCACTTGGCTCACACGGATCGTGTACCCCCTGCGCATCCTCGACGAAGACCAGATCAACTCGCAAGCGCGAAGGCCGGTGGCCGGGGCCCGCCGGGTGCGGGTGCGCCGGGACGGCTCTGGCACCAAGAGGCCAGCCACCTTGGTGCCACCCGCAAGGGCTTCCGGGGGTGTGGGCGCCCGGACAGGATGGTGCTCACCGCAAGGGCGGCGAAAGCAACGACCGCCCACCAACGGGGCAAGGGCTCCGAACCATCCACATCGGCCGAAAGTGCCGACAGTGCTGTCGCCGACCAGGGGGAACGCCATGTCCACGACTGCCCGTCTCATCGCCACCGCAGGTCTCGCACTCGTGGCTTCGGTGGCCGGCTTCGGCGCACTGGCGCAGCAGGCCGGGCACCCGGCCGGGCACCCGGACCACGTGAACGTGGCAGGTCTCGCATGGGACTCCGCAGGTGCCCGTGACGCATCCGCCCCGGCCCCCCGGCACTGAGCCGCCGCAACCGGGCCACCTGCTCCCGGCTCCCGGCCTGACCCGACGGGCTGATCAGGATGTACATCGTCCGCGTACTGCTCATCGACTCCCGGCCGCACGGCGCCGCGCGGGTTGCGGACCGTCCCCCAGGACTCCTCGGTGACCTGCTGTGGGCGCACGCCCGGCCGTCGGACCGGTTCGAGCACATCTCGATCCGCTCCACGGGAACCGGCCTGGAGGCCGTGATCTTCCTGCGGGCCACCTCCGAGAGCTCGGCTCTCACCGGCGTACGCGAGTTCTTCCTGCGGGTACGGGGACCGCTGGCCGCCCACGACTACGCGCCCGTGGTGCCCACCTTCTGACACCGCGCCCGCTCGTCCCTCAACTCCCCTGTCGCGCGGCAGTGTTGTTCACCGACCCCCTGTCGCCATCCCAGGCCTGCCCGCACAACTTGGAGACGCCTTCATGTCCCGCGTACCCCGTCGTACGGCCGTCGTACGTGCCACCCTGCTCGCCACCTCGCTGGCCTCGGTCGTCCTCGGCGTGACCGTCCCGGCGGGCGCCGCCGAGCCGACCCCGGTCGCCCCGCTCTCGGCGCCGGCCGCGGACCTGAGCGGCATCACGCCGTTCACCCCGACGGTGCCCAACCCGACCAACGCCACGCGGGCCGAGCTGGACGCCGCGGCGAAGAAGAACGGCCTGGCCGCGGCCCCCCAGGCGAACACGCTGGCCGCGAGCGCGGTGGGCGGACGGATCAGCCGTGCCGAAGTCATAGCCCGGGCCAAGACGTGGACCGATGCCGGCGTCCCCTACAGCCAGACCTCCTACCTGACGTCCTTCGGTCAGCGCTACCGCACGGACTGCTCGGGCTTCGTCTCGATGGCCTGGAACCTCGCCACCTCCGCGTCCAACAACTGGGGCGAGACCACCCCCACGCTGCCGAGCTTCTCCTCCTCGATCTCGAAGTCGGAGCTGAAGCCGGGCGACATCCTGCTGAACCCCTCGCCGGGCAACGACGGCCACGTGGTGATCTTCAACGGGTGGGCCAACGCCGAACGCACCAAGTACCACGGCCTGGAGGAGGCCGGTGGCCGGGGTGCCGTCGCACGCACCGTCGACTACCCGTACTTCGCCGGTCACGGCACCTTCAGCCCCCGCCGCTACGACAACATCACCGACTCGACGGGCGGTGACCTGACGGGTGACGGCAAGGCCGATCTGGTGGCTCTGGAGTCGGACGGGTCGATCACCGCCGCCGATGGCACGGGCAATGGGTTCACGAACTATCACAAGATCGCGAGTGGTTTCGGTCTGCACATGACTGCCGACCGGCTGAACTACGTGGACGCGGACGGTGATGGCAAGGCGGATCTGATCGGTCTGGAAACCAATGGGACGATCACCCTTGCCAAGGGCACGGGGAGTGGTTTCACCAACTACCACACCATTTCCAGCGGTTACGGCGAATACGTCAACAACAGCCGGCTCAAGGCCGCCGACATCACCGGTGACGGCAAGGCCGACCTGCTGGCGGTGGAGAGCGATGGATCGCTGACCCTCGCGGTGGGTACCGGCAACGGCTTCACCAACTTCCACAAGGTGGCCTCTGGCTTCGGCGAGTACGTGACCGGCAGCCGGCTCAAGCTCGCCGATATCACCGGTGACGGCAAGGCGGACCTGATCGCCCTGGAGAACAACGGATCGCTCACCCTCGCCGTCAGCAATGGCGATGGCTTCTCCAACTACCACACGATTTCCAGCGGATACGGCGACTACGTCACCATGGACCGCCTCCGCTTCGGTGACATCACCGGTGACGGCAAGGCCGACGTCCTCGCGGTCGAGATGGACGGCAGCCTGACCCTCGGCGTCGGGACCGGGAACGGCTTCAAGGACTTCCACAAGGTCGCCACCGGCTTCGGCACCTTCGTCAACGACCACCGCCTCCAGCTCGCCGGCTGACCCTCAAGGCATTCAGCCCACACGCCCCGCCGCACCTCGCCGGCGGGGCCTGAGGCGTCGGCCTAGCCCACCGGCAGGATCGCGTGCACCCGGTAGCCGCCCCCGAAGCGGGGCCCGGCGAAGCAGGAGCCGCCCAGGGCCACGGCCCGTTCGCGCATGCCGAGCAGGCCGTGCCCGCCGCCGGGATCGCGGGGTTCCGGCGAGGGGTCGGCCGCGGAGCCGCCGTCGTCCAGCACGGTCACCTCCACCGAGCCGCCCACCCGCACCACGCTGACCTCGGCTCCGGCCCCCGGACCCGCGTGCTTGCGGACGTTGGTCAGCGCCTCCTGGATCACCCGGTACGCCGCCAGGTCCACGGCGGCCGGCAGCGGAACCGCGGCTGCCGGGCCCAGCTGGACCATCACCTTCACCGGGAGCCCGGCGTGCCGGAAGGTGCCCACCAGATCGTCGAGGACGGCCAGACCGGGCGCCGGTTCGGTCGGAGCCTCCGGGTCGCCGGACTGGCGCAGCAGGCCCAGGGTCGCCCGCAGCTCGTTCAGGGCCGAGCGGCTGGCGTCCCGTACGTGTGCCAGGGCCTCCTTGGCCTGGTCCGGGCGCTTGTCCATGACGTGCGCGGCCACCCCGGCCTGCACGTTGACCAGGGCGATGTGATGGGCCACCACGTCGTGCAGGTCCCGGGCGATCCGCAGCCGCTCCTCGGCGACCCGGCGCCGGGCCTCCTCCTCGCGGGTCCGCTCGGCGCGCTCGGCCCGCTCCTGGATGGCGTCGATGAAGGCCCGGCGGCTGCGCACCGCGTCCCCGGCGGCCGCGGCCATGCCGGTCCAGGCGAAGATGCCGAGGTTCTCCTGGGAGTACCAGGGCAGCGGCCCGGCCAGCATGGCCACGCCCGTCAGCCCGGCCATGGTGAGCAGGCCGAGCTTCCAGGTGGTGGGCCGGTCGGTGCGGGAGGCCACCGTGTACAGGGCGATCACCGTGCACATGGCGACGGGCGCCCGCGGCTCCCCGGTGGTCAGTTCCAGCAGCGAGAGCCCGACGGCCACGGCCAGCACCGCGCGCGGCCGCCGGCGCCGCAGCACCAGGGTGGCCGCGCCGAGCACCATGAGGACCAGCGAGAACGGCTCGGGGGTGCGGGTCCCGAAGGTCGGCCCGTACTCCCCGTGCGGGTCGGCGAAGGACGCGACGACCATGGCGACGAGCGCCCCGAACGCCAGTACGGCGTCGGTGGCCAGCGGATGGTCCCGCATCCACTGCCGTGTGGGGGCGAACGGCCCGAGGTCTGTCGTCACCCCGATACGGTACGGCCCCGCGCGCGTTCTCAGACCCGGGGCGGCGCCGCGGGAGGCGTCCCGGGCGGAGCCGGAGGCTGGCTCGCGGCCGGGGGCCGCCCCAGCGGGGCGCGGGAGCGCTCCGGGCCCCACTTGGCGCGGACCAGGCAGATCAGCATCACCGAGGCGATGGCGGCCAGGTGCTCCTTGCCCGCCAGGTTGTCCTTGAAGAGCAGTTCGCCGATCATGACCAGGATCACGACGGAGCCGGTCAGGTACGCCCGGTAGCGCCAGCAGACGTACACGGCGAGCCCGACCACCGCCGCCGAGGGCCCGGTGTCGTTGACGATCCGGTCCGACGCGGGCAGGCCGAAGGGGTGGTCCGGGCCCAGCGAGAGCCCGATCCGCGCGTACGTGGTCCCGGCCAGGGTGGCCACGTAGCCGATGAGCAGCGTGCGCCACCAGCCGATGCAGATCTCCGAGATCCCGAAGACGAGCAGGATCTGCGCGAGCGCCCCCCACACCGGCAGGTCCAGCGCCGGGACGAACAGCGACAGCGGGGTCCGCAGCAGGGCCAGCCAGAACGGGTCGACGGCCTTGACCGACCCGAGGTCCTGGACCGGCTGGAAGCCCCACGAGGTCTGCTGCACGATCTGGAAGACCGCGGTCAGGCAGACCGCGCCGAGGGTCATCGGGATCGCCCGCCACTTGTCGCGGACGAGCGCGTCCCGGACCGTCCGGTAGAGGGGTCCCCACTCGCGGCGGGCGAACCGCCGCAGTGAGCCGGTGCTCAACGCTTGCTCTCCAGATGTCTGCGGTGCATCCACTTCGGCAGCCCGGGTGCTTCCAGGAAGCCCTCGGCCCGGCCCGCCGCGATTCCGATCCGCAGCAGGTCCGAACTCTTCTCGAAGAGCATGAACCGCGGTTCCCAGATCGGCCGGTATTTGGCGTTGGCCCGGTAGAGGGACTCGATCTGCCACCAGCGCGAGAAGAAGCTCAGCAGCGAGCGCCACAGACGCAGCACCGGACCGGCGCCGAGCTTCGACCCGCGCTCGAATACGGACCGGAACATCGCGAAGTTGAGCGAGACCTGGGTGACCCCGATCTCCTTGGCGCGTTCCAGGAGTTCGATGACCATGAACTCCATCAGGCCGTTCTCGGAGTCCCGGTCACGGCGCATCAGGTCCAGCGACAGACCCTTGGGGCCCCAGGGCACGAAGGACAGCACGGCGCGCAGTTCGCCCTCGCCGTCGAAGCACTCCAGCATCACGCACTGGCCGTCGTCGGGATCGCCCAGCCGGCCCAGCGCCATCGAGAAGCCGCGCTCGGTCGCGCCGTCGCGCCAGTCGTCGGCGCGCACCAGGAGCACGTCCATCTCCTCGGCGGGGATGTCGGCGTGGCGGCGGATGCGGACGGTGTACCCGGCCCGCTTGACCCGGTTGTACGCCTGGCGGACGGTCCGCATGGCGCGGCCCTCCAGGGTGAACTCGTCGGTCTCGACGATGGCCTCGTCGCCCAGCTCCAGCGCGTCCAGTCCGTGCCGGGCGTAGATCTGCCCGGCTTCCTCGCTGGCGCCCATGACGGCGGGGACCCAGCCGTGCTCGCGGGCCTCGGCCAGCCAGGGTTCGATCGCGCCGGGCCAGGCCTCGGGGTCCCCGATCGGGTCGCCGGAGGCCAGGGAGACCCCGCCGACGACGCGGTAGGTGACCGCGGCCTTGCCGGTGGGGGACCAGATGACGGACTTCTCGCGGCGCAGCGCGAAGTAGCCCAGCGAGTCGCGGTCGCCGTGCCGGGCGAGCAGCAGGCGCAGCTTCTCCTCGTCCTCCTCGCCGAGCGGGTCCACGGCGCGGCGCGAGCGGAAGGCCGCGAACAGCACGGCGAGCAGCAGCAGCGTCGACATCACGTTGATCGTCACGTCCACCCAGCCCGGGGTGGTGATCGTGTTGTACGCCTTGTCGTCCGGGGCCAGGGTGACCAGCCGCATCACGCCGTACCGCCAGCGGGCCAGGAACGTGGCGTCCGCGGCGTCCGGGTCGGTGTTGGTCGCGCCGACGAGCAGGGCGGCGACCAGCGAGGTCACCAGCAGGCCGACGGAGGCGACCAGGCTGGCCAGCAGCGGGTTGGAGCGGTCGCCCTTGGCGTAGAACTCCCGGCGGCCCAGCAGGAGGGCGCCGACGAAGAGCGCGGTCAGCCCGAAGGCCACCCAGTTCTGGGGGTGGACGCGGAACTCCGGGTAGCAGAACTCGTGGGAGCCCCCCGAGCACGGGGTGAAGGAGGCGACGGCGGCCATGGCGAAGGCCGCCAGGAGCAGCCCGCTGAGCACGAGGTTGAGGATCCACGCCGCGCGTTTGCGGCGGCCCATGGTGACGGTGAGCAGCAGCGAGAACGCCGCGGAGGCGAAGCCCGCCGTGAGCAGGTACGGGGTGTAGAAATCGGCGGTGCTGTGCCGGCGCAGGTCCTGGCCGAGCGAGAACCACACCGCGCTGAGCAGGTTGACGAAGGTGACGGCACGCAAGTACCACACCGCGAAGGCGGCGCCGCGCCGCGAGCGGGCGCTTCCCCGGCCGGTCTCCCGGGTGTCCCCCTGGGACTTCTCCTGGGTGCCGGCCTGGGCGTTCCCCCGCCCGCCCCCCGGATTGTTTCTGCCGTTCGGATCCCCACCGGTTCCTCGGTCGGTCTTCCGATCGGTCTCTGCGCTGGTCAAACGGACCTCTCCCATAAAAAGCGATCATATGGGGCATTGCAGTCCGTGGTGATGTCCGGAGGGCCGCGGCCTGGTCAGGGCCGCGGACCCCGGCGACTCATTCGGTGGGCTCGACCACTCGTTCGGGGAGTTCCGCCGCGAGTGCGGCGGCCGCCTGGACGAGGGGAAGAGCCAGCAGGGCCCCGGTTCCTTCTCCCACAGTGACGCCGTGATCGAGCACGGGGTTGAGCGCCATCCGGTCCAGTGCCTTGGCCTGGCCGGGCTCGCCGCTCGCCTGTCCGGCCAGCCACCAGTCCGGGGCCCGGAAAGCGGCCCGCTGGGCCACCAGCCCGCAGGCCGCCGAGACGACCCCGTCGAGGATCACGGGGGTACGGCGCACCGCGCACTGGAGCAGGAAGCCGGTGATCGCGGCCACGTCGGCGCCGCCGACGGTGGCGAGCAGCGCGACCTGATCCCCGAGGACGGGCCGGGCGCGTCGCAGCGCGTCGCGGATCGCCGCGCACTTGCGCATCCAGGTCAGGTCGTCGATCGGCATGCCGCCGCGGCCGGTGACCACGGAGGCGTCGGTGCCGCACAGGGCGGCGACGAGGGTCGCGGCGACGGTGGTCCCGCCGACGCTCAGGTCGCCGAGGACGACCAGGTCGGTCCCGGAGTCGGCCTCCTCGTCGGCGATCTGGATCCCGAGGCGCAGCGCGGCCCGGGCCTCCTCGGTCGTCAGCGCGTCCTCCACGTCGATCCGCCCGCTGCCGCGCCGGACGCGGTGCTTGGTGATCTCCGGAGGCAGCAGGTCGAGATGACAGTCCAGGCCGGCGTCCACGATCCGTACGGAGGCGCCGAGCCGCGCGGCCAGGATCGCCACCGGGCTCCGGCCGTCCAGGACGGCCCGCACCAGCTCGTGGGCGCTGCCGGCGGGACGCACGGAGACCCCCTCGGAGGCCACTCCGTGGTCGGCGGCGAACAGCACGACGCGGGGCCGCTCGATCGGCTTGACCGGCACATGGCCCTGCGCGGCGGCGAGCCACTCGGCGAGTTCGTCGAGCCGCCCCAGCGCCCCGACCGGCACGGCCAGCCGTTCACGGCGTTCCTCGGCGTCACGCCGGACGCCCCCGTCGGGGCGCTCGATCAGATCGGAGAAGTCGTCGAGATTCAGCGTGGTCATTTGCCAGAGGGTACAGCGGCCCCTAGGGCCTGTCGTCAAACCCCCGTCTGCCCCGCGACGCCTGGCACGCGAGTTTGACGACAGGCCCCAGCGGCGCCCGAACGGTCCGTGCGCCGCGTTTCGTTGCAGGTGCCCGCGGCTACTGCTTCAGGACCAGCGCCTGCCCCGCCACCACCAGGAGGACGTGCTCGCACTCCCCGGCGACCCCCGCGTTCAGCCGCCCCAGCTCGTCGCGGAACCGGCGCCCCGACGCGGTCGCGGGGACCACGCCCGAGCCGACCTCGTTGCTCACCAGCACCACCGGCCTGCGGGTCGCGCGGACGGCGGCCACCAGCGCTTCGGTCCGTTCCCGCAGCTCCGCGGCGCCCTTGTCCGCCCAGACCGCGTCCTCCCAGGCACCGGCCCGGTCCATCGCGTCCGTGAGCCACAGCGCCAGGCAGTCGATGAGCAGCGCCGGGCCCTCCTGTTCCAGCAGCGGCACCAGATCGCAGGTCTCCACCGTCCGCCAGGACGAGGCCCTGCGCTCGCGGTGGAGCCCGATCCGTGCGGCCCATTCCGCGTCGCCCTCGCGCGTACCGCCCGTGGCCACGTAGACGACCTCCGGGTAGCCGGTCAGCCGGCGCTCGGCCTCGTACGACTTGCCGGACCGGGCCCCGCCCAGGACCAGGGTCCGCCGCGGCACTTCGGGCGCCGGCCGGTACTCCCCGGCCGCCACCGTGGTCCCGTCCGCCACCGTCCGCGCGCCCGCGGCGGCGCACCGGCGCTCCAGTTCCGCGCCCGGCGGGGTGTCGTGGTCCAGGTGGACGGCGATCACGTCCGTCGCCGGGCCCACCGCCCCGCTGGCCCGCAGCCGCGCCAGCGCCTCCGGCCGGCCGAGCACGTCCGCGAGGACCACGTCGTACGGACGCCGCCCGCTGGTGCCCGAGGTCCCGGCCGGGGCGCCGCCCGGCGGCAGGTACAGCATCCGGGCACCGTCGGGCCCGGTCACCTCGTACCCGGTGCCCGGCGCGTCCATCGGCACGGCCCGCACCCGGTGCCCGGAGATCACCGCGAGCTCCCGCCCGTCCGGCACCCGCCCGGCCGCCGGCAGCCCCGGCGGCAGCTCCACGGGGGGCCCGTCGTGCGGGTGGGTCAGCAGGACCTGCCGTACGGCGGCCAGCGAATGCCCCGCCCGGGCGCCGGCGAGCACCGCCCCGGGGGTCAGGTCCAGCAGCAGCGCCCCGTCCACGAGCACGGAGGTGGCGGCGCGCGCCCGGGGCCCCACGGAGAGCGCGCAGGCGGCGCAGGGACAGCCGGGGCGGGGCAGTCCTTCGGGTGTGCCGGTGCCGAGCAGAGTGAGTTCCACAGGATGATCCTCCCGCGTCGCCGGGACTGCTGCGCGCCCGGTTAGTCTGCGGGCACACTCAAGGCGAGAAGCGTGTGAGAAGCGGACGAGCAACGGAGGCGGACATGGCGTGGACGTGGCGGTTCGAGACGGCCGACGGCGATGAGACGAGCCCGTCGGTGGTGCCGGAGGAGTTCACCACGCAGGGGGACGCCGAATCCTGGATCGGCGAGTACTGGAAGGACCTGCTGGAGGGCGGTACCGAACAGGTGAAGCTGTCCGACGACAACGGGGTCCAGCTCTACACGATGAGCCTGCGCGAGGCCGCGGAACTCTAACCGGCGCGGACCGGCGCCGACCGGCGCTGACCGGTCAGGCCGGATCAGGCCGGATCAGGCCGGGGCGCGCGAGAGCCCGGACCCCTCAGGGGGTCCGGGCTCTGCCGTGTCGTGGTGCCCGGGGGCCGCCCGGGCGCTCAGCCCCGTACGCCGCACAGGTGCAGCAGCGCGGCGACCCCGCGGTAGGGGTCGGTCCGCCCGGCGCGGTCCTCGGCGGCGAGCAGCCCCTCCAGTTCCGCTTCGTCGGGGAGCTTGTCACCGGCCTCGGTGCCGTCGGTGAAGACGCGTACGCCGTACCAGGTCTGCAGCGGGGCGCCGATCCCCGACAGGGTCGCGGTCAGCGTGGCCAGCCGGTCGGCGCGTACGTCCAGGCCCAGCCGGTTCGTATAGTCGACGCCGTCGAAGGCGGCCAGCGCGGCCGTCCAGTCGCCGTGCAGGCCGGGCCGCATCGCGAGGGCGTCGCCGTTGCGCACCAGCAGGGACAGCAGTCCGCCGGGCGCCAGCATCCGGGCGAGCCCGGCGACCATGGCGTCCGGCTCGGGCAGGTACATGAGGACGCCGTGGCAGAGCACGACGTCGAAGCTGCCCGGCAGGAAGTGCGCGCCGGTCTCCCGGCCGTCGCCCTCCATGAGGCGGACGCGGTCCCGGATCCCGGGGGGCTCGGCGGCCAGCACCTCACGGGCGACGGCCAGCATGGCCGGGTCCTGCTCCAGACCGGTCACCATGTGCCCGGCGCGGGCCAGGCGCAGTGCCTGGGTGCCCTGGCCCATGCCGACGTCGAGGACGCGCAGCCGCTGCCCCACGGCGAAGCGCTGCGCGATCTGCTCGTCGACCTGACGGCCGACGAGCTCTTGGCGCACCACGTTGCGGAGCCCGCCCAGGCCTTCGAGCCAAAGACGGGCCCCGTCCGTGAAGCCACCCCCGCCGAACGCTCCGGGCGTTCCTCGGCTCAGGGCCGTTCCCCGCGCTTGACCTGCGGCTTCGGCAGACGCAGCCGGCGCATCTGGAGGGTGCGCATCAGGCCGTACGCGACGGCGCCGCGCTTGGGCTCGTTCGGGAAGCGCTCGTTCAGGGCCTTGCGCAGGCGGATGAACATGCCGACGGAGTCGACGATGATCAGCGCGATCACGCCGAGCCACAGCAGGAGCGCGATGTTCTGGATGGACGGAACCCGCACCATGCTCAGCACCAGGATGATCACGGCCAGCGGCAGGAACATCTCGGCGACGGAGAAGCGGGAGTCCACGAAGTCGCGCACGTACCGGCGCACGGGACCCTTGTCGCGGTTGGGCAGATAACGCTCGTCGCCATTGGCGAGGGCCTCGCGCTGCTTGGTCATCTCGACCCGGCGGCGCTCACGAGCTCGCTTGGCATCCTCCTTGCGGTTGCCGGTCGAGGCCACCACGGCCTTGCGCTGCGACTGGGCCACAGCACGCTTCGGCGTCGGGCGGCCCTTCGGGGCCTGAGGGTCACGGGACTGCGAGAGGTCGGCGCTCACCTTGTCGGTGGCGGCGTCCTTCTCTTCCTTGGAGGATCGGCTACCAAACACAAACCCAAGGGTACGTGGTTGTGGCCACGCGCCCCATCCCGGCGGGGAACGATCCGGCAACGGCGGGCGTCCTTACCTGGGGGAGCACCTACTCCTTACGCCTGACACGGAGGACGAGCAGTCGTCCTGGAGGAGGAGCGCATCCCCGCTCGAACAGTGCGGTAATAGAGACAGGGCCCGTACTGTGGGTCTTGTTGGTGACCTGGAGCACAGTCCGTCTAGAAGGGGGCGCGCGAAGCCCATGAGCGGTGTCATGAAGCGTATGGGGATGATCTTCCGCGCGAAGGCGAACAAGGCCCTGGACCGGGCCGAGGACCCGCGCGAGACCCTCGACTACTCGTACCAGAAGCAGCTGGAGCTGCTTCAGAAGGTGCGCCGCGGCGTTGCCGACGTGGCGACCTCCCGCAAGCGGCTGGAGCTGCAGCTCAACCAGCTCCAGGGCCAGTCCAGCAAGCTGGAGGACCAGGGCCGCAAGGCGCTGGCGCTCGGCCGCGAGGACCTGGCCCGCGAGGCCCTGTCCCGTCGCGCCTCGCTGCAGCAGCAGGTCAGCGACCTGGAGGTGCAGCACCAGACCCTCCAGGGCGAGGAGGAGAAGCTGACCCTCGCCGCGCAGCGGCTGCAGGCCAAGGTGGACGCCTTCCGCACGAAGAAGGAGACCATCAAGGCCACGTACACGGCCGCCCAGGCGCAGACGCGGATCGCCGAGTCCTTCTCCGGCATCTCCGAGGAGATGAGCGACGTCGGCCTCGCCATCCAGCGCGCCGAGGACAAGACGGCGCAGCTCCAGGCCCGCGCCGGCGCGATCGACGAGCTGCTCGCCTCCGGCGCGCTCGACGACCGCAGCGGCCTCGGCTCCAAGGACGACATCCAGGCCGAGCTCGACCGTCTCTCCGGCGGGACCGACGTGGAGCTGGAGCTCCAGCGCATGAAGGCCGAGCTGGCGGGCGGCCCCTCCGCCCAGCAGTCGGCCATCGAGGGCGGCACCCCCGGCGCCGGCCAGCAGTCGCAGACCCAGCACCGGTTCGACAAGCAGTAGGACGGGGCCCGTCATGATTGTCCGCATCATGGGGGAAGGTCAGGTGGAGCTGGCGGACAGCCACTTCACCGAGCTCAACAAGCTGGACGACGAACTGCTCGCGGAGATGGAGAGCGGTGACGAGGCGGGCTTCCGGCGCACGCTGGGCGAGCTCCTCGAAGCCGTACGGCGCCTCGGCGAACCGCTGCCCGACGAGGCGCTGGAGCCCTCCGAGCTGATCCTGCCCGCCCCCGACGCCTCACTGGACGAGGTGCGGGAGATGCTCAGCGACGACGGGCTGATCCCGGGCTGAGACGTGAAGGAAGGGCCCACCCCCGTCGGGGTGGGCCCTTCCTCCGTTCCGGCCGCGTCCGTGCTGTCGCTGTCCGTGCCGTCAGTGCTTCTCGCTCTTGGAGACCTTCCGCTCCGGGTCCGGGGTCCCGCCGATGAAGTTCTCGAACCTGCGCCGCGGCGAGGCCCAGCGGCGGTCGTGGTGGAAGGCGCGCAGCCCCGCCTTGGCGCGGGCCTTCGGGCGGTTGACGTAGAACTTCTTCGCGTACGGGGAACCGGGCCGGGCGAGCCGGATCGCGCCGATCAGCGCGACGAAGGGGATGACCGTGCCGAAGAACGCGGTGCGCGGTTTGCCCTTCCACAGGGCGATCAGGGCCAGGAAGAAGTTGGTCGCCGTGTTCATGGCGACCAGCCCGCGGTTGTGCCGTTCGTCCTCGGTGAGGTCGTTGACCCCGAAGGGCAGGAAGCCGCCCAGCACCAGCGCCACGATCGCCGCCGTCAGGACCACGATCTCCACGCTCGTGCGCCCCTGCTCGCTCCAGTAGACGTCGTCCAGGTGCAGGATCAGCGCGAACTCGTCCAGCACCAGCCCCGCTCCCAGCCCGAAGATCACGGCTGACACGCCCGCCCCGAAGCTGTGCCGGGCGCTGCCGATGGCGCCGAAGCCGCCGATGATCACGAGGATCACACCGGGGACCACGTGGTGGATGTGCATGCCGCCCGGGGTGACGTTCTTGAAGGGCCCCCGGCCCGCCCGGATCATGCGGGTGATCATGCGGGTGACCAGGAAGGACAGGACGAAGGAGAGCAGTGCGAGGAGCAGCGGGAGCTTCCCCGGCTCCACGATGTTGCGATACCACCAGTGACCCATGCCACCACCTCCCGATTTGGGGCGTTATGGGTAACTTACCGGTCCCGTCGAGCGGGTAGCGTTCGCGCCGATGACAGATTCGTACGACGGCTCGCCCCTGACCCCGCCCACGGACCGGGCCTCCCTGCTCGACGGGGTCCGCTTCGCCTTCGGCACGCTCACCGTGCTGCCCGCGCGCATCACCCGCTGGGACCGCCCCGCCGCCCGCACCGGCATGGCCTGCGCCCCGCTCGCCGGGCTCGTCGTGGGGCTCCTCGCGGCCGTGCCCGGGGTGCTCCTGCTGCTGGGCGGCGGAGGTCCGCTGCTCGCGGCTGCCGTCACCGTGGCCGTACCGGCGGCCCTGACCCGCGCCCTGCACCTGGACGGCCTCGCCGACACGGTGGACGGACTGGGCAGCGCCAAGCCGGCCGACGCCGCGCTGCGCATCATGAAGCAGTCCGACATCGGCCCCTTCGGGGTGGTGGCACTCGTGTTCGTGCTGCTGGTCCAGGTCGCGGCGCTGGCCGACGCGTACGCCGACAGCTGGATCCGGGGGGCGCTGGCCGCCGTGGTCGCCGCCGTCACCGCCCGGCTCGCCATGACCCTGGCCTCCCGCGACGGGGTCCCCCCGGCCCGCCCCGAGGGGCTGGGCGCGGCGGTCGCCGGAGTCGTCCCGCTGGGCACCGCCACCCGGGTCGCCGCGCTCACGGTGGTGCTGTCCGGCGCGGCCGCACTGCCGCTGGGCCTGCCGGCGGTCGCGCAGCACGCGGTCGCGGTCCTGGCCGCCCTGCTGGCCGCGGAGGCCCTGCTCCGCCGCTGCGTGCGCCGCTTCGACGGGGTCACGGGTGACGTGTTCGGAGCCCTGGCCGAGGTCTCGGCGACGACGGCCCTGGTGGTACTGGCCCTGGGCTGAGGCCTCGCCACCGGCCGGGCCCGCCCCGGACCGCGCCGCGGGGGACGACGTAGGGTCAGGGCGTGGAAAAGACCCCGAACCAGGCCCCGACGCCCATCCGGGTGCTCCTCGCCGACGACCAGGCCCTGCTGCGCAGCGCGTTCAAGGTGCTCGTCGACTCCGAGGCCGACATGTACGTCGTCGGGGAGGCCTCCGACGGGGCGCAGGCCTTCGAGCTGGCGCGCACGGAGCGGCCCGACGTCGTGCTCATGGACATCCGGATGCCCGGCACCGACGGCCTCGCCGCCACCCGGCTGATCAGCGCCGACCCCGAACTGGCCGACGTGCGCGTGGTGATGCTGACGACCTTCGAGGTGGACGAGTACGTGGCGGCGGCCCTGCGGGCGGGCGCCTCCGGCTTCCTCGGCAAGGGCGCCGAGCCCGAGGAACTGCTCAACGCCATCCGCGTCGCGGCCGCCGGCGACGCACTGCTCTCCCCGGCCGCCACCAAGGGGCTCATCGCCACCTTCCTCGCGCAGGGCGGCGGCGACGGAACCACCCCCGCGGCCGGCGCCGCCCACGCGCAGCGCCTCGCCGCGCTGACCGGACGCGAGCGCGAGGTCCTCGTCCTCGTGGCGGCGGGCCTGTCCAACGACGAGATCGCCCGCCGGCTGGAAGTCAGCCCGCTCACCGTCAAGACCCACGTGAACCGGGCCATGTCCAAGCTCGGCGCCCGGGACAGGGCGCAATTGGTGGTCATCGCCTACGAATCGGGACTAGTCCGGCCCAGGGTCGAGTAGGCCGGCGCGGCTCGGAGCGGTTCTGCGCGGTTCGGGAGTAGTCCCGCCTACTGCGGACGCGGTATGCCCCGGATAAGGACGGGACCTGGGGGCGACGTCGGCGTGCCCGTGCGCGGGAGAGGCTGAGGGGCCCCGCGCGTGCCCGAAGGCACGGCCGTCCGTCATGCCTCGTCGACGTCACCGCGTCCCTGCAGAGAGATCCCCATACCCATGTTCCGGCTGTCCCGCTTCAGCCTCGCCCAGAGGGCGCTGATCGGCCTCGTGTCGCTCGTCGCGCTCCTCTTCGGCGCCATTGCCATCCCGCAGCTCAAGCAGCAGCTGCTGCCCTCCATCGACCTGCCGATGGTGACCGTGCTCGCGCCGTACCAGGGCGCCTCGCCCGACGTGGTGGAGAAGCAGGTCGTCGAACCGATCGAGGCCCTGCTCAAGGGCGTCGACGGCATCACCGGCATCACCTCCACCGCCAGCGAGGGCAACGCCCTCATCATGGCGACCTTCGACTACGGCGACGAGGGCACCAAGCAGCTCGTCGCCGATGTCCAGCAGGCCGTCAACCGGGCCCGCGTACGGCTGCCCGCCGAGGTCGACCCGCAGGTGATCGCCGGTTCCACCGACGACATCCCGACGGTGGTCCTCGCCGTGACCTCCGACAAGGACCAGCAGGCGCTTGCCGACCAGCTGACCAAGTCCGTCGTCCCCGCGCTGGAGGACATCGCGGGCGTCGGCCAGGTCACCGTCGACGGGGTCCGGGACCTCCAGGTCACCGTCACCCCCGACAACGCCAAGCTCGCCGCCGCCGGCCTCGACGGCGCGGCCCTGGCCCAGGGCCTCCAGGCGGGCGGCGCCACGATCCCCGCCGGCTCCTTCGACGAGGCGGGCAAGAACCGCACCGTGCGCGTCGGTTCGGGCTACACCTCGCTCGCCCAGCTGGAGGACCTGCGCCTCACCGCCGGACCGGGCAAGCCGGCCGTCCGCCTCGGCGACGTGGCGAGCGTGAAGCAGGAGCCGGCGAAGGCCGACTCCCTCACCCGCACCAACGGCAAGCCCAGCCTCGCCCTGGTCCTCACCATGGACAAGGACGGCAGCGCCGTCGCCATCTCGGACGCGGTCAAGGACAAGCTGCCCGAGCTCCGCACCACCCTCGGCTCCGGCGCCGACCTGGCCGTGGTCAGCGACCAGGGCCCGGCCGTCGCCAAGTCCATCTCGGGCCTGACCACCGAGGGCCTGCTCGGCCTGGTCTTCGCGGTCGTCGTGATCCTGGTCTTCCTCGGCTCGCTGCGCTCGACGCTGGTCACCGCGGTCTCCATCCCGCTGTCCGTCGTCCTCGCGCTGATCGTGCTGTGGACCCGCGACCTCTCCCTCAACATGCTGACGCTGGGCGCGCTCACCATCGCCATCGGCCGGGTCGTCGACGACTCGATCGTGGTCCTGGAGAACATCAAGCGCCACCTCGGCTACGGCGAGGAACGACAGAGCGCGATCATCACCGCGGTCAAGGAGGTGGCCGGCGCGGTCACCTCCTCCACGCTCACCACCGTCGCCGTCTTCCTGCCGATCGCCTTCGTCGGCGGCATGGTCGGCCAGTTCTTCGGCCCGTTCTCCATCACCGTCACCGCGGCCCTGCTGGCCTCGCTGCTCGTCTCCCTGACGGTCGTGCCGGTGCTCTCGTACTGGTTCCTGCGCGCGCCGAAGGGCGTCAGCGAGGGGGACGCCGCGAGCATCGAGAAGGCCCGCCGCGAGGCCGAGGAGAAGGAGTCCCGCAGCAAGCTCCAGCAGTTCTACGTACGGGCGCTGGGCCTGGTCACCCGCCGCCGGGTCGCCACCCTGGTGGTCGCCGTCGTGGTGTTCATCGCGACGCTGGGCATGACCCCGCTGCTCAAGACGAACTTCTTCGACCAGGGCGAGCAGGAAGTCCTGAGCATCAAGCAGCAGTTGCCGCCCGGCACCTCGCTGGCCGCCGCGGACGAGGCGAGCCGCAAGGTCGAGAAGGTTCTGGACGGGACCGACGGGGTCAAGGACTACCAGGTCACCGTCGGCTCCTCCGGCTTCATGGCCGCCTTCGGTGGCGGTACGGGCTCCAACCAGGCCTCCTACCAGGTCACCCTGGAGAACTCGGGCAAGACCGAGGCGGCCAAGAAGCACATCGAGACCGCCCTCAAGGGGCTGAGCGGCATCGGCGAGACCACCATCGCCGCCGGCGACGGCTTCGGCAGCCAGAACCTCAGCGTCGTCGTCAAGGCCGGTGACGGGGCCGTCCTGGCCCAGGCCGCCGAGCAGGTCCGCGCCGAGGTCGCGAAGATCGAGGACGTCACCGACGTCCAGAGCGACCTGTCCCAGTCCGTGCCCCGGATCTCGGTCACCGCCACCCCCAAGGCCGCGGAGTTCGGCCTGAACCAGGCCGCCCTCGGCGCCATCGTCGGCCAGGCCGTACGCGGCAACCCGGCGGGCAAGGCGGTACTGGACGACACCGAGCGGGACATCGTCATCAGGTCCGCGCAGCCGGCCACCACCCTGGCCGAGCTGCAGGCGCTGCCCGTCGGCCCCGTGAAGCTCGGCGACATCGCCGAGGTCAAGGAGGTCCCCGGCCCCGTCGCGATGACCCGGATCGACGGCGCCCGCGCCGCGACCATCAGCGCGAAGCCGGTCGGCGACAACACCGGCGCCGTCAGCTCCACCCTGCAGTCGAAGATCAAGGCCCTGGACCTGCCCGCGGGCGCCACGGCCACCATCGGCGGCGTCGGACAGGACCAGAGCGAGGCCTTCGGCCAGCTGGGCCTGGCCATGCTCGCGGCCATCGCGATCGTGTTCATGCTGCTGGTCGCGACCTTCCGCTCGCTGGTGCAGCCGCTGATCCTGCTGGTCTCCATCCCGTTCGCGGCGACCGGCGCGCTCGGCCTGCTCCTGGTCACCGGCACCCCGCTCGGCGTCCCGGCGCTGATCGGCATGCTGATGCTCATCGGCATCGTCGTGACCAACGCGATCGTCCTGATCGACCTGGTCAACCAGTACCGGGCCCAGGGCTACGGAGTGATCGAGGCGGTCGTCGAGGGCGGCCGCCACCGTCTGCGCCCGATCCTGATGACGGCACTGGCGACGATCTTCGCGCTGCTCCCGATGGCGCTGGGCGTCACCGGCGAGGGCGGCTTCATCTCGCAGCCGCTGGCGGTGGTCGTCATCGGCGGCCTGATCAGCTCCACCCTGCTGACCCTGCTCCTGGTGCCGACCCTCTACACGATGCTGGAGCTCCGCAAGGAGCGCCGCAGCGCGAAGAAGACGGCCCGCCTGACCGTGGTCCCGGCCCCGGCCGCCCCGGCGGAGGACGAGAGCCCCGTCAAGGTCTGACGGACGACGCAGGACCCGTACAGGCCGAAGGGCCGCCCCTCGCAGGAGGGGCGGCCCTTCGGGCGTTGCGGCAAGGTCCGCTACGGAAGCGCGAGCATCCGCTCCAGGGCGAGCTTGGCGAAGTCCGCGGTCTCCTTGTCGACCTGGATCCGGTTGACGAGGTTGCCCTCGGCCAGGGACTCCAGGGTCCACACCAGGTGGGGGAGGTCGATGCGGTTCATGGTCGAGCAGAAGCAGACCGTCTTGTCGAGGAAGACGACCTCCTTGTCCTCCGCGGCGAAACGGTTCGCCAGACGCTGGACCAGGTTCAGCTCGGTGCCGATGGCCCACTTGGAGCCGGCCGGGGCCGCCTCCAGCGCCTTGATGATGTACTCGGTGGAGCCGACGTAGTCCGCGGCCGCCACGACCTCGTGCTTGCACTCGGGGTGGACCAGCACGTTCACGCCGGGGATGCGGGCGCGCACGTCGTTGACCGAGTCGACCGAGAACCGGCCGTGCACCGAGCAGTGACCGCGCCACAGGATCATCTTGGCGTTCCGCAGCTGCTCGACGGTCAGGCCGCCGTTCGGCTTGTGCGGGTTGTACAGCACGCAGTCGTCGAGGGTCATGCCCATGTCGCGGACGGCGGTGTTGCGGCCCAGGTGCTGGTCCGGCAGGAAGAGCACCTTCTCGCCCTGCTCGAACGCCCACTCCAGGGCCTTCTTGGCGTTGGACGACGTACAGATCGTGCCGCCGTGCTTGCCGGTGAAGGCCTTGATGTCGGCCGAGGAGTTCATGTACGAGACGGGGACCGTGGCTCCGGCGATGCCGGCCTCGGTCAGCACGTCCCAGCACTCGGCGACCTGCTCGGCGGTGGCCATGTCGGCCATCGAGCAGCCCGCGGCCAGGTCCGGCAGGACCACCTTCTGGTCGTCCGAGGTGAGGATGTCCGCGGACTCGGCCATGAAGTGGACGCCGCAGAAGACGATGTACTCGGCCTCCGGCCTGGCGGCCGCGTCCTTGGCGAGCTTGAAGGAGTCACCGGTGACGTCGGCGAACTCGATGACCTCGTCACGCTGGTAGTGGTGGCCGAGGATGAAGACCTTGTCCCCGAGCTTCTCCTTGGCGGCACGGGCGCGCGCCACGAGGTCCGGGTCCGACGGCGAGGGCAGGTCGCCGGGGCACTCCACCCCGCGCTCGCTCTTGGGGTCGGCCTCACGGCCGAGCAGCAGCAAGGCAAGGGGCGTCGGCTGGACGTCCAAAGGCTGGTTGTCCAAAGGCTGGGCGGTGGTCACGACACGCACCCTTTCTGTTCTGCGACAAGGGACTTCTGAAGCCACTCTGAAGCCTTCGCTTCGACTTCTCGTCTATTTGACGTTATCTATCATAACTGCTTCACGTCACTTTGACGATGCCGATAGTGTCGATGTGACGAATTCGCCCGCCCGCCGCGGGCGCCTCGCGGGGACCCACCACCGCGCGGCGGTGTGCGAGCATGGAATTTCTGAAACACGCGTCGGGTCCCGGAATGAATCCGCGGTCCCGCTCGTTGCCACCGACGGCAAGAGTCCGACGTTTCCCCGCCTTGGGTGGGGAGCCGCCCACTTCGGGAGTGAATGCAGATGTCCGTACAGGACGAAAAGACCACCGTGAGCGACGGCATCCTCCTGTCCGACGCCGCCGCCGAAAAGGTCAGGACCCTGCTGGAGCAGGAAGGCCGCGATGACCTGGCGCTGCGCGTCGCCGTCCAGCCCGGCGGCTGCTCCGGCCTGCGCTACCAGCTCTTCTTCGACGAGCGCTCCCTCGACGGCGACGTCGTGAAGGACTTCGACGGTGTGAAGGTCGTCACGGACCGGATGAGCTCTCCGTACCTGCACGGCGCGTCGATCGACTTCGTCGACACCATCGAGAAGCAGGGCTTCACGATCGACAACCCGAACGCCACGGGCTCCTGCGCCTGCGGCGACTCGTTCAACTAAGCCCCGCAGGGCCTCACGGCCCGGCTGAGCTCGCAGAGCAGACGAGAGGGGCCCGCCCGCGGACATCCGCGGACGGGCCCCTCGCGCGCGTCCCGGCGGCTACTGGCGGGGGACGGCCTTGCCCGTGGTCGCGTCGACCACCTTGCGGTCGCCCAGCGGCTGCTGGAGCGTGCCCGTCACCGTCATCTCCTGCGCCAGCATGATGCAGGACTGCCCCGGCTTGTTCGGGGTGTCCGTGATCCTCACCATCACCGACCCGGGCTGCTCGCGGACCTCCAGGGCGTACGCGCTGCACACCCCGCCCCAGAAGTTCACGGTCAGCGTCCGGTCCGCCGCGGAGTACGAGAAACCGGGCACGGTCTGCCCCTTCGCGGGCGGGTCGACCGGGGCGGGCGGGTCGAGCGGGGGAGCCTCCTGGGTCAGGGACGCAGGCTGGGCCACCGTGTGGCCCGGACCGCCGCTCTTGCCCTCCACCGCGAACAGCCAGGCCGGCACCAGGCCGCGGCCCGCTTGGACCGTGCCCGGGACCAGCCCGAGCTCGGCGCCGCGCACCGACTCCGTCCGCGTCGGCTTCATCGGCCGGGGCTCCGGGTTGCAGGGCAGCGTGTCCGTGGCGCCGTCCGGGGTGTCCGGGGTCAGCGGGACGCTCGTGGCGCAGCCGCTCGGGCCGGGGTCCGTGGCGCCGGAGCCCCGGGACTTGTCGTTGAGCCGGGCCAGCGCGTCCACGGCGCCGATCACCGGCTGCTCGCCGGCCCGCTCCGGAACCTTCAGCTCGCCACTGCCCGACACCACCCGGGAGTCCACCCCGACACCGATCCGGGTGGACCACCCCTGCGTGCGCAGGCCCCCGATCACCGGGTCGGCCGTCACCAGGCGTACGGAGCCCTGGGCGACCCGGGCGTCGAGCGCGGCCGCGCCCTGGCCCACGGCCGCCAGCACGGGCGCGGCGGCGGCCTTGGCGGCCTCCTCGGAGACGGGCGTCCCGGCGGTGCCGCCGTGCTCCTGGCCCAGGTCCTGGGGGAGGGTGGCCGGTCCGCAGGTGTCCTTGCCGCGCACGCAGTCGTCCCCGGTGCCGCCGACCTGGAAGCGGGAGAAGTTCCAGGTCCCCGGAGCCTTCAGGTTCACCGTGAGCCGGGGCCCGGAGCCGTCCGCGGTCTCCCCGGCCTGCCAGGTCTCCCCGACGAGCCGGGGCGCACCGGAGATCCCCAGCGCCGTCGCGAGCCGCGCCACCTCGGCGGAGGTCACCTCACCGCTCGCGGCGAAGGCCGGCGCCGTGGCCGGGCCGTCCGGGAGGGGGACATCGGCGGTGTACGTGACCCCGCCGCCGGCGGGGTCGGGCTCGCCTGGGGCGATGCCGGGCCCGGGTGGAGTGGGCGCCGAGCGGGGCGCGGAGGCCGCGCTGACATCCGTACGCCCCTCCCCGTGGGCGGTCGACGCCCAGATGGCGGTGCCGCCGCCGGTGAGCAGGACGGCGGCCGCGATCGAACCGACGACCCAGACCTGCCGCCGTCGTGTGGCACGTGACGCACCGGGTGCCTCAAGCACCTCGGGCGTCTTGGGTGCACCGGGTGCTTCCAGTCCATCGGGTTGTTCGCTGGTCACCGCATCGCTCCTTTGCCCGTCCCGCATGGGGTGATGCGGGTGTGACGGAACAGACGCGGATCCGGTTCCGCCGGGGCCGGTCAGGGCCGGACGGCCTAGTTGTATTGACCCGCAGGGTTGTTGACTCGGGTGATGGGTGGGTGTCCGCCCAGTGCGGTGTGGCTGCGGTGGTGGTTGTAGGTGTGGAGGAAGTCTGCCAGGGCCGCTGTCCGTTCCTGGTTGGAGGTGTAGGGCCGTAGGTAGGCCCATTCGTCCAGGAGGGTGCGGTTGAAGCGTTCGACTTTCCCGTTGGTTTGTGGCCGGTAGGGCCTGGTCTTCTTGTGGGCGATGCCGGCCGCGGCCAGGGCCTGGGTGAACAGCTTCGACTTGTAGCAGGAGCCGTTGTCGGTCAGGACGCGTTCGACGGTGATGCCGTGGCGGGTGAAGAAGACGTTCGCCCGTTGCCAGAACCCGGCGGCGGTTTCCTTGCGTTCGTCGGTGAGGACTTCGCTGTAGGCCAGACGGGAGTGGTCGTCGACCGCGGAATGGACGTAGGAGTAGCCGATCACTGGCGTGGAGCTTCTGCGCTCGGTGGTGCTGCTCTGGCGGTTTCGGTCGCCTGCCGTCCGGCCGACCGTGCGCCAGCCGCCACCGTCCGGGATGTTCCCGAGTTTCTTGATGTCGACGTGGATGAGTTCGCCCGGGTGCTCGCGTTCGTAGCGGCGGATCGGCTGCCCGGTGGGCCGGTCCAGCCAGGCCAGGCGGCCCAAACCGTGGCGGGTCAGGATCCGGTGCACGGTCGAGGCGGGCAGCCCCAGGATCGGGCCGATCCGGGCAGGGCCGAGCTTTCGGGTTCTGCGCAGGTCACAGACCCGGGCTTCGACCGCTGCGGTCGTGCGGTGCGGTGTTGTGCGCGGCCGGCTGGATCGGTCGTGCAGGCCCGCTTCGCCCTCGGTCCGCCATCGGCGGACCCACTTGTGGGCGGTGGCCCGCGAGATACCCATCTCGGCCGCGACGTGCGCGACGGGGCGGCCCGAGCGGACTCGTTCGACCAGCAGGCGCCTACCGAAGACGGTCAGCCGGGCATTACGGTGGGACACGAAGACCTCCGTCGTGCAATGGGTTCCTAGACAGCTCCCACCACACCGGAGGTCTTCGCCATGTTCAAGACCTCGGCAGTGTCAACAACGCTCGTGATCAATACACCTAGTAGCCGTAGACCGCCGTGGAGGCGATGAGGCGGGCCGAGTCCGCCGGGACGCGGATCCCGCTGATCTGGGAGGGCGCGACCCTATCCGGCCGCGGATCCGCGGGAACCGGCCAGTGCGGGGCCATCCGGGCGCAGTCGCCCAGCAGCTGCTCGAACTCGGTGCCCGCCGTGATCCCGGCGGGCCGGACGGGCCCGAAGCCATCGGTGTAGGTCATGGGGCACGGTAGGCACGTCACCTCGGGTGAAGAAAGAGCTACTACGGGGTAGTTTCTGCCGGTCGGCCTCGGCCCGCCGACCGGGTAGTTTTGAATGTCCCCTTGCCTTCCCTCGCAGGAGCGTCCACGCCGTGCGTATCGCAGTCACCGGCTCCATCGCCACTGACCACCTCATGACCTTCCCCGGCCGCTTCGCCGACCAGTTGGTCGCGGACCAGCTGCACACGGTCTCCCTCTCCTTCCTCGTCGACAACCTCGACGTACGGCGCGGCGGCGTCGGCCCGAACATCTGCTTCGGCATGGGGCAGCTCGGTGCCCGGCCGATCCTCGTCGGCGCGGCCGGCTCCGACTTCGACGAGTACCGCGCCTGGCTCGACCGGCACGGCGTCGACACCCAGTCCGTGCGGATCTCCGAGGTCCTGCACACCGCGCGCTTCGTCTGCACGACGGACGCCGACCACAACCAGATCGGCTCCTTCTACACGGGCGCGATGAGCGAGGCCCGCCTGATCGAGCTGAAGTCGGTCGCGGACCGGGTCGGCGGCCTGGACCTCGTCCTGATCGGCGCGGACGACCCCGAGGCGATGCTGCGCCACACGGAGGAGTGCCGCACGCGGGCGATCCCCTTCGCCGCGGACTTCTCGCAGCAGATCGCCCGGATGGACGGCGACAACATCCGCACCCTGATGGAGGGCGCGACGTACCTCTTCTCGAACGAGTACGAGAAGGGCCTCATCGAGGCGAAGTCCGGCTGGACCGACGCGGAGATCCTGGCGAAGGTCGGCACCCGGGTCACCACGCTCGGCTCGAACGGCGTCCGCATCGACCGGGTCGGCCACGACCCGATCGTGGTCGGCTGCCCGGAGGAGACCGCGAAGGTCGACCCGACGGGTGTCGGCGACGCGTTCCGCGCGGGCTTCCTTACGGGGCTCGGCTGGGGCGTCGGCCTGGAGCGGGCCGCGCAGGTCGGCTGCATGCTGGCCACGCTCGTCATCGAGACCCTCGGCACCCAGGAGTACACCCTGGGCCGGGCCCACTTCATGGAGCGCTTCACGAAGGCCTACGGCGACGAGGCGGCGACGGAAGTCCAGTCCCACCTCCCGGCGTAGCCCCTCGCGGCCCGGTGGACGGGTGCGGGTGGTCCGGCCCTGCGGGGCGAAGTCCCCTACCCACCCTTCCACCGTTCCCCGGGGCTCCGCCCCGGACCCCGCGCCTCAAACGCCGGCGGGGCTGGACATATCCAGCCCCGCCGGCGTTCCGCCCCGCAGGGCAGCCCCCGACGCGACCCGGGTCAGACCGCCCGGCGGACCGTGTACGCCGTACCGAGGGGACGCGGGGCTTCGCCCACGTAGATCTGCCCCCGCATCGCGCACCACGCCGGAATGTCCAGTCGCGCGACCTCGTCGTCCGACAGGACGGTCACCGTGCCACCCACCGGAACCCGCCCGATGGCGCGCGCCAGCTCGATCACCGGCTGCGGACACCGCAGGCCGAGGGTGTCCAGCTCCAGGGATTGCGCATCCGGATCGGCGGCCATCACCGGTTCCACCACGCCGAGTTGCTCGCGGACCCCCGCCACCAGCCCCGGCAGGACCTCCAGGAAGCCGTTGACCTCCGCCGCGGTCGTACCGGCCGGCAGGGACACCCGTACGTTCCCCTCCGACAGCACCCCCATCGCCCGCAGGACATGGGACGGCGTCAGCGTCGAGCTGGTGCACGAGGAGCCGGAGGAGACGGAGTACCCGGCCCGGTCCAGCCCGTGGAGCAGGGTCTCCCCGTCGACGTACAGGCAGGAGAAGGTGACCAGGTGCGGGAGCCGGAGGTCGGGATGGCCGACCACCTCCACGTCCGGCACCAGGCGGGCGACCCGCCGCCGCAGCCGGTCCACCAGGATCCGCAGGCGGGCCGCCTCCGCGTCCGCCTCCGCGCGCACCGCCCGCAGGGAGGCCGCCGCCGCGACGGCCGCGGGGAGGTTGACGAAGCCGGGGGAGCGCCCCGACTCCCTTTCGTCGGACGGGCCTTGGGGGGCGAAGCGCACTCCCTTGCGGACCACCAGCAGGCCGACCCCGGCCGGGCCGCCCCATTTGTGGGCGCTCGCGCACAGCACGGACCAGTTCCCGGGGACCGGCCCCCAGCCCAGCGACTGCGCGGCGTCCACCAGCAACGGGACCCCGGCGGCGGCGCACACCTCGGCGACCTCGGCCACGGGCTGGACGGTGCCGACCTCGTGGTTGGCCGACTGGAGGCAGGCCAGCGCGGTGGAGGGGCCCACGAGTTCCCCGTAGGAAGAGGCCGCGACCCGGCCGAACCGGTCCACCGGGACCTCCTCGACCCGCCCGCCGCCCGCTGCGTGGACCTCCGCCGCGTGCAGTACGGAGCTGTGTTCCACCGCTGATACGACCAGATGCCCGCCGACGCGCCGACGCCCCGCCAGGACCCCGGCCATGCCCGAGTGAACCGAGTGCGTCCCCGAAGGAGTGAACACGAGCTCGTCGGGACGGCAGCCCACCGCCTCCGCCGCGGCCTCCCGCGCCGCGTCCAGCAGCAGCCGGGCCCGGCGCCCTTCGCGGTACAGCCGGGCCGGGTCGGCCCAGCCTTCGTCAAGGGAGGCCTGGAGAGCCTGCCGGGCCACGGGGTGCAGCGGGGCGGCGGACGCGGTGTCGAAGTACGGCATCCGGCCACGCTAACGGGCCGCCACGCCGGCGCCGCGCCCGACCGAGGTCAGGGGCCGTCAGATGCCTTCGGGACCCCGCCATTCGGGGCCCGTTGGGCCGTCCCCCGTACGGCGGATCCATCCCTTCGGGGTCAGTAACGGCGCGTTGGGCACCCTCCCCGCGCGACCCCAAATAGCGTCCAGTAGGGTTTGGTCCGCATAAACATCCAAACCCCTGCCTGCGTCAGGGCCGGCGACCGACCCGAATGCGGCCGCGGCCGGCCGCGCGGGCCGAGACTCTCGGGAAGGCGCTACGTGAGTCCCTACGGCTCCGACCGCTCGCCGCGGCGCCCGATGCGGCGGAAGCTGCTGCAGGCGCTGACTGCGGGCGTGGTCCTGGCGACCGCCACTGGTTGCTCGTATACATGGAAAGACTTCCCCCGCCTCGGATTGCCCACCCCGGTCACTGAAGAGGCGCCTCGCATCCTCTCCCTGTGGCAGGGGTCCTGGGCGGCCGCTCTGATCACCGGCATCCTCGTGTGGGGCCTGATCATGTGGAGCGTCATCTTCCACCGGCGCAGCCGGACCAAGGTCGAGGTTCCCCCGCAGACCCGGTACAACATGCCCATCGAGGCGCTGTACACCGTGGTCCCTCTCATCATCGTCTCGGTGCTCTTCTACTTCACCGCGCGTGACGAGTCGAAGCTGCTCTCCCTCTCCGCCAAGCCGGCGCACACGATCAACGTGATCGGCTACCAGTGGAGCTGGGGCTTCAACTACGTCGAGGACGTCGACGGCGATGCGGCGACTCCGAAGGCGGGCGAGGTTCCCAAGGAACTCGCCGCCATCCCGGACCGCTACACCAAGGACTTCCCGGCGGGCGCCGAAGGCGTCTACACCAAGGGCGTCCCGAGCGACCGGAACGCGGAGACCGGCAACCCGGGCCCGACGCTCTGGCTGCCGAAGGGTGAGAAGGTCCGCTTCATCCTGTCGTCGAACGACGTCATCCACTCCTTCTGGGTGGTCCCCTTCCTGTTCAAGCAGGACGTCATTCCGGGGCACACCAACGTCTTCGAGGTCACCCCGACCGAAGAGGGCGTCTTCATGGGCAAGTGCGCCGAGCTCTGCGGTGTCGACCACTCCCGAATGCTCTTCAACGTCAAGGTCGTCTCCCCGGAGGCGTACAAGGCGCACCTGAAGGAGCTCGCGGAGAAGGGTCAGACCGGCTTCCTCCCGGCCGGCATCCAGCAGACCGACCCGGCCCGCAATGCTGAGGTGAACAAACTGTGAGCATCCTCAACCAGCCTCAGGGTGCCGAGGCCGACTCGTACGAGAACGAGTTGCCGGTACGGAGCAAGCAGCCGGGCAATGTCGTCGTGAAGTGGTTGACCACTACCGACCACAAGACCATCGGCACGATGTACCTGCTCACGTCGTTCGTGTTCTTCCTCATCGGCGGTCTCCTGGCGCTCTTCATGCGCGCCGAGCTGGCCCGTCCGGGTACGCAGATCATGTCGAACGAGCAGTTCAACCAGGCGTTCACCATGCATGGCACGATCATGCTGCTGATGTTCGCCACCCCGCTGTTCGCGGGCTTCGCGAACTGGATCATGCCGCTGCAGATCGGCGCGCCCGACGTGGCGTTCCCGCGGCTGAACATGTTCGCGTACTGGCTGTACCTCTTCGGTTCGACCATCGCGGTGGCCGGCTTCATCACCCCCTCGGGTGCCGCCGACTTCGGCTGGTTCGCCTACTCCCCGCTGTCGGACGCCGTCCGCTCGCCGGGCATCGGCGCCGACATGTGGATCATGGGTCTGGCCTTCTCCGGCTTCGGCACGATCCTCGGTTCGGTCAACTTCATCACCACGATCATCTGCATGCGCGCCCCCGGCATGACGATGTTCCGCATGCCGATCTTCACCTGGAACGTGCTGCTGACCGGTGTTCTGGTCTTGCTCGCCTTCCCGGTGCTGGCCGCCGCGCTCTTCGCGCTGGAGGCCGACCGGAAGTTCGGATCGCACATCTTCGACGCGGCCAATGGCGGCGCGCTCCTATGGCAACACCTCTTCTGGTTCTTCGGACACCCAGAGGTGTACATCATCGCGCTACCGTTCTTCGGAATCGTTTCCGAGGTCATTCCGGTCTTCTCGCGCAAGCCGATGTTCGGTTACATCGGCCTGATCGCCGCGACGATCTCGATCGCCGGCCTTTCGGTGACGGTGTGGGCGCACCACATGTACGTCACCGGCGGTGTGCTGCTGCCGTTCTTCTCCTTCATGACGTTCCTCATCGCGGTTCCGACCGGTGTGAAGTTCTTCAACTGGATCGGCACCATGTGGAAGGGCTCGCTGTCCTTCGAGACCCCGATGCTCTGGACGATCGGCTTCCTGGTCACCTTCACCTTCGGTGGCCTGACCGGCGTCATCCTGGCCTCGCCCCCGATGGACTTCCACGTCTCCGACTCGTACTTCGTCGTCGCGCACTTCCACTACGTCGTCTTCGGCACCGTGGTGTTCGCGATGTTCGCCGGCTTCCACTTCTGGTGGCCGAAGTTCACGGGCAAGATGCTGGACGAGCGCCTCGGCAAGATCACCTTCTGGACGCTGTTCATCGGCTTCCACGGCACCTTCCTGGTGCAGCACTGGCTGGGCGCCGAGGGCATGCCGCGTCGTTACGCGGACTACCTCGCGGCGGACGGCTTCACGCTGCTGAACACGATCTCGACGATCAGCTCGTTCCTGCTGGGCCTGTCGATGCTCCCCTTCATGTACAACGTCTGGAAGACGGCGAAGTACGGCAAGAAGGTCGAGGTCGACGACCCGTGGGGCTACGGCCGTTCGCTCGAATGGGCGACGTCTTGCCCGCCCCCGCGGCACAACTTCCTCACCCTGCCGAGGATCCGGTCCGAATCCCCGGCATTCGATCTGCACCACCCCGAGATCGCGGCCCTCGACCACCTTGAGGACCACGCCGTGGCCGCCAAGGCCGTCGCGGGTGGCAAGGAGGCCGGCAAGTGAAGATCCAGGGCAGGATGTTCCTGTGGCTCGCCGCCTTCATCCTGATCATGACCGTCGTGTACGGCGTGTGGTCCAAGGAGCCGGTCGGCACCACCGCGCTCGCACTGGCCTTCGGCCTGAGCGCCATGATCGGCTACTACCTGGCCTTCACGGCCGCGCGCGTGGACGAGATGGCCCAGGACAACCTGGAGGCCGACGTCGCCGACGAGGCGGGCGAGCTGGGGTTCTTCTCCCCGCACAGCTGGCAGCCGCTCTCGCTGGCCATCGGTGGCGCCTTCGCCTTCATGGGCGTCGTCTTCGGCTGGTGGCTGATGTACTTCTCGGCGCCGCTGATCCTGATCGGTCTGTGGGGCTGGGTGTACGAGTACTACCGCGGCGAGAACCAGAACCAGTAGCCGCACCCGTGCCGCCGCTCCTTTCGGCGGCCACAGCGTGAGACCAGGGGCCCGGACACCTCCAATGGAGGAGTCCGGGCCCCTCGTTTGCAGTCACCCCGCGCGCCGTAATTGTCATATCTTCATAGCGTTGGCTTCATGAACCAGTCACCGCGTCTTTGGACGGTTATCGGCTGCTCCCTGCTGGTCGCGTCCCTCGGGGCCGGCGCCACCGCATGCGGGTCGGGCGACGACAACCCGCTGTCCGCCCGCCCCTACGACGCGGGCGACCAAGTCGCCCTCAACCAGTCGTCCGGCAGTCGCCCGGTCGACCCGGACCGGCCCCTGGAAGTCACCGCCAAGAGCGGCGAAGGCCGGATCACCGACGTGAGCGCCGTGGACACCCACGGCCGCCGCCTGGCGGGCGAGTTGTCCGCCTCGGGAGACCGCTGGCACAGCACCGTCCCGATGGCCGCCGGCGTCCGCTACACCGTCCTCGTGAGCACCGAGGACGAACGGGGCGCCCCCGGGCAGCGCACGCTCACCTTCGACACCACCCCGGCGCAGAAGGTCCTCAAGGTCGAATTCGGCCCGGACGAGGGCAAGTACGGCGTCGGACAGCCCCTGACGGCCGAACTCAACGAACCCGTCAAGGACAAGGCCGCCCGCGCCGTCATCGAGCGGGGCCTGGTGGTCGACGCCCCGGCGGAGGCCGTGGGCGCCTGGCACTGGGTGGACGACAAGAAGCTCCACTACCGGCCCAAGGAGTACTGGCCCGCCAACACCACGGTCTCCGTACGGAGCAACCTGGAGGGCATCAAGATCTCCGACGACCTGCACGGCGCCGCCTCCAAGCCGCTGAAGCTGGAGATCGGCGACCGCGTCGAGGTCACCACGGACGCCTCCTCGCACTGGCTCACCTTCAAGCGCAACGGAGAAGTGATCAATTCCATCCCGGTGACCACCGGAAAGCCGGGCTTCTCCACCCGAAACGGCGTCAAGGTGGTCCTCGGCAAGCAGTACTACGTCCAGATGCGCGGCGACACCGTGGGCATCGGGGGCAGCGAGTACTACAACCTGCCCGTCTACTACGCGACCCGTGTCACCTGGAGCGGTGAATACGTCCACGCCGCGCCGTGGTCCGTCGGCTCCCAGGGCTACGAGAACGTCAGCCACGGCTGCACCGGCATGAGCACCGGCAACGCCGCCTGGTTCTACGAGAACATCACCGAAGGCGACATCGTCCGGGTCATCAACAGCATCGGCGACGACATGGACACCTTCGGCAACGGCTTCGGCGACTGGAACATGGACTGGAAGGACTGGCGCGAGGGCAGCGCCCTGCTCAAGGGCACCCAGGAGGGCCGCAGCCCGGTCGACCAGGCGCGCCTGCGCCCGCAGGTGTAACCACCGGGCCAGGAGCGCCAAGAGCGCCGGGAGGGGCCGGGAAAGGGGCACGGGTGCCCGTACGGACCGTACGGGCACCCGTGCCCCGGTATGCGCCGGTAAGGCGCTGTGCGGGGCGCACAGGCCCCGCAGGCCCCACGGCCCCCGTTACGCCGCCGGGGAGAGCCGCGCGCGCAGCAGACCCGCCAGGGCCTGCGCGAAGTCCACCGGATCAACCGGAAGAGTGACGGCGGCGTCCGCGCGGCTCCAGGTGGCCAGCCAGGCGTCCTGCGGACGGCCCATCAGGAGCAGTACGGGCGGGCACTGGAAGATCTCGTCCTTGATCTGCCGGCACACGCCCATGCCCCCCGCCGGAACCGCCTCGCCGTCCAGGACGCACACGTCGATGCCGCCCGCGTCCAGTTCCTTCAGGACGGCCGGCAGCGTGGCGCACTCCAGGAACTCCACCGGCGGCAGGTCGGCGGCAGGCCTGCGCCCGGCCGCCAGCCGCACCTGCTCCCGGGTGCCCGCGTCGTCGCTGTAGACCAGAACCCGCGCAGTCGCCCGCATTTCGTTCCTCCACGTGTCCCGTGAATCACGTTGATGTTGCGCGGGATGCTACTCCGTCCGACCCGGTGTCAACATCGGTTCGCACAGCCTCGCCCGAGGGACGGCCGGCGGGCGTCCGAAGGGCGATCTGATGGGCGATCTGATGGGCCGTTCGGGCCTTGCACACGCCCCTGACACTCCGAACGGCACCCCCCGGGGTGAGGGCGGGATAAGGGACCGACATAATGTCGGTCGTGGCGACAGCAACGACAGTAGATACCGGGCACGCGCACCCGACGGTCAACAGGCCGAACCTCGTCAGCGTGGGAACCATCATCTGGTTGAGTTCCGAGCTGATGTTCTTCGCGGCCCTCTTCGCGATGTACTTCACCCTGCGATCCGTGACAGGCGCCGAGTACTGGACAGAACAGGCTTCGGCCTTGAATCTGCCCTTCTCGGCGACGAACACGACGATCCTGGTGCTTTCCTCGCTCACCTGCCAGCTCGGCGTATTCGCCGCCGAGCGCGGGGACGTGAAGAAGCTCAGGACGTGGTTCATCATCACGTTCGTCATGGGTGCGATCTTCATTGGCGGCCAGGTGTTCGAGTACACCGAGCTGGTCAAGCACGAGGGCATGAGCCTCTCGTCCGGTCCGTACGGCTCGGTCTTCTACCTGACCACCGGCTTCCACGGTCTGCACGTGACGGGCGGTCTCATCGCCTTCCTGCTGGTCCTCGGCCGGACGTACGCGGCCAAGAGGTTCACCCACGAACAGGCCACGTCGGCCATCGTCGTGTCCTACTACTGGCACTTCGTCGATGTCGTCTGGATCGGCCTCTTCGCAACGATCTACCTGATCAAGTAGCGAACACGTCGCCGGGCCGAGCCCGGCACTCCATCCAGACACACCGACGCAGAAGATCCTGACACCGGGGTAATCCGTGAAAAAGCTCTCCGCACGACGACGCCATCCGCTGGCGGCGGTCGTCGTTCTACTCTTCGCGCTGGCGGTTACCGGGGGGCTGTACTCCGCCTTCGCGCCCGCGGGCAATGCGAAGGCCGACGAAACCGTCCAGTCCCTCGCCATCGAGGAGGGCCAGAAGCTCTACGCCGTCGGCTGCGCAAGCTGCCACGGAACCGGCGGGCAGGGTTCCTCTGACGGCCCCAGCCTGGTGGGCGTCGGCTCCGCTGCCGTCGACTTCCAGGTGATGACGGGCCGTATGCCCGCCCAGCAGCCCGGCGCCCAGGTGCCGAAGAAGCCCGTCATCTACACCCAGGCGCAGACCGACCAGCTCGCCGCGTACATCGCGTCCCTCGGAGCCGGCCCGATCGTGCCGACCGAGAAGCAGTACGACCCGGCGGGTGCCGACATCGCGAAGGGTGGCGAGCTGTTCCGCAACAACTGCGCGCAGTGCCACAACTTCACCGGCGAGGGCGGCGCACTGACGAACGGCAAGTACGCCCCCAACCTTGAGGGTGTCGAGCCGAAGCACGTCTACGAGGCCATGCTCACCGGCCCGCAGAACATGCCCTCCTTCCCCGACAGCACCATGCCGGAGAAGCAGAAGAAGGACATCATCGCGTACCTCCAGCACGTCAACGGCGAGAAGTCGACCAGCCCCGGTGGCCTCAAGCTCGGTGGCCTCGGCCCCGTCTCCGAGGGTCTCTTCGGCTGGATCTTCGGACTGGGTGCGCTGATCGCTGTCGCCGTCTGGGTCGCGGCCCACACCGCTAAGGCCAAGAAGTCATGAGTAGCCAAGACATTCCCGAAGAGAAGCACCTGCCGAGCGAGCAGGTCGACGCGCACCACGGTGCCGCGGCAGTGCCGGACGGCGACCCGTTCGCCGACCCCGGTCTGCCGGTCCACCGGCCGCGGATCCAGGACATCGACGAGCGGGCCGCGAAGCGCTCCGAGCGCACGGTGGCCTTCCTGTTCACCCTGTCGATGCTGGCGACGATCGCCTTCATCGCCTCGTTCGTGATCCTGCCGGTCGACAAGATCGTCTACATCTTCCCCATCGGGAAGGTGAGCGCTCTCAACTTCGCCCTGGGCGTCAGCCTCGGCGCGGCCCTCTTCTGCATCGGCGCGGGCGCGGTCCACTGGGCCCGCACCCTGATGTCCGACGTGGAGGTCGCCGCCGAGCGCCACGAGATCGCGGCCCCGCCCGAGGTCAAGGCGCAGGTCATGCAGGACTTCGCGGACGGCGCGCGCGAGTCGGCCATCGGCCGCCGCCCGCTGATCCGCAACACGATGTTCGGTGCGCTGGCCCTGCTGCCGCTCTCCGCCGTCGTGATCCTGCGCGACCTGGGCCCGCTGCCCGAGGACAAGCTGCGCAAGACCATCTGGGCGAAGGGCAAGATGCTCATCAACCAGAACACGATGGAGCCGCTCCGTCCGGAGGACATCGTCGTCGGTTCGCTGACCTTCGCCATGCCGGAAGGCCTGGAGGAGGACGCGCACGACTTCCAGACGCAGATCGCCAAGGCCGCCCTGATGATCGTCCGCATCCAGCCGGAGAACATCAAGGACAAGAAGGAACTGGAGTGGTCCCACGACGGGATCGTGGCCTACTCCAAGATCTGCACCCACGTCGGCTGCCCGATCAGCCTGTACGAGCAGCAGTCGCACCACGTGCTCTGCCCGTGCCACCAGTCCACCTTCGACCTCTCCGACGGCGCCCGAGTCATCTTCGGCCCGGCTGGTCACGCGCTCCCGCAGCTGCGGATCGGCGTCAATGACGAAGGTTTCCTCGAGGCGCTCGGCGACTTCGAAGAGCCCGTCGGTCCCTCTTTCTGGGAGCGCGGATGAGCACTGCCACCGAAACCAAAGAGCGCAAGGCTCCGGCCGGCGAGCGCGTAGCCGACTGGGCCGACGGCCGGCTGGGCATCTACAGCCTCGCCAAGGCCAACATGCGCAAGATCTTCCCGGACCACTGGTCCTTCATGCTGGGCGAGATCTGCCTCTACAGCTTCATCATCCTCATCCTCACGGGTGTGTACCTGACGCTGTTCTTCCACCCGAGCATGAACGAAGTGCACTACGACGGTTCGTACATCCCCATGCAGGGTGTCGCGATGTCGGAGGCCTTCAAGTCGACCCTGGAAATCAGCTTCGACGTCCGCGGCGGTCTGCTCATCCGGCAGATCCACCACTGGTCGGCGCTGATCTTCATCGCGGCGATGCTCGTGCACATGATGCGCGTGTTCTTCACCGGCGCGTTCCGCAAGCCCCGTGAGGTCAACTGGGTCTTCGGCTTCCTGCTGCTGGTCCTCGGCATGTTCACCGGTTTCACCGGTTACTCCCTGCCGGACGACCTGCTCTCGGGCACCGGTGTCCGCTTCATGGAAGGCGCGATGCTGTCCGTGCCGATCGTGGGCACGTACCTGTCGTTCTTCTTCTTCGGCGGGGAGTTCCCCGGCGGCGACTTCGTGGGCCGGCTCTACTCGGTGCACATCCTGCTGCTGCCCGGCATCATGATGGGCCTGCTGGTGGCCCACCTGATCCTGGTCTTCTACCACAAGCACACCCAGTTCGCGGGCCCCGGCAAGACCGAGAAGAACGTCGTCGGCATGCCGCTGCTCCCGGTCTACATGGCCAAGGCGGGAGGCTTCTTCTTCCTGGTCTTCGGCGTCATCGCGCTGATCGCGGGCATCGCCTCGATCAACCCGATCTGGGCGCTCGGCCCGTACCGTCCGGACCACGTGTCCACCGGTGCGCAGCCCGACTGGTACATGGGCTTCTCCGAGGGCCTGATCCGTGCCATGCCGGGCTGGGAGATCAACCTGTGGGGCCACACCCTGGCCCTGGGCGTGTTCATCCCGTTCACGATCTTCCCGCTGGTCCTGGCCACGATCGCGGTCTACCCGTTCATCGAGTCCTGGGTCACCGGGGACAAGCGCGAGCACCACATCCTGGACCGCCCGCGCAACGCCCCGACCCGTACGGGCTTCGGCGTGGCATGGCTGACGTGGTACGTCATCCTGCTGATCGCCGGTGGAAACGACATGTTCGCGCAGTACTTCCACCTGTCGATCAACTCGATCACCTGGTTCGCCCGCATCGGGTTCTTCGTCGGTCCGGTCATCGCGTTCATCATCACCAAGCGGATCTGCCTCGGCCTCCAGCGCCGGGACCGGGACAAGGTGCTGCACGGTCGCGAGACCGGCATCATCAAGCGCCTGCCGCACGGTGAGTTCGTCGAGGTCCACGAGCCGCTCTCGCAGGGCAAGCTGCACACGCTCACCTCGTACGACCAGTACGAGCCCGCCGAGATCGGCCCCACGGTCGACGAGAACGGTGTCGAGCGCAAGGTGAAGCCGCTGGAGAAGCTCCGCGCCAAGCTCAGCAAGGGCTACTACGGGGAGAACAACCAGATCCCGAAGCCCACGGTCGAGGAGTACAAGGAGATCCAGAGCGGCCACGGCCACCACTGATCTCCCGCATCACGGCTTCACATGCTTCACACGCTTCACGCAGTACGCACCACGCATGACTGCTTGAGGGACTGATTTCGGTCAGTCCTGGTGTCGCCACGGCGAGAGCCCCGTCCAGTGTCTGGACGGGGCTCTTTGCCGTCCCCGGGGCTGGATAGGCTGAAGCCCTTCCCATTCGACGTGGAATCCTCGACGAGCAGCAGGAGCGGACCATGAACCTGGTGACCCCGGCAGGCGGCGACAGCGCGGCGGCCCGCGGCTGGCCGGGCGTTCTGGAGGCCCTGCTGACCGGCCGCGACCTCGGCGCCGACGACACGGCCTGGGCCATGGACAGGATCATGCGCGGGGAGGCCACCGACGCCCAGATCGCCGGCTTCGCCGTCGCGCTGCGGGCCAAGGGGGAGACCGTCTCCGAGATCAACGGCCTGGTCCGCGCCATGTACGAACACGCCAACCTGATCGAGGTGCCGGGCCGGACGGTGGACATCGTCGGGACCGGCGGCGACGGGGCCAAGACGGTCAACATCTCCACGATGTCGGCGATCGTGGTGGCGGGTACGGGCGCCAAGGTCGTCAAGCACGGCAACCGGGCCTCGTCCTCCGCGAGCGGCTCCTCGGACGTCCTGGAGAAGCTGGGCGTCAACCTCGACCTCACCCCCGCACGGGTCGTGGAGGTGGCCGAGGAAGCCGGGATCACCTTCTGCTTCGCGGTCAAGTTCCACCCCGCGCTGCGGCACGTGGCGGCGGCCCGCCGGGAGCTCGGCATCCGGACCACCTTCAACTTCCTCGGCCCGCTCACCAACCCGGCGCGGGTCCGCGCGCAGGCCACCGGTGTGGCCGACGCGCGGGTGGCCCCGATCGTCGCGGGCGTCCTGGCGGAGCGGGGCTCCTCGGCGCTGGTCTTCCGCGGCGACGACGGGCTCGACGAGCTCACCACCACGGCGACCTCCCGGGTCTGGTGGGTCCGCGACGGCGAGGTCCGGGAGCAGGGCTTCGACCCGCGCGACATCGGCATCCCGCTGGTTCCGGTCTCCGCCCTGGCCGGCGCGGACGCCTCGTTCAACGCGGACGTGGCCCGGCGCCTGCTGGCCGGCGAGACCGGCCCCGTGCGCGACGCGGTGCTCCTCAACTCGGCGGCGGCCCTGGTCGCGCTGGACCCGGGTACGGGCACCCTGGAGGAGCAGCTCGCCGCCGGTGTCGTACGGGCGGCGGAGTCCGTGGACTCGGGCGCGGCCCGGGCGGCGCTGGCCCGCTGGGCGGCTGCGAGCAACGCGTAGCCCTTGCGGTGGATGGCCATTGCGACGGGATCCGGCCATGATCCGACAACGACCCCGGTCCGCCATGTGGACCGGGGTCTTGCGTTCGGAAGATCATGTGGCAGGATGCTCCTCAGGTCACGAGTGACAGCGTTTAGGCCCCGGCTTGCTGTCCGGCAACCCTCCTTCCGTGGCGGGGTGCCCCGGGTGATGACCAGGTCGTAGGCAGTGAGGTCTACGGCAAGCGCGGATCCCTCGAACACCAGGGGTCCTGGTCTTCTGAGGAGCGTTTTCCGTGAGCAAGCGAATGCGATAGGGCGACTCCGCCCCTTCTTCACCCCTCGGAACAGGGTCACTTCCGCGTACCCGCAGCACACCTGCGCACTACGCCGGCCGATCCGCTTTCCGGGGCACTCCCGTACCCCGAACGGCCGCAGCGCCGTAGCCGTGTCGGCGGACGGGCACACCGAAGCCATTCACACCTGCCTGCCGGGAGATACCGCCATGTCCGCAACCCTGAACGCCGCCGCCACCGCCAACGCCGCCGCCGTCGAGCCCGCCTGTGCCGAGCCGCTGCCGGTCCTGGGCCGTGACGTCACCGTCCCGCTCGTCACCGGCGGCGAGGTCACCTACGCCGCCCTCGACTACGCCGCCAGCGCCCCCGCCCTGCAGCGGGTCTGGGACGACGTGGCCGCCTACGCCCCGTACTACGGCAGCGTCCACCGCGGCGCCGGGTACCTCTCGCAGCTCTCCACCGACCTGTTCGAGCAGAGCCGGGTCACGGTCGCCGAGTTCCTCGACTGCCGCCCCTCCGACCAGGTGATCTTCACCCGGTCGACCACCGACTCCCTCAACCTGCTCGCCGCGGTGCTCCCGGCCGACTGCCAGGTCTTCGTCTTCGAGACCGAGCACCACGCCTCGCTGCTCCCGTGGACGAACGCCCGGGTCACCTACCTCAACGCCCCCCGCACCCCGGACGAGGCCGTCGCCACCCTGGAGCGCGCCCTGGCCGACCGCGACCCCTACGGCCCGGCGCTGGTATGCGTCACCGGAGCCTCCAACGTCACCGGCGAGCTGTGGCCCGTCAGGGAACTCGCCGCCGCCGCGCACGCCCACGGCGCCCGCATCGTCCTGGACGCCGCCCAGCTGGCCCCGCACCACCCCGTCTCGGTCCAGGACCTCGACGTGGACTGGGTCGCCTTCTCGGGACACAAGCTCTACGCGCCCTTCGGCTCGGGCGTGCTCGCCGGCCGCGCGGACTGGCTCCAGGAGGCGGACCCGTACCTCGCCGGCGGTGGAGCCTCCCGCAAGGTGGCCCGCCGCGAGGACGGCGGCGTGGACGTCGAGTGGCACACCACCGCCGCCCGCCACGAGGCCGGCTCCCCGAACGTCATCGGCGTCTACTCCATCGCCTCCGCCTGCAAGGCGCTGAACGAGGCCGGCTTCGAGAACCTCGTCGCCCGCGAGCAGCACCTCATCGCCAAGGTCCGGGGCGGCCTCGCCGAGGTCCCGGCGGTCCGCGTCCTGTCCCTCTTCGGCGACGACGCCCCGCGCGTGGGCGTGATCTCCTTCGTCGTCGACGGCTGGAACAGCTCGCACTTCGCGGCCGCGCTCTCCGCCGAGTACGGCATCGGCGTCCGCGACGGCCTGTTCTGCGCCCACCCGCTGGTCCGCACCCTGCTCGGCAGCGAGCCGCAGGCCCAGGGCGAGTGCGGAGCCCCGGAGGCGGCCCCGGGGGAGCGCTCGCTGAACGCGATCCGCGTCAGCTTCGGCGCCGGCACCCCCGACGAGCACGTCGACCGCTTCGTCCGCGCCGTCAAGGAGCTCGTGGCGGACGGCGCCAAGTGGCAGTACCGCACCGAAGAGGGCCGCTGCGTCCCGGCCGTCTGACAGGCGTGACCGCGGGGGCCGGCTGCCCTGCGGGGGCTGTCCCCTACCCGCCCTTCCACCGTTCCCAGGGCCCTGCCCTGACCCGGTCCTCAAGCGCCGGACGGGCTGGAGGGGTCCCGGGCTGCGCCCGGACCCCCTGGGGCTCCGCCCCGGACCCCGCGCCTCGAACGCCGGCGAGGCTGGATTTGCCCGGCCGGTGTTCCCCGGCCGGCCAGGCCCTACGCGTCGAGGCCGATCGCGAAGGCCGCTTCCAGGTCGTGCTGGGAGTACGTGCGGAACGCCACGTGCGTGTCCGTCGCCTCGACGCCCGGGATCTTGCTGATGCGGCCGGGGATGATGTCGGCCAGGTCCTCGTGCCGGGGGACCCGGACCATCGCGATGAGGTCGTACGTACCCGTGACCGAGTAGACCTCGCTGACGCTGTCCAGCGCGGCGATGGCCTCGGCGATCTCGGGGATCCGGTCCACGCTGGTCTTGATGAGCACGAGTGCGGTGATCACGGTTGGCTGTCTCCCTCGCCTACTGTCACTGGTCGACCCACTCTAGTCCCACCCCGGTAGCGGGCCCATGCGTAGAGGAAGCCCACCGAGAAGCCCACCACGTGGGCCAGATAGGCCACTCCGGGGCCGCTCGCCGCGCGGTGTGCGGCCAGCCACTGCAGGCCGAACCAGAACATCAGCACGATCCACGCCGGGAAGCGCAGCGGCAGGAAGAACAGGAACGGGAACAGGCTCGTCACCCGTGCCTTGGGGAACAGGTACAGGAAGGCCCCCAGGACCGCGGAGATCGCCCCGGAGGCCCCGACCAGGGTCTGGTCCGAGGAGGCGTAGGCCGCCGCGTACGCCGCCAGGGCCAGGTAGCCCGTACAGACGTAGAAGCAGAGGAACCCGGCCCGGCCCATGCGCCGCTCCGTCATCGCCCCGAAGACGTAGAGGAAGAGCATGTTGCCCAGCAGGTGCAGCCAGCTCCCGTGGACGAACAGGGCCGTGAGGGGGGTGAGCGCCGCCCGGCCCGAGCCGGTGAAGAGCTCGTCCGGGACCACGCCCCAGCGCCGGAAGTACGCCGTGCCCGTGGTCAGGAGCTGATCGCCCGTCCCGTAGACCGGGTTCAGCCCCGACGCCGGGCTCAGTACGAACACCACGCAGCAGCCGGCGATCAGCGCGTGGGTGACCACCGGGCCCCGGGCGGCCTCGCGTACGGCCTGCCACCTTACGATCATGCGACCGAGCATGACCCAGCCGGGCCCACCAGCGGGTGCGGCAGGCCGTAGGGTTACGAGCTACGCACGCACGCGCGCGCCACCCGTGACGACACGGGAGGGTGCGGTGCTTGCTCCATGTGAGCGATAGAAGGAGAGAGCGGCCTGATGACGGTTCCCCTGCCGACCGACACCACCCGGTGGCGCTGCACCCTGTGCGGCAACCTCACGCGCTTCGACGTCACCCGTTCGTCGAAGGTAGTGGAGTACGTCCACCTGGACCTCGCCGGGGAGCCCAAGGTCGAGGAGCGCGAGGTGGTCAATGAGACCATCGAGTCGGTCCGCTGTCGCTGGTGCAACGCGGTGGACCAGATCGAGCTCGTCGACAGGCCGGGCGCGGACTCCTGACGGAGCCCCGCCCACAGGTGAATGACGGTAGGGGTGACGGATTGTGGAGCCAGCAAGCGGCGCTGAGCCGGCCGACGGGCCCGGCGACGCCGCGGAGGTCCTCGACCGACCGCTGCCGGAAGGCGTGCGGCGCCGGGTCGTCGCGCTCGTCTCGGACGCCTTCGGCGGGCTGACGGTCGCGGACCTCCCGGCGCAGCTGCGTCAGTACGCCCGTTTCACCCCGACCCGGCGCGCCAAGTTCGCGGGCAACGCCATGGCCACGGCCGTGGAGAGCGACCCCGTCTTCCGGGGCCGGGTCGCCGAGAAGTTCCGCGAGACGCAGGCCGACCTGGCCTCCGCGCTGGAGTCGGGCGCCCCGCCCGCCGCCGCCGATCCGCTGGACGTGGCGGCCGCCGCGTACGTGCTGCGGCCGGCCGGCTGGGTCAAGCTCGTCGCCGCCGCGGGCGAGGAGGCGCAGCGCGCCGACGCCGAGCGGGTCGACGAGGAGGCCCGCCGCGAGATGGAGCGGCTCCGCGAGGAGCTGGCCCACGTACGGGAACTGCAGCGCACGGGCGTCGACCAGGTACGGGCCGAGCTGGACGCGGCGCGCAAGGAAGCGGAATCGCTTCAGCGCAAGCTGCGCAGTGCCCTCAGCGACGTCAAGCGGGGCGACGCCGCCCTGCGCAAGATCAACGCGGAGGTCGACGGCATCCGCGCCGAGGCGGCCGCCCAGGTGACCACCGCGGAGAGCGAGACCCGTCGGCTCAAGTCCCGCCTCGCGGAGGTGGAATCGGCGCTGGAGACCTCGCGCCGGGCCACCCGCGAGGGGCGCAGCATCGAGGACATGCGGCTGCGGCTGCTGCTGGACACCGTGCTGGACGCGGCCGCGGGACTGCGCCGGGAGCTCGCGCTGCCGCCGGTCTCCACGCGGCCCGCCGACACGGTCGAGGCGGTGGAGCCGGGCCGGATGACCCCGAAGGACATCGCGGCGCGCGCCCTGTCGGAGACCGACCCGGCGCTGCTGGACCAGCTGCTGGCGCTGCCCCAGGCCCATCTGGTGGTCGACGGCTACAACGTCACCAAGACCGGCTACCCGACGATGCCGCTGGAGAAGCAGCGCCTGCGGCTGCTGGGCGGGCTGTCGATGCTCGCCGCGCAGACGGGCGCCGAGATGACCTGTGTCTTCGACGGGGCGGAGCTGGCGGCCCCCGTGCTGCTCGCGCCGCCGCGCGGGGTGCGGGTGCTGTTCTCCAAGGCCGGGGTGACGGCGGACGAGCTGATCCGCCAGCTGGTGCGCGCCGAACCGGCGGGCCGTCCCGTGGTGGTGGTCTCCACCGACCGCGAGGTCGCCGACGGTGTGGCCAAGGCCGGGGCGCGGCCGGTGACGTCCGCCTTGTTGCTGAAGCGGCTTTCGCGCGTTTCGTAACTACTGGGCCCAATGCCGGAATTGATAGGGCGCCGCGGGAACGTACCGTCAAGTCATCGACACAGAGCGTGCGCTGTAGGTAAAGAACCTGGTCGGACGGCGAGTTTTTTGCCGACAGGATTTGAACTGATCACAGAAGGGTCACTAGGGTCAGTCAAACCTTCGTGCGGTAGTTCACTCATTCGGGGTGGCAGCGAAGGTGTCGCCGAGTCATGCGTTCTTCGGCGGCTCTAGGAAGAAGGAGATCGCCTTCGTGGCGTCCCACCGTCGACCCAAGCCGCCGACCCGCATGCGCACCACCGTGCTCGGCGTCACCGCGGCAGCCGCCGTGGTCCTCTCGGGGCAGGCCGCTCACGCCGCCCCGGCCAAGCCCAGCAAGGACGAGGTCAAGGCCAAGGTCGACGCCCTCTACGAAGAGGCCGAGCAGGCGACCGAGAAGTTCAACGGGGCCAAGGAGCGCCAGGACAAGCTCGAAACCGAGATCGGGCAGCTCCAGGACCAGGTCGCCCGCGGCCAGGAGGACCTCAACGCGCTGCGCGGCACGCTCGGTTCGATGGCCAGCGCCCAGTACCGCAGCGGCGGCATCGACCAGTCCCTCGCGCTCTTCCTCTCGGCCGACCCGGACAGCTACCTCGACAAGGCCTCCACCCTGGAGCAGTTGAGCGGCAAGCAGGTCGAGGCGGTCCAGAAGATCCAGGCCAAGCAGCGCACCCTCGCGCAGCAGCGCCAGGAGGCCGCGGGCAAGCTCACCGACCTCGACGCCACCCGCAAGGAGCTCGGCGAGAAGAAGAAGGCCTCCCAGGACAAGCTCGCCGAGGCCCAGGCGCTCCTCAACACCCTGACGGCCCAGGAGCGGGCGCAGATCAAGGACGAGGACAGCCGCGCCAGCCGCAGCGCCGGCGAGCGCGTCCCCGACCTCGGCAACGCGAAGCCCTCCGGTCGGGCCGGCGCCGCCCTCGCGGCCGCCCAGACCAAGATCGGCAGCGCGTACATCTCCGGTCACGAAGGGCCCAACACCTTCGACTGCTCGGGTCTGACCCAGTGGGCGTACAAGCAGGCCGGCGTGAACATATCGCGCACCACCTTCACGCAGATCAACGACGGCACCCGGATCGGCAAGAGCCAGCTCCAGCCGGGCGACCTGGTGTTCTTCTACGGCGACCTGCACCACGTCGGCCTGTACGCGGGCGGCAACCAGGTGCTGCACGCCTCGAACCCGCGCAGCGGCGTCAAGTACGAATCGATCAACAACATGCCGTTCCAGTTCGGCGTGCGAGTGGGCTGACGCCCCCTGCGCCCAGGGCTCGACCGGACGCGCCGCACACCGCCCATCCGGGCGAATTCCGAGGCCCCGCTCTGACCACACGCCCCGCCGGTGACCTGCGTCTCCGACGGGGCGTCACTGTGCGTGCCCGCCGCGGGTCGTTGGCCGGTGCCCTCCCGCGCGGCTACTGTCTGCCAGCGCGGAACCCCGGCACACGGCCGTCCACGGAGGGCGGACCCGGTCCCGCCCAGCAGGAGGGAGCGGTTTCACGTGGCGTCCCATCGCCGGTCCGGGCCCAGCGCCCTCGACCGGAACACCAAGGTCACCGTCCTCACCGCCGCCGCGGCGGGAGCAGCGGTAGTCATGTCGGGCGCACCCGCCGGTGCGGCCCCCGGCCTCCCGCAGGAGCCCTCCGCGGGCACCCGCGCCCAGGTCGACCGGCTCTTCGAAGAGGCCGAACAGGCCACCGAGCGCTTCAACCAGGCGGGCGAGCGCGCCGGCCGCCTGCGCACCGAAGTCGACCGGATCCAGGACGCGGTGGCCCGCGGGCAGGACCGCATCAACACCATGCGCGGGGTGCTCGGCGCCTACGCCGGAGCCCAGTACCGGGCCGGCAGCATCGACCCCGCCGTCGAGCTGATGCTCTCCGAGGACCCGGACGACTACCTCGCCAAGGCCTCCGCCCTCGACCGGCTGTCCGGCCACCAGGCCCGCCAGCTCGACGAACTGCGCTCCGAGCAGCGCCGGCTCGGTCAGGAGCGCCAGGAGGCCTCCCGCAAGCTCTCCGAACTCGACTCCCTGCGCGCCGCCGTGGCGAAGGAGAAGCGCGCCGTGACCGCCAAGCTCGCCGCGGCCCGCCGGCTGCTGAACGCGATGCCCACGCAGGAACGCGCCGACTTCGACCGCGCCTCCCGCTCCGGCGGCCGCCCCGACGCCCTGCCCGAGCTCCCCGACCCCGCCGCCTCCGGGCCCTCCTCCGGCCGCGCCGCGACCGCCGTGATGGCGGCCCGGTCCGCCGTCGGACGGCCCTACGTATGGGGTTCCACCGGCCCCTCCGGCTTCGACTGCTCCGGGCTGATGGTGTGGTCGTACCGGCAGGCGGGCGTCGCCCTGCCCCGCACCTCGCAGGCGCAACGGCACGCCGGGCGGCGGGTGCCGCTGTCGCAGGCGCGCCCCGGGGACCTGGTGACGTACCGCTCGGACGCCAGCCACGTCGGCATGTACGTCGGCAACGGCCAGGTGGTGCACGCCCCGTACCCGGGGGCGCGCGTGCGGTACGACCCCGTCGGGATGATGCCCGTGTCCTCGGTGACCCGGCCCTAGGGATCGCGCTGCGTACGATCGGGTGATGCTCCCGGTCCTGGGCCGTGCACCTCGGTGTACCCCTCCGCGCACCCCTGTCAGGCGCTCGCGCGCGCTGCCGCTGGTGCTGCTCTGCCTGCTGCTGCTCTGCGTGCCGCTGGCCGGATGCGGCTCCGGGGCTCCTTCCGGGTCCGGATCCGGGGCCCCTTCGGCTTCGGCGGACCCCGCCGGGCGGGACGTCCGGCGGGCCGTCGCCGACTGGTCGGCGGCCCCGCCCGCGGCCCTCGCCGCGATCCCGCTGGAGGGCTGGTCGTACGAGGTCTCCACGGTCCGGGTGGAAGGCGTACGGGCCTTCGCGCGCGCCGAGCTGCGCTACCGGCTCACCGGCTACGACGCCGCCCCGGCCGGCTCCGCCCGCGAGGTGGAACTCACCCGCGACGGCGGCCCCTGGACGGTGACCGCCGACCGCCCCGCCCCCGGCGCCCTGCCGCAGCTGTGGGACCAGGGCCCGGTGACGGTGGAGCGCGGGGCGCGCGCCCTGGTGCTCGGCGGCGCCGGCCAGAGCGCCGGCCCCCTCTCCGAGATCGCCGCCGAGGCCGACAAGGCGGTGCCCGCGGCGAGCGCGGCCTGGCCGCGGCCGTGGGCGGGCCGGGTGGTGGTGCTGGTCCCCGGCTCGCTGGACGCGATGGCGGCGCTGCTGGGGCGTCCCGCGGACGAGTACCGCGGCCTGGGCGCCGTCACCACCGGGCGGACCGGGGCGGGCCCCGCCCCCGCCGACCGGGTCGTGGTGAACCCGGAGGGGTACGGGCAGCTCACGGCGGAGGGCCGCCAGGTGATCCTGACCCACGAGACCACCCACGTGGCCACCCGGACGGCGACCACCGCCAAGACCCCGCTCTGGCTCTCCGAGGGCTTCGCGGACTGGGCCGCGTACCGCGACAGCGGGCGCACCCCGGCCGAAGCCGCGCCGTCCCTCGCCCGCGCGGTGCGCCGGGGCGACCTGCCGGCCGCTCTCCCGGAGCCCGGGGCCTTCGCCTTCGGCGGGGACGCGGACGCTCTGGCGCGGGCCTACGAGGGCTCCTGGATGGCCTGCCGGCTCATCGCCCGGCGGTGGGGGGACGCGGCACTGGTCTCCCTGTACGAGAAGTCCGGCCGGGAATCCCTCCCGACGGCGGTCGCGGACACCCTGAACACGGACCCCGCAGCGCTGACCCGTGCCTGGCAGCAGGACCTGACCCGGGAGTTCCGCTAGCCCGGCGGGCCCTGGCCCGATCGCGCGGCGCCGTTGCCGGGGGCCGGCCCCCGGACCCCCGCTCCTCAAACGCCGGAGGGGCTGATCTCGCCCCGGCGCCGCCGCCCGCGCACCGCCCCGAAGGGCGGAGCCCCACAGGTTCCGAGCCCGCGGGGCAGAGCTCCGCGCGCTCCCGCACCGCAGGTCACCGCCCCGCAGGGCCCCGCTCCGGTAGGGTCGGCAGGCGATGGACAAGACGCTGATCGTGACCAACGACTTCCCGCCGCGGCCGGGGGGCATCCAGGCCTTCCTGCACAACATGGCGCTGCGACTCGACCCCGACCGGGTCGTGGTCTACGCCTCCACCTGGAAGCACTCGGCAGAGGCCCGCGCCGCCACCGCCGCCTTCGACGCGGAGCAGCCCTTCCAGGTGGTCCGCGACCGCACGACGATGCTGCTGCCGACCCCCAGGGTCACCCGCCGGGCCGTGGGCCTGCTGCGCGAACACGGCTGCTCCTCGGTGTGGTTCGGCGCGGCGGCCCCGCTGGGCCTGATGGGGCCCGCGCTGCGCCGGGCCGGCGCGCGCCGGATCGTGGCGACCACGCACGGGCACGAGGCGGGCTGGGCGCAGCTGCCGGTCGCGCGCGGGCTGCTGCGGCGCATCGGCGAGGGCACGGACACCCTGACCTACCTGGGGGAGTACACCCGTTCGCGGATCGCCCCGGCCCTGACGGACCGGGCGGCGGCGCGGATGACGCAGCTCCCGCCGGGGGTGGACGAGAAGACCTTCCACCCGGGTTCGGGCGGCGCGGAGGTCCGGGCGCGGCTCGGACTGACGGACCGGCCCGTGGTCGTCTGCGTCTCGCGGCTCGTTCCCCGCAAGGGCCAGGACACGCTGATCGAGGCGATGCCGCGGATCCTGGCGGCGCTGCCGGACGCCGTCCTGCTGATCGTGGGCGGCGGCCCCTACGAGGCCGATCTGCGGGCACTGGCCGCCAAGGCCGGCGTCGCCGAGTCCGTCGTCTTCACGGGCGCCGTCCCGTGGTCCGAACTGCCCGCCCACTACGGGGCCGGGGACGTCTTCGCGATGCCCTGCCGGACCCGGCGCGGCGGGCTCGACGTGGAGGGCCTCGGCATCGTCTACCTGGAGGCGTCCGCCACGGGCCTGCCGGTGATCGCGGGCGACTCCGGCGGCGCCCCGGACGCCGTACTGGACGGGGAGACGGGCTGGGTGGTCCCCGGCGGCGCCCCGGCCGAGACCGCGGAGCGCGTCCTGGCCCTGCTCCGGGACCCGGCCCTGCGCGCGCGCATGGGCGAGCGCGGCCGTGCCTGGGTCGAGGAGAAGTGGCGCTGGGACCTGCTGGCGGAGCGCCTGCGCGAGCTGCTGTAGCTGACGCCGGGCCCGCTGCCCGGGATCCCCTTTCCGTACGGAGAGGGGATTATCGCCGCTGGGGGCCCGATCGCGGGCAGAGTCGATCAAACCGCTCGGGCCGCGGCGGGCCCCGCCTACGGTCGAGCCATGTCTGACTGTTACTCAGAAGCGTGTCAGTGCGGGTTATGGCCGGTTGGGCGGAATCCGCTCATGATGCGCGCATGACACCAAACCTGACGCGTCGTCACGTTCTCGGTCTCGGCGCCCTGCAGACCGCGGCCGCCCTCGGATTCACCCGGATCGGCCTGCAGTCCGCGGCCGCCGCCGAGCCCGCGGCCGCCACGTACGCCCCGGCCATCGTCGTCGGCTCCGGCTACGGATCCGCCGTCGCCGCGCTCCGCCTCGGCCAGGCCGGAGTGCGGACCGTCGTCCTGGAGATGGGCCGGCTCTGGGACACCCCGGGCGCCGACGGGAAGGTCTTCCCCGCCACCTCCGCCCCCGACCAGCGCTCGATGTGGTTCCGCAACCGCACCGAGGCCCCGCTCGCCCAGTTCCTCTGGCTGGACGTGGTCAACCGCAACATCAGCCCGTACCCCGGCGTCCTGGACCGGGTGAACTACGGGGACATGTCGGTGTACGTGGGCCGCGGCGTCGGCGGCGGCTCCCTGGTCAACGGCGGCATGGCGCCCACGCCGAAGCGCTCGTACTTCACCGAGGTCATGCCCCGGGTCGACGCCGACGAGATGTACGGCACCTACTACCCCCGGGCCCGCGCCATGCTCGGGGTCAACGACATCGACCCGGCCTGGTTCGAGTCCACGGAGTGGTACCGCTTCGCCCGGATCTCCCGCAAGCACGCCCAGAAGACCGGCCTGAAGACCACCTTCGTCCCCAACGTCTACGACTTCGAGTACATGAAGCGCGAGGCCGCCGGCACTGCCACCCGGTCCGCCCTCGCGGGCGAGGTCATCTACGGCAACAACCACGGCAAGAAGAGCGTGGACAAGACCTACCTCGCCGCCGCCCTGGGCACGGGGAACGTCACCATCGAGACCATGCAGCGCGTGGTCGGCGTACGGCAGGACCCGGCGGGCGGCTACGTCCTGACCGTCCAGACCAGCGACCTCACCGGCCGCGTCACCCAGGTCCGCGAACTGGGCTGCAAACAGCTCTTCCTCGGCGCCGGCAGCCTCGGCACCACCGAGATCCTGCTGCGCGCCCGCGAGACCGGCACCTTGCCCGGCCTGAACGACAAGGTGGGCCTCGGCTGGGGCCACAACGGCAACGTCATGACCGCCCGCGCCAACCACCTGTGGGACACGGTCGGCGCCAACCAGGCCACCATGCCGGCCCTCGGCATCGACGACTGGGACAACGCCTCGAACCCGGTCTTCGCCGAGATAGCCCCGCTCCCGATGGGCTTCGAGCACTGGATCTCGATGTACCTGGCCATCACGAAGAACCCGGAGCGCGGGCACTTCACCTACGACGCCGCCAGCGACTCGGCGAAGCTCCGGTGGACCCGGGACCAGAACACCCCGTCCGTGCAGGCCGCCAAGCGCCTCTTCGACCGGATCAACCGGGCCAATTTCACCATCTACCGCTACGACCTCTTCGGCGACAACAAGAACTTCGCCGACAACTTCACCTACCACCCGCTGGGCGGCTGCGTCCTCGGGGACGCGACCGACGACTTCGGCCGCGTGAAGGGCTACCAGGGCCTCTACGTCACCGACAGCTCGCTGATCCCCGGATCGCTCGGGGTGAACCCCTTCGTGACCGTCACCGCCTTGGCGGAGCGGAACATGGCGCGGGTCCTCGCCGAGGACCCGCGCTAGCCCCGGAAGGCACGCACTAGCCCCGGTAGAGGGCTTCGATCTCGTCCGCGAAGTCCTTCGCCACCACATTCCGCTTCAGCTTCAGCGAAGGCGTGATGTGCCCGGACTCCTCCGTGAACTGGGAGGGCAGAATGCGGAATTTCCGCACCGATTCCGCCTTGGAAACCGCCGCGTTGCCGTCGTCCACGGCCTTCTGGACGGCGGCGATGAGATCCGCGTCCTCGCGCAGGTCGGCCGCCGTCACGCCGGCCGGCTTGCCGTGCTCCGCGGCCCAGCGGCCCAGGAACTCCTCGTCGATGGTGACCAGTGCGGCCACGAACGGCCGCGCGTCGCCGACCACCATGCACTCCGCGACCAGCGCGTGCGCCCGGATCCGGTCCTCGATCACCGCGGGCGCCACGTTCTTGCCGCCCGCCGTGACGATGAGCTCCTTCTTGCGCCCGGTGATCGCCAGGTAGCCGTCCTCGTCGAGCGTGCCGACGTCGCCGGTGTGGAACCAGCCGTCGGTCAGCGCGTCGGCGGTGGCCGTCGGGTTGTTCCAGTACTCCTTGAAGATGTGCTCGCCGTGCAGCAGCACCTCGCCGTCGTCGGCGATGCGCACCACGGAGCCCGGGAGCGGCTGGCCGACCGTACCGATCTTCGTCTTGTCCCACGGGTTGAAGGCCGTGGCCGCGCAGGACTCGGTCAGGCCGTAGCCCTCCAGCACGGTGAAGCCGATGCCGCGGAAGAAGTGGCCGAGCCGCTCGCCCAGCGGGGCCCCGCCGGAGATCGCGTACTCGCCGCGCCCGCCGAGGACCGTGTGCAGCTTGCTGTAGACCAGCTTGGAGAAGACCTTGTGCTTCAGCTTGAGGCCCAGGGACGGTCCGCCCGGCAGGTCCAGCGCTCGGCTGTACGCGATCGCCGTCTCGGCCGCCGCGTCGAAGATCTTGCCCTTGCCGTCGGCCTGGGCCTTGGCGCGGGCCGAGTTGTAGACCTTCTCGAAGACGCGCGGCACGCCGAGGATCAGCGTGGGCCGGAAGGACTGCAGCTCGTCGGTGAGGTTCTTGATGTCCGGTACGCAGCCCAGCCGGATCGGCGCCAGCACGGCCGCCACCTCCACCAGGCGGCCGAAGACGTGCGCGGCCGGCAGGAAGAGCAGCACGGAGCACTCGCCGGTCCGGAACAGCGGACGCAGCCGGGCCACGATGTTGCCGCACTCGGCGAAGAAGCTGCGGTGGGTCAGCACGCAGCCCTTGGGGCGGCCGGTGGTGCCGGAGGTGTAGACGATGGTGGCCGGGTCGTCGGCGCCCGCGAGCGCGCTGCGCTCGTCGACCTCGGCGTCGGAGATGCCGGCGCCGGCCGCCTTCAGCGTCTCCAGGGCGCCCTGCTCGATCTCCCAGACCTCGCGCAGCTCCGGCAGCCGGTCGCGCAGGGCGGCCACGGCCGCGGCGTGCCCGGGGGACTCCACGACGACGGCGACGGCGCCGGAGTCGCCGAGGATCCACTGGATCTGCTCGGGGGAGCTGGTCTCGTACACGGGGACCGTGACGGCGCCCGCGCTCCAGATCGCGAAGTCGATCAGCACCCACTCGTAGCGGGTGCGGGAAATCAGGGCGACCCGGTCGCCGGGCCGGATGCCGGCCGCGATCAGGCCCTTCGCCGCGCTGCGGACCTCCGCGAGGAACTGCGTCGCGGTGACGTCCTGCCACGCGCCGCCGACCTTGCGGGCCATGACGGCGACGTCTGGATGCTGAGCGGCGTTGCGGCGGATGAGATCCGTCAGGTTCCCGTCCGACGGGACCTCGTACAGGGCCGGAAGGCTGAACTCGCGCAAGACTGCTGCTCCTCTGGGCGCCATCGCCACCATGTGGACCGACCGGACGTTACCCACCGGTAGTGGGTTCCGGATAGAGGGAACCGGCCAGATGTTCCCTGCGTCACATGCCGCGGCCGTGTCCTACCGACGATAGTCGACCCGGTTTGCGACTCGGAAGTAACCGCAGGTCCGGCCGCCTGGCCCGATTCCCTACCCGCGGTGGCCAAGCGCCCCTAGGGTGGCCGCATGGGTGGCTCTATGGGTGGTACGCAGAACCGGACACGGATCCACGTCGTCAGCGACGTCCACGGCAACACCGAGGCCCTGGCGCGGGCCGGGGAAGGCGCCGACGCGCTGATCTGCCTCGGCGACCTCGTCCTCTTCCTCGACTACGCCGACCACTCGCGCGGCATCTTCCCCGACCTCTTCGGCGTCGACAACGCCGACCACATCGTCGAACTGCGCACCGCCCGCCGTTTCGAGGAGGCCCGGGACTTCGCCCGCGGACTGTGGGCCGGGCTGGACCGCGAACGGCTCGTCGAGGGCGCGGTCCGGCGCCAGTACGCCGAGATGTTCGCCGCCTTCCCCCGGCCGACGTACGCCACGTACGGAAACGTCGACATCCCCGGCCTCTGGCCCGAGTACGCCGGCCCCGGCCTCACCGTGCTCGACGGCCAGCGGGCCGAGATCGGCGGCCGGGTCTTCGGCTTCGTCGGGGGCGGACTGCCCTCGCCGATGCGCACGCCCTACGAGGTGCCCGAGGAGGAGTACGCCGCCAAGGTGGAGGCGCTGGGCGAGGTCGACGTGCTGTGCTCGCACATCCCGCCGGACGTGCCGGAGCTCTGCTACGACACGGTCGCGCGGCGCTTCGAGCGGGGGAGCGGGGCGCTGCTCGCCGCGATCCGCCGGATGAAGCCCCGGTACGCGCTCTTCGGCCACGTCCACCAGCCGCTCGCCCGGCGGATGCGGATCGGCGCCACCGAGTGCGTGAACGTCGGGCACTTCGCCGCCACGGGAAGGCCGTGGGCCCTGGAGTGGTGAGGTCTTGACGCGCGATAGCCTTCACGCGGCGGCCCAGTGCCGTCCGCACACTTCCTCGAACTCCCCCCGGAGGAGCGACCGCGATGGCGGAACACACCAGCTCGAGCATCATGATCGAGGCGCCCCCTGCCGACGTCATGGCCGTGATCGCCGACTTCGCCCGCTACCCGGAGTGGACCGGTGAGGTGAAGGAGGCCGAGGTGCTGGCCAAGGACGACGCCGGCCGGGCCTCCCTCGTCCGCCTGCTGCTCGACGCGGGCGCGATCAAGGACGACCACACGCTGGCGTACACCTGGCCCGCCGAGAACACGGTCAGCTGGACGCTGGACAAGTCCCAGATGCTGAGGCAGCTCGACGGGTCCTACCAGCTGGCGGCGGTCGCGGGCGGTGCGCGCACCGAGGTGACGTATTCGCTGACCGTGGACGTCAAGATCCCCATGCTCGGCATGATCAAGCGCAAGGCGGAGAAGGTCATCATCGACCGCGCGCTGGCGGGCCTGAAGAAGCGCGTGGAGAGCCACCCCGGCAAGCCTTCTTAACACGGAGCTCGCACCGCTCGGCCCTTGCGGGCCTCCCGGGCTTCGCCCCGCTGCGCCGAACTCCGTCCGGCGGTGGCCGGGCGGGGCTGCCGCCACCGCCGTCCCGGCGCGGGCCGGTGGGCGGGTGCGGGTGGTTCGGCCCTGCGGGGCTGGGTCCCCTACCCGCCCTTCGCCCGTTCCCCGGGGCTGGGCCCCGGACCCCCGCTCCTCAAACGCCGGAGGGGCTGGATTTTGCCGGTCAGGGCTGGATGGCGCGGAGCGCCATTTCAGCCGTCCGGCGTTTGAGGACCGGGGTCTGGGGCGGAGCCCCAGGGTCTTTCCGGGTCCGGGCAGCGCCCGGGGAACGGTGGAAGGGCGGGTAGGGGACTTCTGCCTTGCCCCGCGCAGCGGCACACCCGCAGCCGGGGGCGGCCCCGGGGGCGTGGCAGGCTGGCGGGGGTCGCCGGACGCCCCGCCGGGGAGCAGGGGCCAGGTACACGCGGAGCTAGGAGCAGCATGCACACCCTTCTCGTCACCGGCCCCGGCGGCGCCGGGCGGAGCACCGTCGCAGCGGCCACCGCACTCGCCGCCGCCCGCCAGGGCCACCGGGTGCTCCTGCTCACCGCCGGCCCCACCGACCCGCCCGTCACGACGCACGGCACGCTCAGCGTGGCCCGCGTCGACTCCGGCGAAGAGTTCCGGCGCGAGCTCGTCGAGCTCCAGGAGCGCGGCTCCGCGGTGCTGGGGATGCTCGGCGCCCGCCCCCTGCACGCCGACGAGATCACCGAACTGCCCGGCGCCGAGCAGTTCGCCCTGCTCCGCGCCCTGCGGCGGGCCGCGGCCGAGCCCGGCACCGACCTCCTGGTGGTCGACATGCCCCCGCTGCACCAGGCGATCACCACCCTCGCGCTCCCCGCCCAGCTCCGCCGCTACCTCGCCCGGCTGCTCCCCGCGGAGCGCCAGGCGGCCCGTGCCCTGCGCCCCGTACTGGCCCAGCTCGCCGGTGTCCCGATGCCCGCGCAGTGGCTGTACGAGGCCGCCGCCCGCTGGGACGAGGACCTGGCGGCCGTCCAGGACGTCCTGGAGGCCCCCACCACCTCCGTACGGCTCGTCGCCGAACCGGGACCCGCCGCCGACGCCGCGCTGCGCCTGGGCAGGCTCGGGCTCGCCCTGTACCGGCTGCCCGTCTCGGCGCTCGTCGCCAACCGGATGCTGCCCGCCGGATCCACGGACCCGTGGCTCGCGGGACTCGCCGCCCAGCAGGAGAAGTACGCCACCCAGTGGGCCGGCGACGGGAGCCTCCCGGTGCTCCCCGTACCCCACCTGGGCCGGGACCCGCACGGCCCCGAGGACCTGGCGGAGCTGGCCCCGGCCCCCGCCCCGGCGATCGCGCCCCGCCCCGCCTGGGCCGTCGAGGACCGGATCGCCGAGGACGGGGTGCTGCTGTGGCGGGTCCCGCTGCCCGGCGCCGAGAAGCGGGAGCTCGGCCTGGTCCGGCGCGGGGACGAGCTGCTGCTCACGGTGGGCCCGTACCGCAGGATCGTTCCCCTGCCCGCCGCGCTGCGCCGCTGCACCGTCTCCGGGGCCGCCCTCGCCGACGGCGAGCTCCGCATCCGCTTCACCCCGGACCCGGACCTGTGGCCCCGCGGCGGCGAGAAGGCGTAGCGGGCGGCTCTGGGGGGCGTACCGCCGTTCGGGTAACGTCGGAGGTAGTGGGAGTGCGCACCGCACGCCCAGTCGCCGCCGCAGGAGAGTCCGCCATGAGCGAGGCCACCGACCGCCCCACCGATCCCTCCTCCGGGGACGACGCCTGGGCCGAGGCCTGCGCCGAGGACCTCGCCGCCGAGCGGGAGCGCCGCAGGTCCGAGCAGGGCGCCTCCGCGGGCGCCGGCACCGGAACCGCCGCCGAGGAGCTGTTCAAGCTCTTCGAAGCCGTCGCCGACAAGGTGTCCGACAAGGTCTCCGCGCTGAACAACCCGCTGTTCGGGGTCGCCGCGCAGGGCGCCGTACGACAGTTCGTCAACCAGGCGAAGAGCGCCGCCAGACCCGTCGTCGAACGCAACCCCGAGGTCTTCGACCACCTCGCGGCGGCCGGCTCGGAGCTGCTCGCCGCCTACCGTTCCGCGGTCGAGGGCCACGAGCGCCGCTGGACGCGCGACGAACCGGCCCCCGGGCGGGGCGGCGGGCCCGTCGAAAACGCAGCCGGGAAGGCCGAGGACCCCCGTGACGAGGGCGACGGCGGTCCGACCGAGCGGATCGATCTCGACTGAACCCCCGCCTCCCTCGGGTACGGTTGACAGCGGCGGGGTTTGACCGGAAACCGAGGGACTAATGGGACTCACCATCGGCGTCGACATCGGCGGCACGAAGATCGCGGCCGGCGTGGTCGACGAAGACGGCACCATCCTTGAGACGTACAAGGTGCCCACGCCGCCGACCCCGGACGGAGTCACGGACGCGATCTGCGCCGCCGTATCCGAGGTCAGCGCCAGCCACACCATCGACGCGGTCGGCATCGGCGCCGCCGGATACGTCGACGACAAGCGCGCGACCGTGCTCTTCGCGCCGAACATCAACTGGCGGCACGAGCCGCTGAAGGACAAGGTCGAGCAGCGCATCGGCCTGCCCGTGGTCGTCGAGAACGACGCCAACTGCGCCGCCTGGGGCGAGTACCGCTTCGGCGCCGGCCAGGGCCACGAGGACGTCATCTGCATCACGCTCGGCACGGGCCTGGGCGGCGGCATCATCATCGGCAACAAGCTCCGGCGCGGACGCTTCGGCGTGGCCGCCGAGTTCGGCCACATCCGGGTGGTCCCGGACGGCCTGCTGTGCGGCTGCGGCAGCCAGGGCTGCTGGGAGCAGTACGCCTCCGGGCGCGCGCTCGTCCGCTACGCCAAGCAGCGCGCCAACGCCACCCCCGAGAACGCGAAGGCGCTCCTCGCGCTCGGCGACGGCACCCCCGACGGCATCGAGGGCAAGCACATCAGCGAGGCGGCCCGGGCCGGCGACCTGGTGGCCATCGACTCCTTCCGCGAACTGGCCCGTTGGGCGGGCGCCGGCCTCGCGGACCTGGCCTCGCTCTTCGACCCGTCGGCGTTCATCGTCGGCGGCGGCGTCTCCGACGAGGGCGACCTGGTCCTCGACCCGATCCGCAAGTCCTTCAAGCGCTGGCTGATCGGCGGCGCCTGGCGTCCGCACGCGCAGGTGCTCGCCGCGCAGCTGGGCGGCAAGGCCGGTCTGGTCGGCGCGGCGGACCTGGCCCGCCAGGGCTGAGGCCTCCCGTATCGGCGGACTGCCCGCCGCGCCCCCTGGGGTGCGGCGGGCAGTCTCGTTATGTTGCCGGTATGGAACTCACCGAGCTGCCGAACTCCCGTACCGAAGCCGATGGTTCCGCCGTGATCCGGGTGCTCTCCTACAACGTCCGCTCGCTGCGCGACGACGAGGACGCGCTGGCGCGGGTGATCCGCGCGTGCGCGCCCGACCTGGTGTGCGTCCAGGAGGCGCCGAGGTTCTTCCGGTGGCGCAAGCACGCGGCGCGGCTGGCCGCGAAATGCGACCTGGTGGTCCTGTCGGGCGGCGCGACGGCCGCGGGACCGCTGCTGCTGTGTTCCCTGCGGGCCTTCGTGGAGCGGACCGAGGACGTACTGCTGCCGCTGACACCGGGCCGCCACCGGCGGGGTTTCGCCACGGCGGTCGTACGGCTGGGCGGGGTGCGGGTCGGGGTGCTCAGCGCGCACCTGTCGCTGGACGGGCCGGAACGTCTCGCCCAGGCGGAGCTGCTCCTGGACCGGCTCGCCGGGATGGACGTGCCGTACGCGATCGCCGCGGGGGACATCAACGAGGGCCCCTCGGGGCCCGCCTTCTGCCGGCTGGCGGGGGCCCTTCAGGACTGCCGGGTGGCGGCGCCGTGGGGTGGGGAGCACACCTGGGTGCGGTCTTCGCCGCCGCGGCGGATCGACGCGGTCTTCGCCAGTGCGGGGGTGGAGGTCCTGGCGTGCGGTGTCCCCGCGGGGCTGCCGGGAGTCACCCCCGCGGACCTCGCCCGCGCCACGGACCACCTCCCGGTCCTGGCCACCCTCCGACTCTCCTCTTGACGCGCCGCTCGCGCCGCTCGGCGGCCTCCCCGGCGCAGCGGCGCGAAGCCCGGGAGGCCCGCCAGGGCCGAGTGGTGCGAGCGGCGCGTAAAAGATCAGACCACCGCGCCCCGGCCGGGGTCGTCGTCCTCGTCCTCGCCCGTGGACATCCGCGCGACCAGTGTGGCGAAGCCGCCCAGGAACCCGCCGACGCCCAGCGTCGTCAGCCACCAGGTCATCTCCCACTGGAGCAGCACCGCCAGGAGCAGCAGGACCGGTCCGCCCACCACGGCGAGCCAGGCGAACTTCGACGTCGCGTCCGCCTCCGGCAGCTCCGGCTCCGGGGGTACGAAGTGCCCCTCGTCCTTCGCGGCCTCGGGGGAGTCGTCGGGTTCGGCCAGGGAGTGGTCCCGCGGCCCCGCGCCGCCCACGCCCGGGGCGAACACCACCGAGCTGCCCAGAGCCGCCGCCGACGGCGGTTCCGGGGAGGCCGGATTGGAGGCCGGACCGGCCGGGTCGGCCGCGGGAGCCGGAGCGGCCGGAGCGGCCGGTTTCACGTCCTCCTCCGGCAGGAGGAGATTCTCGATCGGCCGGAACGGTCTCGCGCCCGGCGGGTCCGCGGGCTCCTGGCCGTAGCCGGCCACGATCGCCGCCCACGCCGCTTCCTCGTCCAGCGGGGGAACACCCCCGGAGGACTCCTCGTGCTCAGCCACCGCTGGCCGCCCCCTCCCTGCCCAAGCTCTCCGACAGCCGCCCGACGAACGCGTGGCTGTCCGCGAAGATCCGCTCCGCGTCATGGTCCAACGTCGCGACGTGGTAACTCTGTTCCAGCAGCGTCTCGGTGACGTCCGTGGAGGACACCCGCGCCAGGATCCGCGTCGAGTCCGCCGGCCGCACCACGTGGTCCTGCGGGCTGTGCAGCAGTAGCAGCGGCTGCGTCACCTGCGGCAGTTCGGTGTCCAGCATCAGCAGGAACTTCCGCAGCGAGTGCGCGGCCCGGGTCGGGACCCGGTCGTAGCCGACCTCTTCCGCGCCCGGCTTGGCGATGTCGCTCGCGATGCCCGGAGTCGACCGGACGAAGTGCTTGACCACCGGCAGTGCCACGGCCAGCGGGTCGTGGATCTTGTTGACCGGGTTGACGAGGACGATGCCGCTGATGGCGTCTCCGTGCTTCGCCGCCAGCCGCAGCGTCAGCGCGCCGCCCATCGACAGCCCGAAGACGAACACCCGGTCGCAGCTGTCGAGCAGCTCCCGCAGCGCGCGGTCCACCTCGGCGTACCAGTCCTGCCAGCCGGTGAGCTGCATGTCCTGCCAGCGCGTGCCGTGCCCGGGCAGCAGGGGCAGCGACACCGTCAGTCCCTGCGCGGCCAGATGGTCGGCCCAGGGCCGCATCGACTGGGGGGAACCGGTGAAGCCGTGGCAGAGGAGGACGCCGACCTTTCCGCCCTCGTGGCGGAACGGCTCGGCTCCAGGGAGGACGGGCACCAGGGTCTCCTTAGAGGGGGGCGTGGGGTGCGTAGCGCTGTGTGACTTCACCGTACGCGACGGGGGTGGCACCGACCAGGGTCGTCGGACGGCTCCGGGGACGACCAGGGGATAAGGTCTGTTCGACAGACACAGGAAGGCTTTCGAGTTGATCTACGGCGCAATGAAGTTCTCGATCGGCGGTTCCCTGAAGCTCGCCTTCAGGCCGTGGGTGGAGGGCCTCGAGAACATTCCCGCAGAGGGGCCGGCGATCCTCGCGAGCAACCACCTGTCCTTCTCGGACTCCTTCTTCCTCCCGGCCGTGCTGGACCGCAAGGTGACCTTCATCGCGAAGGCGGAGTACTTCACCTCCCCGGGCGTCAAGGGCAAGCTGACGGCCGCCTTCTTCAAGGGCGTCGGCCAGCTCCCGGTGGACCGTTCGGGTGCGCGCGGGGCCGGCGAGGCCGCCATCAAGAGCGGCATCGACGTCATCGAGCGCGGAGAGCTGTTCGGTATTTACCCCGAGGGGACGCGTTCACCCGACGGCCGGCTCTACCGCGGCAAGCCCGGTGGTCTGGCCCGGGTGGCGCTGGCCACCGGCGCGCCCGTGATCCCCGTCGCGATGATCGACACGGAGAAGATCCAGCCGCCCGGCAAGGTGGTGCCCAAGCTGATGCGCCCGGGCATCCGGATCGGCAAGCCGCTGGACTTCAGCCGCTACCACGGCATGGACGGGGACCGCTTCATCCTCCGCTCGGTGACCGACGAGGTCATGTACGAGATCATGAAGCTCTCCGGCCAGGAGTACGTCGACATCTACGCGACGGCAGCCAAGCGTCAGATCGCCGATGCGGAGAAGGCGGCCGCCAGGAGCGAGAAGGCGGACAAGGCGGAGAGCGCGGAGAAGGCGGAGAGCGCGGACAAGGCCGACCCGGCCGCCGCGGACGGCGACAAGTAGCAGCACACGGGCGGGACCGCCCGTACGGGGTGGGGGAGATGGCGAAGCGCGAGCGCGTCGTACGCATGTCGGTCGAGCAGCCGCTGTGGCGTGCCCTGACGGCCTACCGGCTGCTCACCATGGTCTACGCGGCGCTGCTGTTCGCCTCGGCCTACAAGCAGTTCGACCGCCCCTGGATCGCGGCCTCCTACCTCGCCTTCCTCGCGGGCTGGACCCTGGTCACCCTCCCCAAGGTGGCGAACGCCGCCAGCTGCACCAAGCGGTTCCTGGGCGCCGACCTCACCGTCGCCTGCATCGGGATCCTGCTCACCCCGCTCGCGGACACCCACGCGCGGATCGTGGACGGCGGCCCCACCCTCCCCTCGATATGGACCGCGGGCTCCGTCCTCGCCTTCGCCATCAAGGGCGGCTGGCGCTGGGCCTGTTTCGCCTCCAGCTTCGTCGCCGCCGCCAACCTCGTGCAGCGCGGCGAGCCCACCCGGGACACCCTGCACAACGTGCTCCTGGTCTGGGTGGCCTCCATCGCCATCGGCTACGTCGTCGAGGTGGCCCGGGCCAGTGAAGCCACCCTGGCCCGCGCCCTGGAGATCGAGGCCGCCACCCGCGAACGCGAACGCCTCGCCCGCGACATCCACGACGGGGTCCTCCAGGTCCTCGCGATGGTCCAGCGGCGCGGCACCGAACTGGGCGGTGAGGCGGCCGAGCTGGGCCGGATGGCGGGGGAGCAGGAGGTCGCGCTGCGCACCCTGGTCTCCAGCGGACTGGCCCGCCCCTCCCGGATCTCCCGCGACGAGGCGCTCGGCGCGATCGTGGCCGCCTTCGAGGTGGAGGAACCCGGCGCCGACGAGGGCGAGCTGGATCTGCGGACCCTCCTCGCCCCGCATGCCGGCTCGCGGGTGAGCTTCGCCGAACCGGGCACCCCGGTGCCGTTGCCCGTGCCCGCGGCACGGGAGCTGGCCGCGGCGGTCGGGGCCGCCCTCGACAACGTGCGCAAGCACGCGGGCGAGGGGGCCAGCGCCTGGATCCTGGTCGAGGACTGGGGCGACGAGGTGATCGTGACCGTCCGGGACGACGGCCCGGGCATCCCGGCGGGCCGACTGGACCAGGCCGAGGGCGAGGGCCGGATGGGAGTGGCCCTATCCATCCGGGGCCGGCTCCGTGACCTCGGCGGCAGCGCCGAGCTGGTGTCCGTCCCCGGGCAGGGCACCGAAGTGGAACTGAAAGTACCGAGGGGGAGCACCCAGTGAACGAGTCGAGCGAGTCGAGCGGGCAGAACGCTCTGGCCGGCCAGAGCGGCCTGGCCGGCATCAAGGTCATGGTCGTGGACGACCATCCGATGTGGCGGGACGCGGTGGCCCGCGACCTGTCCGCCGCCGGCTTCGACCTGGTGGCCACCGCCGGCGACGGCCCCGAGGCCGTACGCCGGGCCCGCGCGGCGGCCCCGCACGTCCTGGTCCTCGACCTCAACCTGCCCGGCATGCCCGGGGTCCAGGTCTGCAAGGAGCTGGTCGGCGCCAACCCGGCCCTGCGGGTCCTCGTGCTCTCCGCGAGCGGCGAGCACGCCGACGTCCTGGAAGCGGTGAAGTCCGGCGCGACCGGCTACCTGCTGAAGTCCGCGGGCGCCCAGGAGCTCATCGACGCCGTGCGCCGCACGGCGGCCGGCGACCCCGTCTTCACCCCGGGCCTGGCCGGCCTGGTCCTCGGCGAGTACCGCCGCCTCGCCACCGACCCGGCGCCGGCCGCCTCCGACGAGCCGAAGGCCCCGCAGCTCACCGACCGGGAGACCGAGGTGCTGCGGCTGGTGGCCAAGGGGCTCTCGTACAAGCAGATCGCGGAACGCCTGGTCATCTCCCACCGAACCGTGCAGAACCACGTGCAGAACACCCTGGGCAAGCTCCAGTTGCACAACCGGGTGGAGCTCGTCCGGTACGCGATAGAGCGCGGCCTCGACGACGCGTAAGGCGGGCGGGGGGCGAGGCAGCCGCTCGTACGAGTGAACGGGCGTACGCAACGCCCCGCAATTCCCCCGGAATTGACCCTTCCCGGCATCTTGCTGTGACCTGAGTCACCACTAGCGTGACCGTCATGCGGGCCCCGCGGCCTCAGCGGGCCCTGTGGCGAAGGGAAAATTCCATGAAGGCCATGAAGGTCGGAGTGCTGACGGGCGGCGGCGACTGCCCCGGGCTCAACGCGGTGATCCGCAGTGTCGTGCGCAAGGGCGTGCAGGAGTACGCCTACGAGTTCATCGGGTTCAAGGACGGCTGGCGCGGCGCGGTCGAAGGCCGCACCGTCCCGCTCGACATCCCCGCCGTCCGCGGGATCCTGCCGCGCGGCGGGACCATCCTCGGCTCCTCGCGCACCAACCCGTTCAAGCAGGACGACGGCGTCCGCCAGATCAAGGAGAACCTCGCCAAGTACGAGGTCGACGCCCTCGTCGCGATCGGCGGCGAGGACACCTTGGGCGTGGCCGCGAAGCTCTACGAGGAGTACGGCATCCCGTGCGTCGGGGTCCCGAAGACCATCGACAACGACCTGTCGGCCACCGACTACACCTTCGGCTTCGACACCGCCGTCGGCATCGCCACCGAGGCGATCGACCGGCTGCACACCACCGCCGAATCGCACATGCGGGTACTGGTCGTCGAGGTGATGGGCCGGCACGCCGGCTGGATCGCCCTGCACTCGGGGCTCGCGGGCGGCGCCAACGTCATCCTCATCCCGGAGCAGCGCTTCGACGTGGACCAGGTCTGCGCCTGGGTGAACTCCCGGTTCAAGGCGAGCTACGCGCCGATCGTGTGCGTGGCCGAGGGCGCGATGCCCAAGGACGGCGACATGGTGCTGAAGGACGCGACGAAGGACTCCTTCGGACACGTGCGACTGTCGGGCGTGGGCGAATGGCTGGCCAAGGAGATCGAGGCGCGGACCGGCAAGGAGGCCCGTACGACCGTGCTCGGGCACATCCAGCGGGGCGGCACCCCGAGCGCGTTCGACCGGTGGCTGGCCACCCGCTTCGGGCTGCACGCGATCGACGCGGTGCGCGACGGGGACTTCGGGAAGATGGTCGCGCTGAAGGGGACGGACATCGTGCGGGTGCCGATCGCCGAGGCGACGGCGAAGCTGAAGACGGTGGACCCGGCGCTGTACAAGGAGGCCGGGGTGTTCTTCGGCTGAGCGGCCGGCTTCCCGGCTGGGCCGCAGGGCGGGTCGGGACCATGGGTCGTAAGGTGACAAACGACCCATGGTCCGATTCTTCGCGCAGTACGGGAGCGAACGTGGAAATCCTGGCATTCGGGGTGACGGCGGACGAGAAGCCGCTCTTGGAGAAGGCCTTCGCGGGACAGCACGAGGTGCGCTGCCTGGACGTCTTCCTGAGCGAGGACACCGCCCCCATCGCGGCCGGGTACGAGATCGTGTCGTCGAGCGTCAACGCCGACCTGAGCGGCCGGGTGCTGCGGACCCTGGCGGCGGGCGGGACGAAGATGATCGCCCAGCGCTCCACCGGCTTCAACAACATCGACCTGGACGTCGCGCGGCAGCTCGGCCTGACGGTCAGCCGGGTGTCGTACTACTCCCCGTACTCGGTGGCCGAATTCGCCTGGACCCTGGCCATGGCGGTCAACCGGCGGATCGTCCGCGCCTCGAACCGGACGCGGGACTTCGACTTCCGGCTGAACGGCCTGATGGGCCGCGACATGCGCGGCCGCACGGTCGGCGTGCTGGGCACCGGCAAGATCGGCGAGGCCTTCACCCGGATCGCGCACGGGTTCGGCATGAACCTGCTGGGCTGGGACGTGGCGCAGAACCCGGCGTGCGTGGAGCTGGGCATGAAGTACGTGGACAAGGACGAGCTGTTCGCCTCCTCGGACCTGATCAGCCTGCACGTTCCGCTGCTGGAGTCCACGCACCACATCATCGGGGCCGAGGCGCTGAAGATGATGAAGGACGACGCGATCCTGGTGAACTCCAGCCGCGGCGGCCTGGTGAACACGGACGCGCTGGTCACGGAGCTGCGGTCCGGGCGGTTCGCGGGGGTGGGCCTCGACGTGTACGAGGCGGAGGCCGGGCTCTTCTTCCTGGACAAGTCCCTGGTGGTCGTCGAGGACGACACCCTGGCCCGGCTGATCACCTTCCCGAACGTGGTCGTCACCTCCCACCAGGCGTACTACACCCACGACGCGGTGGGCCAGATCATCGACACCACCGTCGCCAACGTCGCGGACTACTTGGCGGGCCGCCGCTCGGAGAACACCCTCTCGCCATCTTGACGCGCCCCTCGTACCGCTAGATTCGGCCGCGTGTCCATACCTCCCGTCTTCTTCTGGATCCTGCTGGCCCTCGCGGCCTTCCTGTTCCTCTCCGCCGTCCGGGCACTGCCGCGCGCCCTGCGGGCCGAACCCGGCGCCCGGACCGACCCGTGGCTGACCTTCGCCGACCACGTGCTGTCGATCCCGCCCACCGTCGCCTTCGCGCTGGGCGAGGGGGAGGCGGCGTTCTACGCGCTGCTCCTGCTGGGCCCCGTCCTCATCTGGAGCACGGTCCGCTCCTTCCGCTCCGCCGGGGCGGAGCGGAAGGCGGCCGGCTAGGCCTCGGCCGGGGTGCGGACCCCGGCGATCAGATCGCGGACCAGGTCCGCCCCGCGGAGGGTCAGGACCGACTCCGGGTGGAACTGCACGCCCGCGAAGCCTCCCGCCGCGGAGCGCAGCGCGTGGACCTCGCCGGTGGCGGGGTCCCGGGAGACCTCGATGCCGCGCAGGGCCAGGGACCGCTCCCGCTCCGCGGAGCAGTGCGCCGCGTAGGTGTTGTAGAAGCCGACGACCTCCTCGGCCCCGAACAGCGGGATCCGCGTCTGCGCCCCCTGCGCCGGCTCCGCCTTGCGGACCAGCGGGAGCCCCAGCTCGGCGGCGAGCAGCTGGTGGCTGAGGCAGACCCCGAGCAGCCCGCCGCGGTGCGAGGCCATGAGCTCCGCCGTCAGCTCGCGCATCGTCCGGATCTTCGGATCGCCGAAGTCCGCCGGGTCGCCCGGGCCGGGGCCGAGCACGATCGGCCCGTCCCAGGCCAGGGCGGCCGCCCGCAGCCCCGGGTCGTCGTAGCGGCGTACCGTCACCTCCAGCCCGGCCACCCGCAGCACGTGTCCGAGCATCGAGGTGAAGGTGTCCTCCCCGTCCACCACCAGCGCGTGGCCCGTCACCTGCGCCGGCCGCTCCTGCATCCGCAGCCAGAACGGCGCCAGGTCCTCGCGGCGCGCCGCCAGGGCCGCCTGCACCCGGGGGTCGTCGGCCAGCCGCGGCCCGCCGAAGGAGGGCCGGACCGCCGCCGGGCGCACGCCCAGCGCCGCCAGCACCCCGGCCGCCTTCGCGTGCGTCTCCGCCACCTCGCCCGCCGGGTCGGAGTGCCGTACGAGGGTGGCCCCGACGGGCACCCGCAGTGCGCCGTCCGGCGCGATGTCCGCCGTGCGGATGAGGATGGGTGAATCGAGGGTCTGGGCGCCCGAGGCGTCGAGGCCCAGCAGGGCCAGCGCGCCCGCGTAGTAGACGCGGCCGCCCGTCTCGTACCGCTCGATGACCCGGCAGGCGTTCTGCACCGGCGATCCGGTCACCGTCGCCGCGAACATCGTCTCCTTCAGGACCTCGCGGACGTCCAGCGAGGAGCGGCCGCGCAGCTCGTACTCGGTGTGCGCCAGGTGCGCCATCTCCTTGAGCCGGGGACCGACGACGACCCCGCCCATGTCCCCGACCGTGCACATCATCTTGAGCTCCTCGTCCACCACCATGGACAGCTCCTCGGTCTCCTTGCGGTCGCCGAGGAAGGCGAGGAGGGAGTCGGCGGTCGGCCCCCCGGCCGGATGGCGGTACGTACCGCTGATCGGGTTCATCACGACCGTGCCCCCGGACATCCGCACGTGCACCTCGGGGCTGGCCCCGACGAGGGTGCGGTCCCCGGTGTGGACCACGTACGTCCAGTACGCGCCCCGCTCGCCCTCCAGCAGCCGCCGGAACAGGGCCAGGGCGTCGGAGCGGCCGAAGCCCTCGATCCGGCCCTGGTAGGTGCGCCGGATGACGAAGTTCGCGCCCTCGCCCCGGCCGATCTCGTCCTGGATGACCCGCCGGACGGTGTCCGCGTACTCCTCGTCGGGGACGTCGAAGCCGCCGTCCTCGACGCGCACCTCGTGGGCCGGCAGCGCGGCCAGCGCCTCGGCGAGCGGGATCTCGTACGTCTCCTCGGCGACCAGCACGCTCAGCGGCGTGCCGTCGTCGCGCACGTCGAACCCGCGCTCCCGCATCTGCCGGAAGGGGACGAGGGCGAGGGCGGGCCGCTCGCCGACGGGCAGGTCCGCCAGGAGCGCGGCCTCGTGGACCGGGCCGATCAGCACCTCGACGATGTCGTGGTCGCGGCCGGGCGTGCGGCGGCGCAGCAGCGCGAAGGGCGGGCAGGTGTCGTCGAGCAGGCGGCTCAGGAGCGTGTGCGAGTGCGAGTGCGCGTGCATGGAGTGGGCGTCCTATCCGGTTTCGGAGGGTGGGACGGCCCGGTGTTCCCGATGAAACACGGAAGGCCGCCCCTCGGGGCGGCCTTCGGTTCGCTCGTGTTCAGGTACGCGCGAGAAGTGGGCCGCCGGGAGCGGGCCACCACCAGTTCTGGTTCGAGTGCGCGTACATGCCCTGAACCCTAGCCCACCGGTCCGGCGAGGGCTGGTAAACGGGTCAGTAACACAGGGAGAGACATCCGTCTCACGTAGTGGTCGACGATCGGGACGCGCGGTGTGACGACGTAATGTGTGTGGGGTGACCGTGAACGCAGAAACCCAAGCCCCCGCCTCCAAGGCGACCTGGCGAGACCTTCCCGCGGCGCAGCAGCCTTCGTACCCCGATGCCGAGGCCCTGCGCGCTGTCGTCGCGGACCTCGAGTCGTATCCCCCCCTCGTTTTCGCGGGCGAATGCGACCAGCTGCGCGCCCGCCTGGGAGCCGTCGCCAAGGGCGAGGCGTTCCTGCTGCAGGGTGGCGACTGCGCCGAGGCCTTCGATGCCGTCTCCGCCGACCACATCCGCGCCAAGCTGAAGACGCTGCTCCAGATGAGTGCCGTCCTGACGTACGCGGCCTCCGTGCCGGTCGTCAAGGTCGGCCGCATCGCGGGCCAGTACTCCAAGCCCCGCTCCAAGGACACCGAGACCCGCGACGGCATCACCCTGCCGACGTACCGCGGCGACTCCGTGAACGGCTTCGCCTTCACCGAGGAGTCCCGTGTCCCGGACCCCGAGCGCCTCAAGCGCATGTACCACGCGTCGGCCTCCACGCTGAACCTGGTGCGCGCCTTCACCACCGGCGGTTACGCCGACCTGCGCCAGGTGCACGCCTGGAACCAGGACTTCGTGAAGAACTCCCCGTCCGGGCAGCGCTACGAGCAGCTCGCGCGGGAGATCGACAACGCGCTGAACTTCATGAAGGCCTGCGGCACCGACCCGGCCGAGTTCAAGGCCGTCGAGTTCTACGCCTCCCACGAGGCGCTGCTCCTCGACTACGAGGGAGCCCTCACCCGTACGGACTCCCGCACCGGCCGGCTGTACGACACCTCGGGCCACATGGTCTGGATCGGTGAGCGCACCCGCCAGCTCGACCACGCGCACATCGAGTTCTGCTCGCAGATCGCCAACCCGATCGGCATCAAGCTCGGCCCCACCACCACGGTGGACGAGGCGCTCACCTACATCGACCGCCTCGACCCCGACCGCGAGCCGGGCCGGCTGACCTTCGTCGTCCGCATGGGCGCCGACAAGGTCCGCGACAAGCTCCCCGAGCTCGTCGAGAAGGTCACCGCTTCCGGTGCGACCGTCGCCTGGGTCACCGACCCGATGCACGGCAACACCTTCGAGGCGGCCTCCGGCCACAAGACGCGCCGCTTCGACGACGTGCTCGACGAGGTCAAGGGCTTCTTCGAGGTCCACAAGGGCCTCGGTACGCACCCGGGCGGCATCCACGTCGAGCTCACCGGTGACGACGTCACCGAGTGCGTGGGCGGCGGCGACGAGATCTTCGTCGACGACCTGCACCAGCGCTACGAGACGGCCTGCGACCCGCGCCTGAACCGCAGCCAGTCCCTGGACCTGGCGTTCCTGGTCGCCGAGATGTACCGCGACCAGTAACCACCTCGTGACGATGGGGCGCGGATCCAATGTGATCCGCGCCCCATCGTCGTTCCCGGCTCTTTTAGGGAACCCTAAGTTTGGGTATGGTTAGGTAAGCCTCACCGAATAGGGGATGGCCCGCCGAACCATTCCTGCCAGGGAGGTGAACCGCGTGTACGTCTGCTCTTGTTTCGGGATCACCGACAAGCAGGTCAAGGACCACGCGGCCGCCGGGGCCTGCACCCCCCGCCAGATCGCCTCGGCCACCAAGGCCGGCACCGACTGCGGGTCGTGCGTGCGGACCATCCAGGGCCTCCTCGGCCGCGGGGCCTGCCCGCGCCGTGAACTGCTGGAGAAGGGCGACGCCGCCGCCGTGCTCGCCGCGGACCCGCTGGTACCCGCGGGCGCGGAGCTCGCCGAAGCAGCGTAGGACGCCCCGCAGGGACTGGGACTAGCTCGGCTGCTCGATGAGCTGCGCGATGTAGAGCGCCTCGCCGATGGACTCGATGAGCTCCAGCTGGGTGTCGAGGTAGTCGATGTGGTGCTCCTCGTCCTCCAGGATCTCCTCGAAGAGCCGCGCCGAGGTGACGTCGCCCTTGCCGCGCATGACCTCGATACCGCGCTTGAGGCGGTCGATCGCCTCGACCTCGACCTGCCGGTCGGCCTGGAACATCTCCGTCAGCGTCTGGCCCACGCGGACGTGGAAGAGGCGCTGGTAGTTCGGCAGACCGTCGAGCATGAGGATGCGCTCGGTGATCTTGTCCGCGTGCTTCATCTCATCGATGGACTCTTCGCGGGTGTACTTGGCGAGCTTGGTCCAACCCTTGTTGTCCTGGATCCGGTAGTGGAGCCAGTACTGGTTGATCGCCGTGAGCTCGCCGGTCAGCTGCTCGTTAAGGAATTCAAGGACCTCGGGGTCGCCCTGCATCGCAGAGGCTCCTTCCAAAGCAATGTCACAGCAATGTGACGGGGCAGGTGCGCGCATCCTTGCACCGCCGCCGGAGGCCGTCCAGTAAGTGCCTCCTTAGTGGGAGTTGCCGTGACTTGCCCGAATCCGGGCGAAGCTGGTCATGACCACCCCGCCAAGTCTGTCACCATGGAGACATGGGTCAGCCGGAAAGCCGGGAATCTCCGGGATCAGAGCAACTGGAGCTTCCCCCGGGGCAGCGGTTGCAGCGAGGCTGGCCGGTCACCCACTACGGACCGGTACCCAAGTTCAAGCCCGAGCGCTGGGAGTTCCGCGTCTTCGGCGCTACGGCCGACGGTGAGAAGCGCTGCTGGAACCACGAGGAGTTCGCGGCCCTGCCGTTCGACTCCGTCGAGGCGGACCTGCACTGCGTGACGAAGTTCAGCATGACCGGTGCCGAATGGGGCGGCGTGCTCGCCCGCACGGTCCTCGCCCTCGCTCCGCCGTCCCCGCAGGTCACGCACGTGATGGTGTGGGCCGAGTACGGCTTCAGCTCCAACATGCGCCTCGCGGACTTCGCCTCCGAGCGGACCGTCTTCGCCACCCATCAGGGCGGTGAACTGCTCACCGCGGAGCACGGTTTCCCGCTCCGGCTGGTCGTGCCGCACCTCTACGCGTGGAAGGGCCCCAAGTGGGTCCGCGGCATCGAGTACATGACCGCCGACCGCCGCGGCTTCTGGGAGGAGCGCGGCTACCACAACATCGGCGACCCCTGGCGGGAGCAGCGCTACTCGTACCAGGAGGAGCCGGGGGACGGCCCCGAGCTGTAGCGCCGTAGCGCTGTAGCTCATCGGTTCGGTGGGTCAGTGGTGGTACCGGTGGACCACGGCGTGACCCTTGCCGCGGCCGATCATCCACTTGTTGACCGGCGTCGTGACGACGAAGGCCACCGCGAAGGCGATGGCGAGCGCCGTCCAGAACAGCGCGTCCGACAGCATCGCGTCCATGGCTCCGGGCCAGAGCAGGATCACCCCGTTGTCGATCACTTCCATGACGGCGATCGAAAGGGTGTCCGCCGCCAACGCCACCCGGACGGCCGTACGGAAGTCCAGGCCGGCGGAGCGGATCCCGCGCAGGGTGAGCGCGTAGCCGAAGAAGAACGCGAGGGTGATCGCCAGGATCATCGTCGGGGCGTTCCCCCAGCCGAGCGCGGTGCCGATGACCATGCCGAGCACCTCGCCGATGGCGCACCCGGTGAGGCAGTGGAGCGTGGCCCGCGCCGCGGCGGCCCAGGTGACCTTTCCGCCGCCGGCGCTGTGGCCGTGGTTGTGACCGTGCTCGTGGTGTTCGTGCCCCGCGTGCTGCTCGTGCGCGTGTTCCATGACAACCCCCTGGCGAGGAACGCCGGATAGCGGCTCTGTCGGTCGATATGACAGAACCGTATACCCCCCTGGGGTATTCCTCAACGGGTCAGCCGAGCTCGCGCAGCTCCTTCAGCAGCGCCACGTCCGTCGCGTGCCCTTCCTTGCCACCCGGCGTCTCGGTGATCAGGGGCACGCCCTCCATCGCCGGATGCGTGAACAGTTCCGCGAAGGCGTCCCGGCCGATGTGGCCCTGCCCGATGTTCTCGTGCCGGTCCTTGTGGGCGCCGACGCCCTCCTTGGAGTCGTTGGCGTGCACCAGCTTCAGCCGGCCCTCGCCCACCGTGTCCACCAGCAGGTCCAGGGTCTGCTTCGTCCCGCCCGGCTCCGCCAGATCGTGCCCGGCCGCGAAGATGTGGCAGGTGTCGAGGCAGATCCCGAGCATCGGATGGCGGTCCAGGGCGTCGAAGTACGGGCCGAACTCCTCGGCGGTCGAGCACAGCGAGGAACCCTGCCCGGCCGTGGACTCCAGCAGCAGGAAGGGGTCGTCGTCATGGGTCAGCTCGTCCAGCAGCGGCAGCATGTGCTCCCTGATCTGCGCGTACGCCGCCTCGCGAGGCCGCCCGCCGGTCGCCGAGCCGGTGTGCACGACCACCCCGAGCGCGCCGATCGCCCGGGCCCGGCGCAGCGAGTGCCGCAGCGATTCCACGGACTTCTCGACGGTGGCCTCGGTGTGCGAGCCGAAGTTGATCAGGTACGGCGCGTGGACGTACGCCGGGATCCCTTCCGTCGCGCAGGCCTCGCGGAACAGCTCGTCCTGCGCCGGATTGCCGACCGGGGTGGCCCAGCCGCGCGGATTGGCGACGAAGACCTGGACGGCCTCGGCACCCATCTCGCGGGCGTACGACAGCCCGACCGAGGCGAGCCCGCCCGCGACGGGCACGTGCCCGCCGACTGGATTGCGGCCCGTTGAATTGTTGTTCATGGCGTGCTGTTACAGCCCCTTGGTCCTGATGGTGATCGTGCTGCCCTCGGCGGCGTTCTGGCCCGCGGGGACCGACTGGGAGTCGATGGTGTTGCTGAAGGAGAGGAAGGGCTTGTCGACCTTGACCTTGAAGCCCAGCCCCTCCAGGGTCGCGCGGGCCGCGTCGGCCTCCTGGCCGGTGACGTCCGGGACCGGGATCTGGCGGGGGCCCTTGGACACGGTGAGGGTGACGGTGTCGCCCGCGGCGGCCTGGGTGCCGGCGCCGATCGACTGGTTGGCGACCGTACCGGCGGGGGAGGGGGAGTTGACCTCCTCCGGAGCCGTCTCCACCTTCAGGCCGAGGCCCTCCAGGGTGGAACGGGCCTGGTCCAGGGAGATGCCCGTGACGCGGGGGACCGGCACCGGGCGGCCCTTGCTGACGACCATGGCGACCAGGGTGTCGAGGGCCCGCTTCTGGCCGCCCGTCGGGTCCGTGCTGATCACCGAGCCCTGAGCGATGTCCTGGCTGAAGGCCTGGGTGACGGTGCCCGGCGTCAGGCCGGCCGACTTCAGCTCGGCCTTCGCGGCCTCCAGCGGCTTGCCCTTGAGGTCGGGAACCATGACGACCTCGGGACCGCGCGAGATGGTGAGCGCCACCGCGCCGTTGCCGCGGATGCGCTTGCCGCCGGCGGGGTCCGTGGTCATCACGGTCCCCTTGTCGAAGGCCGCACTGAACTTCCGGTCGACCCGCTTCACCCCGAGCCCGGCCGCCGACAGCTGGGACTTGGCCTCCGCCTCGGTCTTCCCGAGCAGGTTGGGGACCTTCGTGAACTGTCCGGAGCTGATGTACCAGACCCCCGTGCCGAGGCCGAGGCAGAGCAGGACGCCGAGCAAGGCGAGCAGCACGCCCGGACGGCGGATCCGGGAAGCGGTCGACGCCGGGGGCAGGGGCGGGGCCGCGAGCCGGGAAGTGTGGGACACGGGCTCGGCGTGCGACGCGTGTACGGCCTGCGACGCGTGTACGGCCTGCGAGGCGTGCACGGCCTGCGAGGTCACCCGGCGGGGGATCACGCTGGTGCGGTCCTCGGCGGCGGTCCGCTCCGCGGCCCGGGCCTGCGGCGGTACGGCATCCAGCTCGGCGTCGCCGAGCTGGGCGCGGGCGTCCATGGCCAGCCCGAGGAGGGCGGCGGCGTCGTAGGGGCGCAGATCGGGGTTGCGCGCCGTGGCCTGGGCGACGAGCTCGTCCAGCGCGGCGGGCAGCCCGGGGACGGCGGCCGACGGGGGCGGGACGTCCTCGTTGAGGTGCTGGTAGAGCACCTGGGCGGGGTTGGCGCCGGTGTGCGGCTTGGAGCCGGCGAGCATCTCGTAGAAGACGACGCCGCAGGCGTAGACGTCCACGCGGGTGTCGGTGACGCCGTTCTCGATCTGCTCGGGGGCGAGGTAGGAGATGGTGCCGAGGACGGATCCGGTCGTATTGGTCACGGAGTCCACGGACCGGACCAGCCCGAAGTCGGCCACCTTGACCCGGCCGTCGTCGCCGATCAGTACGTTCTCGGGCTTCATGTCCCGGTGCACGAAGCCGGCGCGGTGCGCGGCGCCGAGGGCGGCGAGCACCGGTTCGAGGATGTCGAGGGCCGCGCGGGGCTGGAGCGCGCCGCGCTCGCGGAGCACGTCGCGCAGGGTGCAGCCGGAGACGTACTCCATGGCGAGGTACGTGTACGGGCCGTGCGTGCCCTGGTCGAAGACGGCCACGACGTTGGGGTGCGCCAGGCGGGCCACGGACTTCGCCTCACGGATGAACCGGTCGACGAAGCCGGGGTCGGCAGCGAGGGCCGGGTGCATCACCTTCAGGGCGAGGACGCGGTCCAGGCGGGTGTCGACGGCCCGGTAGACCGTGGCCATGCCGCCGGCCGCGATGCGGGCGTCCACGCGGTAGCGGCCGTCGAGCGTCTGCCCGACGAGGGGGTCATCCAGGGTCGTGTCCACCCGGCGATTCTACGAGGGCCGGGTGGGGCCCCGCCCCGGGCCCGGGCGGTTGCAGCTCACCTGTGACGTGCGGCGCCGTTGCCGGGGGCGCTGCCCCCGGACCCCCGCTCCTCAAACGCCGGAGGGGCCGGATTTTCGCCGGCGTTTGAGGCTCGGGGGTCCGGGGCGGAGCCCCCGGGGAACGGTGGAAGGGCGGGTAGGGGACATTGCCCCGCGCAGCGGTCGCGGCTCAGAACGCCGGGCGTTCCGGGTCGAGGGCGGCGCGGCCCTCCACCGGGGAGGAGGCTTCCGCGAAGCGGCGTTGGGGGATGCGGCCCGCGCGGTGGGCCAGGCGGCCCGCCGACACCGCGTCCCGCATGGCCGCGGCCATCAGGACGGGAAGCTGCGCCCGGGTCACCGCCGAGGCGAGCATGACCGCCGCGCAGCCCAGTTCCATGGCCAGGGCCACGTCCGAGGCCGTTCCGGCCCCCGCGTCCAGGATGACCGGGACCCCGGCCCGCTCGGTGATCAGCTCGAAGTTGTGCGGGTTGCGGATGCCCATGCCGGAGCCGATGGGGGAGCCGAGCGGCATGATCGCCGCGCAGCCCACGTCCTCCAGCTTCCGGGCCAGCACCGGGTCGTCGTTCGTATAGGGGAGGACCGTGAAGCCCTCGTCGACCAGGATCTCCGCCGCGTCGAGCAGCTCGACCCCGTCCGGCAGGAGGGTCCGCTCGTCCGCGACGACCTCCAGCTTGATCCAGCCCGTGCCGAGGGCCTCCCGGGCCAGCCGGGCCGTGAGCACGGCCTCGCCCGCCGTGAAGCAGCCCGCGGTGTTGGGGAGGACCGCGATGCCCAGGCGGTTCAGGACGGAGAGGACCGATCCCTGGACCGTCGGGTCGAGGCGCCGCATCGCGACGGTGGTGAGTTCCGTGCCGGACGCGACCAGCGCCCGTTCCAGGATGTCCAGGCTCGGCGCCCCGCCGGTGCCCATGATCAGGCGCGAGGAGAAGGTCCGGCCGCCCAGGGTGAAGAGGTCGTCCGCCATGCTGCTCAGCCTCCCTGGACCGCGGTGAGGACCTCGACGCGGTCGCCGTCGCTCACGCAGGTGTAGGGCCACTGGCCGCGCGGCACCACGGTCTCGTTGAGGGCGGCCGCGACCCCCTTGGTGGCCTCGGTGAGGGTGGCGACCACCGTGGCGAGCATGGTCCCGTCCGCGATCTCGTGCGGCTCGCCGTTGACGGAGATGGTCATGCGAACGACTCCTGTCGCGTGAGGGTGGGCGTGGACGTGGACAAGGGCGTGGACGTGAGGGCGAAGCGGCGCGGGGTGAAGGGGCGGGCGATCTCCGGCAGTTCGCCGGTGGTCAGCAGGTCCGCCATCACGTCCCCGGTCAGCGGGGTCAGCAGGACCCCGTTGCGGTAGTGCCCGGTGGCCAGGTGCAGCCCCGGGAGTTCGGTAGGACCGAGGAGGGGGGCGTTGTCCGGTGATCCGGGCCGCAGCCCGGCCCGGGTCTCCACCAGGGGGAGTTCGGTGATCCCGGGCACCAGCTCGTGGGCGTCGCGCAGGAGTTCGTAGACCCCGCCCGCGGTGACGGTGGTGTCCCAGCCGAGTTCCTCGCTGGTGGCGCCGAGGACGAGCTCGCCGTTCTCGCGCGGCACCAGGTAGACGTGGCTGCCGCGCACGACGGCCCGTACGGTCCGCGACAGGAACGGCGCGTACGACGGGGGCACCGCGAGCCGCAGCACCTGCCCCTTCACGGGCCGTACGGGGGCCACGGCCTCGGGCGGTACGCCGTCCAGCCGGCCGCTGAGCGAGCCCGCCGCCAGCACCACCTGGTCGGCGCGCAGCTCCGTACCGTCGGCGTCGTCGAGGACCGCGCCGCAGGCCCGGTCGGCGGTGGTCAGCAGCCGCGCCGCCCCCGCGCGGTGCAGGGCGACCCCGGCCCGTTCGCAGGCGGCCAGCAGGGCGGCGGCGAGGCGGCGGGGATCGACCTGGTGGTCGCCGTCCACGCGCAGGCCGCCGCGTACGCCGGGGGCCAGCATCGGTTCCAGGCGGCGGCACTCGCGGCCGGTCAGCCACTCGGACTCCAGGCCGCAGCGGCGCTGGAGGGCGTGCAGTTCGCGCAGGTGCAGCCGGTCGTCGGCGTCGAGGGCGACGGCGAGGGTGCCGCAGGCGCGGTAGCCGATGTCCATGCCGCCGCTGGCTTCGGCGAGCTCGGCGGCGAATTCGGGGTAGCGGGCGGCGGAGGCGAGGTTGAGCCCGAGCAGGGTCTCCTCGCCGTAGTGCAGCTCGGTGACGGCGGCCAGCATGCCGGCCGCGACCTGGGCGGCCCCGCCGCCGGGGGCCGGATCGGCCAGCGCGGTGCGCAGCCCGCGCCGGGCCGCCCGCCAGGCGGTGACCAGGCCGATGATGCCGCCCCCGATGACGAGGACGTCGTGGCCGGGACTCCGGCCCTTCCGATATGAATGCATGGGCGTCCAGCCCCTCCCTTCGCCGGCATGACCCGGATCAGGTTCGTACGGTCGGAGGCCGGCCAGCCTCCCTCTCAGCCCGGTGCGCCCGGACTCCCGCGATAGGTTCGGTGCCAGAGTAACGCCGAGGCCGACGGCCGGTAAGGCTGCCTCCCCGGTGCCGGCCGCCGCCCGGCCGCCGCCCGGTCCCCAGCAGGTTCCCGCCCGCTATTCCTGACGGACCGTCAGTTGATTAGGCTGGGACGCGTGAGCGAGCAGACGCAACAGCAGACGCAGCAGGAGCAAGACACTCGGCGCGGCGTGGTGATCGTCGGCGCGGGGATGGCCGGGGTCCAGACCGCGGTCGCCCTCCGGGAACAGGGCTGGACCGGCCCCGTCACCCTGCTGGGAGCCGAACCCCACCAGCCCTACGACCGGCCCCCGCTGTCCAAGGCGGTGCTCCTCGGCAAGGCCGAGGACTCGGCCTTCGACGTGGACTTCGAGGAGCTCGGCATCGAACTCCGGCTGGGGGTCGAGGTCACCGGACTGCGGGCCGCCGACCGGGAGGTGGACACCGAGGCGGGACCGGTCCCGTACGAGTACCTCGTGCTGGCCACCGGCGCCCTCCCGCTGACCCTGCCCGGCGCGGAGGGCGTCCCCGGGGTGCACCTGCTGCGCACCCTGGACGACGCGGCCCGGCTGCGGCCCGTCCTGGCGGCCGGCTCGGCGGTGGTGGTGGTCGGGGCCGGCTGGATCGGCGCGGAGTTCGCCACCGCCGCCCGCGAGGCGGGCTGCGCGGTGACGGTGGTCGAGGCGGCCGGCCGGGTGCTGGCGGGCGCGCTGCCGGCGGAGGTCGCCGAGCCGATGGGCCGCTGGTACGCCCGGGCGGGCGCCGAGCTGCTGACGGACGCGCGGGTGGCTTCCGTGGAGCCGGGCCGGGTCCTGCTGGCCGACGGGCGGGAGCTGCCGGCCGAGGCGGTGGTGGTGGGCATCGGCGCCCGGCCGGCCACCGGATGGCTGGCCGGATCCGGCGTGGAGCTCGGCCCGGACGGAGCGGTCACCGCCGACGAGTGGCTGCGCACCTCGGTGCCCGGGGTGTACGCCGTGGGGGACTGCGCCTCCTTCCCGTCGGCCCGCTACGGATCCCGGCTGCTGGTGCACCACTGGGACAACGCCCTCCAGGGCCCGCGGGTGGTGGCGGCGGACATCCTGGCCGGAGGTTCGGGGGAGCAGGTCTACGACCCGGTCCCGTACTTCTGGTCGGAGCAGTTCGGTCGCTTCGTGCAGTACGCCGGCCACCACGCCGACGCGGACGCACCGCTGTGGCGCGGCGACCCGGAGGCCGACACCTGGTCGGTGTGCTGGCTGCGGGAAGGCCGGCTGGTCGCGCTCCTCGCGGTGGGCCGCCCGCGCGACCTGGCCCAGGGGCGCCGCCTCATCGAGTCGGGCGCCTTGGTCGACCCGGCGAAGGTCGCGGACCCGGCGACCGCACTGAAGTCGGCGCTCCTGGCCTGACCGCCGGCCCGGTCCCGGCCGAGTCGGGCCCGGCCCCCGCCGGTGCCACCAGCCCCGGCGCGCCCCGCCCCGGTCGGGGCCGGTCGGGGCCGGGCCCCGATCCCGGCCCTGCGGGCGAAGTCCCCTCCCCGCCCTTCGCCCGTTCCCCGGGCTCTGCCCGGACCCGTGCCGGGGCTTCGCCCCGGACCCTCGGACTCCGCCCCCGGGTCCGCGCCGCCGGGCTGCGCCCGGGCCCGTCCCGGGACCGGCCTCGGCCCCGGCCCGGGGTCGGCTCGGGGTCGGCTCGGGTTGAGGGCGGGTCCCGGTTCGGGGTCCTGTTTCCGGCCCTGTTTCCGGCCCCGGCCAAGGGGCCCCCGCCCCGGACGGGGTCGCTCGGGTACCGGCAGTCAGTCCGAGATGGCAGGCTTGTGCTCGTGACCGAGATTGACGCAAAGATCGATGCCCTTGTTCCCGCCTGGCTGTACCTCCCCGACATCGCGGAGATGCTCGACATCGAAGTGACCAAGGTTCGCCAGCTGGTCAAGGAAGGGCAGCTGCTCGCGGTGCGCCGCGGCGAGAACCGCTCCCTCCAGGTCCCCGCGGCCTTCATCGACGGAGACAAGATCGTCAAGGGGCTGGTCGGCCTGCTGACCGTGCTCCGCGACGACCGCTTCACCGACGCGGAGATCCTGGAGTGGCTCTTCACCGCCGACGAGACCCTGCCCGGCACCCCCGTGCAGGCGCTGAGGGAGAATCGCGGCACGGAGGTGAAGCGCCGCGCTCAGGCGCTCGCCATCTGACCTGACTCCGCTTCGTACGCGGTGTGCGGGCCCCCGGCCGGGGGCCCGCACACCGCGTACGTACGTACGACACACCACCCGGGGGTACCCATGTCCGCCATCGCCGCCCAGCTGTCCGATGCCCGGCTCTACCTGTGCACGGATGCCCGCAAGCGGCAGGGCGACCTCCCCGCGTTCCTGGACGCCGTCCTCGCCGGAGGGGTGGACATCGTCCAGCTCCGCGACAAGGGCATGGAGGCGGGAGAGGAACTGGAGCACCTCCAGGTCTTCGCCGAAGCGGCCCGCCGGCACGGCAAGCTGCTCGCCGTGAACGACCGGGCCGACGTCGCGCACGCCATCGGCTCGGACGTGCTCCACCTCGGGCAGGGCGACATCCCGGTGCCCGCCGCCCGCGCCATCCTGGGCCGGGAGGTCCTCGTCGGACGCTCCTGCCACTCGGAGGATGAGGTCGACGCGGCCGTCGCCGAGCCCGGCGTGGACTACTTCTGCACCGGCCCCTGCTGGCCGACCCCCACCAAGCCCGGCCGGTTCGCCCCCGGACTCGGCCTCGTCCGGCACGCGGCCTCCCTCGCCCAGGACCGGCCGTGGTTCGCCATCGGCGGGATCGACGCGGGGAACCTGGACGAAGTGCTGGACGCCGGCGCCTCCCGCGTCGTGGTCGTACGGGCCCTCACTGAGGCCTCCGACCCCGGCGCCGCCGCCGCTGACCTCGCCAAGCGGGTCCGCGCCCGGCTCGGCTAGCCGGTCCGGAACGGCCCCGGCCGACCGCACCGCCCCAGACCCGGCGTCTCATTTCCGCGTCCAATCCGTGGACAACGCTTCGATGGACACCGGACCGCGTCTAACCTCCCGGTATGGCCCTTGGTACCTCTTCCACCTGGTCGGACCGTGCACACACGGTCCGCGACCTCATCGCGTCCGGGCGCTCGTACTCCTTCGAGTTCTGGGCTCCCAAGACGGAGAAGGGCGAGCGCAACCTCTGGAACGCGCTGCGCCGGGTCGAGGCGGTAGCCCCGAGCTTCGTCTCCGTCACCTACGGGGCCGGCGGCTCCACCCGTGGCGGCACCGTCCGGGCCACCGAGCAGATCGCCGCGGACACCACCCTGACCCCGGTCGCGCACCTCACCGCCGTCGACCACTCGATCGCCGAGCTGCGCAACGTCATCGGGCAGTTCGCCGACGCGGGCATCCGCAACATGCTCGTCGTGCGCGGAGACCCGCCGGGCAACCCCATGGGCGAGTGGGTGCCGCACCCCGAGGGCGTGCACTACGCGGCCGACCTGGTCCGGCTGGTCAAGGAGTCCGGCGACTTCTGCGTCGGCGTCGCGGCCTTCCCCGAGATGCACCCGCGCTCCACGGACTGGGACACGGACATCCGGCACTTCGTGGACAAGTGCCGCGCGGGCGCCGACTATGCGATCACTCAAATGTTCTTCGATCCGGATCACTATCTCCGGATGCGCGACAGCGTCGAGAAGGCGGGCTGCGACACCCCGATCATCCCCGAGGTCATGCCTGTTGTGAACATCAAGCAGCTCGACCGGCTCCCGCAACTCAGCAACGCAATCTTCCCCGCGGCCGTGAAAGAGCGCATGCTCGCGGTCAAGGACGACGCGGCCGCTGTACGCTCCATTGGCATCGAGTTCGCCACGGAGTTCTGCGCGCGGCTGCTGTCCGAGGGTGTCCCGGGGCTGCACTTCATCACGCTGAACAATTCCACGGCGACGCTGGAGATCTACGAGAACTTGGGCCTGCACCAGCGGGCCTGACCGGCCGGCCCCGTTCCCCGCGCGGGCGGCCGCACCGAGAGGGGCCCCGCATGGGAATGACGGTCCTCTACATCGCGTTCGGTTTCGTCGCGCTGTGGCTGCTTGCCGAGGTCCTGATGCAGTACAAGGCCCGGCTGCGCTGGCGCCTGCTCGCCTTCGCCGGGTTCGTCGGCGTGGTCGCCGGTGTCGTGCTGCCGTCCGTGCTCGTCATCGGGGCCGGCGCCGTCGCGTTCGCGGTGGGCCAGACGCTGGTGACCCTCTCCTTCCGCAAGGGCTTCGTGTCCGGCTGGGCGCTGCGCAGGGGCAAGGCCGCCCCCGAGCCCGAGCTGGCGCAGAGCCGGCGCCGCCGGTCCGGCGGCGCACCGCGCCCGGAGCCGGCCCTGGAGGTGACGGCCCTGGAGTACGGGCCCGACTCAGCCGGGGACGAGGACTCCGACGAGGAGTCCGGCGTGTTCACCGCGGGGCCCGTCCGCGAACAGGTCCAGGGGTACTACCCCGCGCAGCCGGCCGCCGGCGCGGCCGCTCCGTACGGAGCCCCCGGCGAGAGCGCCGCCTTCGCCGCCCCGTTCAGCGCGCCCGAGCAGGACGCCCACCAGTACGCGGCGTACTACGACCCGCAGACCCAGGGCGGCTACGACTACACCACCGGCTATCCGGCCCCCGGCGAGCAGCAGGTCTACGCCGCCTACTCGGACCCGTACATCGGCACCGGCGGAGCCGTCGCCCCCCAGCAGCCCTACGGCTACCCGGCCCCGTACGGCGGCTACGCCCCGGACCCCTACGCCCCGGACCCGTACGCGACCGGGCAGCAGGAGCAGTACTCCATGGACACCCCGCCCGGCGGCGTCTGGGTCCCGCAGCAGCGCGACGCGAACCAGCCCTACCCGGCGGAGGAGCCGCAGCAGCAGCCGTACCCGTATCCGTACCAGGGCACCGGCGAGTACGAGCAGTACCGGTACTAGCCCGCCTGCGCCTCCACCTCCGGCCTACCGTGAGCCGCGGAAGTCCGCGCCCTCCACGATCAGCCCGGCCACCAGGGCCCCCGTCATCCCGGCGTGCGCCAGTCCGCCGCCCGGGTGCGCCCAGCCGCCGGCCAGGTAGAGACCGGGGACGCCGGTGGCGTTCGCGGGGTGCAGCATCCGGCCCCCGGCGCCGGCCAGCGACGGCGCGGGCACCCGGCCGTCCACCGAGCCCGTGGCCGAGTGGACATCGGCCGGGGTGCGCAGCTCGTGCCACAGCAGCCGCTCCCGCAGCCCGGGGACGACGCGGGCGGCCGCCGTCAGCAGGTCCTCGGCGGACGGAGCGGCCGCAGCTCCCGCCGTCACCACGGCGTGCACGGTGACCGCCTCGTGCTCGGCGTCCGGCCGGGTGGCGGGGTCGTCGGGGCGCAGCACGGTGACGGGGCCGACCAGCGTGCGGTGTGCGGCCCCGTCCTCGCGGGCTCCGCGCAGCGCGGCGAACAGCGTGTACCACTGCGCGGGTTCCGTAGGGGCGGGCGCGGCGTCCAGGGCGGCCGGCATCTTCACCGGCCGGGGGTCGGCCGCGCAGACCACGTGGTCGGCCGCCACCTCGGCGCCGTCGGCCAGGCGCAGCCCGGCCGCCCGGCCGTCCCGCACGAGGACCTCCCGCACCGCCGCGCCGAACTCGAAGGCGACCTTCCGCTCCAGGCAACGCTCGTACACGGCGGTGGCCAGCTCCCGGATCCCGCCGCGCACGTACCAGCTGCCGAAGGTCTGCTCCATGTAGGGCAGCACCGCCGCCGAGGCGGGCGCCGTCGCCGGATCGAGCCCGTACGCCCGGACGCGCGCGGTGAGCAACGCGTCGAAGCCGTCGCCGCCGAGCTCGCGGGAGGCGACCTCGGCCAGGGTCGGCGGCCGGCGGCGCAGCAGTCCGCTCCCGCGCAGCGCGGGGTACGGATCGCGGCCCAGCGCGGAGCGGTCCGGGCGCAGCGGCTCCTCCAGGAGCGGCCGGCGGGTGGCGTCCCAGGCGTCCCGGGCGCGGCCCAGGACCGCGCTCCAGCGGTCCCCGGAGCCGGGCCCGAAGGCCGCGTCGACGGCTGCGGCGGCGCCGCCGTGCGAGCCGCCGGGGAAGGTGAGGGTACGGCCGTCCGGGAGCACGTAGCGGACGGCGGGGTCGATCTGGACCAGCTCCGCGCACTCCTCCAGGGGGCGCTTGCCGGTCTTGACGAACAGATCGCGGTAGACGGCGGGCAGGTGCACCAGCCCGGGGCCGGTGTCGAAGACGAAGCCGTCACGGGCGTACCGGCCGACGGCTCCGCCGTAGGTCTCCCCGCGCTCGTACACCGTCACCTGATGTCCGGCCACGGCCAGCCGTGCCGCCGTCGCCATCGCGCCCATCCCGGCGCCGATCACCGCAATTCGTGCCATGCCGCTGAGCCTATCGAGCGACCCGGGCGACCTGAGGGGCGGCCTTTCGGATCAGGCCGGGCCTGATCCGAAAGGCCGCCCCTAGGCGGCGAGTCTCTTCTCCTCGCGGCGCTGGGCCCGGCGGCGCAGGAAGCGGCGGATCTTGGCCCAGAGGTAGATCAGCAGGGCGAGCCCGATGATCAGCAGGACGGCGCAGATGATCGCGGCGGCCTCCGGATTGAACATCGCGAAGGTGACGATGCCGCCCACGCCGAGGTCCTCGGCGGTGCTCATGGCGACGTTGCTGAACGGCTCGGGCGAGGTGTTGATCGCCATGCGCGTGCCGGCCTTGACGAAATGGCTGGCCAGAGCGGTGGAGCCGCCGACCGCGCCGGCGGTGATGTCGGAGAGCGAGCCGCTCTGCCCGGCCAGCAGCGCGCCGACCACCGCTCCGGACACCGGGCGGATCACCGTGTGGACGGTGTCCCAGAGGGAGTCCACGTACGGGATCTTGTCGGCGACGGCCTCGCACAGGAAGAGGGTTCCCGCCACGATCAGCACGTCGGTCCGTTGCAGGGACGCGGGGACCTCGTCGGTCAGGCCGGTCCTGCCGAAGATGCCGAGCAGCAGGACCACGGCGTAGGCGTTGATCCCACTGGCCCAGCCGCTGGTGAAGACCAGGGGGAGCACACTCATCTGATCATCATGTCCCAGAAGCCGTGATCCGGCACAGCAGTGAGGGGACGGCCGCCTTCCGGCGGCCGTCCCCTCACCCGAGTCTGTCGTGGGGCCTACTGCCCCTGTTCGTCACGGCGGCGCTGCCACCGTTCCTCGATCCGGGTCATCATCGACCGACGCTGCCGGTTCTGCCCTTGGGGCGAACCGCCTGCACTACCGGAGGCGGGCTGCTCACCAGGCTTGGGTGCCTTGCGCCAACCGGTGACCACGAGCACCGTACAGCCCAGCATGACGAGGAATCCCACCACGCTGATCCACAGTACGTTCGGCACGATCACACCGGTCATGAGGAGCGCGATACCCACCACAATGCCTGCGACTGCCTGGTAGACCCGTCGCCGGGTGTACGTGCGCAGTCCGCTTCCCTCAAGCGCTGTAGCGAATTTGGGATCTTCGGCGTACAGCGCTCGCTCCATCTGCTCGAGCATTCGCTGCTCGTGCTCCGAGAGCGGCACGGGAGTCCTCCTCATCCGTCGGTCGCGGGGGGTAGCGACCAGGGGTCCCCTTCAGGATAGGCGGGGAATCGCCCCCGTGATACCCGCCCTCTACGCCACGTTCTAAAAAAACACTGCCCGTAAAAAGTACCGCTTGGGGAATGCTCAGCGCCGTCTTGAACGGCCCACTGAGGGCGTTATTCCCCAGAGGTCCGCTCGGCATGCCGGTCGCTGACCCCGATCATACGGGTCACGACGCCGGTTCGGAGGGTGAGTGGCGCACCGCGTTCCCCTCTGCTCCGCAGATCAGGCGGGCTTCTCGCCGAGCACGTGCAGCTGCGTGGCGACCGCGTGGAAGGCGGGGAGCTCGGCGGCGGCCTCTTCCAGGCGCATCAGGGCTTCGACGGCGCCCGGCTCGGTGTCGACCAGAACGCCCGGGACGAGGTCGGCGAAGATCCGGACCCCGTGCACCGCGCCCACGGCCAGACCGGCCTCGGAAACCAGGGCCGAAAGCTGCTCGGCGGTGAAGCGGCGCGGTACGGGATCGCCCGAGCCCCAGCGGCCGGCCGGGTCGGTCAGGGCCGTACGGGCCTCCGTGAAGTGCCCGGCCAGGGCGCGGGCCAGAACGGCCCCGCCGAGTCCGGCGCCGAGCAGGCTGAGGATGCCGCCGGGGCGCAGGGCGGCCACGGCGTTGGCCACGCCCTCGGCCGGGTCGTCCACGTACTCCAGCACGCCGTGGCAGACGACCACGTCGTAGGAATCGCGCTCGACGACATCGAGCAGACCCTGGGCATCGCCCTGCACCCCGCGGACCAGATCGGCCACGCCGGCTTCGGCGACCCGGCGCTCCAGCCCGAACAGCGCGTTGGGGCTCGGGTCGACCACGGTGACCCGGTGGCCGAGGTGGGCCACCGGCACGGCGAACTTGCCGGTACCACCACCCGTGTCGAGCACGTCCAGCACGTCCCGCCCGGTCGCCTTCACCCGGCGGTCGAGCGCCTCCTTGAGGACCTCCCACACCACGGCGGTGCGGAGGGAGGCGCGGGGGCGGGAAGTGTCCGACACGGCTGATGGCTCCTCGGGCGCATTGGGTGAGCGGTCTCTGCCCACCCTATGGCCTCGGGCTGCCGGGCAGGTCATCCCGCGTCCGGACGCTCCGCCCGAGGCGGCGGCAGGCTCTGGGTCGGGCCGGCCTGCGCCGGCGGGCGGAGCGCGAGCATCCGCTCCACCAGGCGCAGGAACATCGCGACGGCACGCACCAGATCGTCCGCGTCCCGGCCGGTGGCCGCGCCCACTATGCCGGCCTCCGCCCGCGCCCGGCGGGCCGCGCCGGAGGCGAAGAGCGCGCTCCACTCGGTCAGTTCGGGCGCTATCTCCGGGAGCACCTCCCACGCGCTGCGGATCCGAGGCCTGCGCCGCGGGTGCACCGGCTCGGGCCGCCCGCGCGCGGCGAGCACGGCCGCCGCGGTGCGCAGCGCGGCGAGATGGGCGGTGGCGTACCGCTCGTGAGGCCGGGTCAGCCGGGCGGCTTCGGCCAGGCCCTCGTGGGCCTTGGCGAGCAGGTCGAGGGCGGCGGGGGGTGCCGCCGACTTCCGGGGGACGGGGTGGACAGGGGACGGGGACGGTGTGGCCATGACGAACCTCCTGTCGTCGCGTGCGCTTCGCACTGCCTGGTGGAGCTCCTACGGGTCGAGCTGTTCTTGTGTGTCCCCATCGTGACGGCACCCACTGACAATCGCGCTGACCTGCGGTTTCGCCCCCGGTCCCGAGATAGCGGGCGGGCAACTGCCGCCCTCTGCGCAGCGGATGCGGCCAGGGATGCTAGTTTTTGAACTGACTGGTCAGTTCAAAAGAGGGGGGAAGGCGTGGACAGCCCGCACGGCGCGGCCGTCAAAGCCGAGGACTTCGGAGTCAAGGGCCCGCGCGGCTGGGTGTTCCGGGGCGTCGGGATCGACGCGGCGCCCGGCTCGCTCATCGCGGTCGAAGGCCCCTCCGGCAGCGGGCGGACCTGCCTGCTCCTCGCCCTCACCGGCCGCATGAAGCCCACCGAAGGCCACGCCGAGATCGGCCGCCACCGGCTGCCGAAGAAGATGGCCGCGGTCCGCCGCATCACCGCCCTCGGCCCGGTACCCGGGGTCAACGACCTCGACCAGGCCCTCACCGTCGCCGAGCAACTGCGCGAGGGAGCCCTCCTCCAGCGCCGCTACGACGGCCCCGTCCGGGCCCTGCTCCGCCCGCGCGAGGAGCGCCGCGCCTCCACCGCGGCCCGGATCGACGCCGCGCTGGCCGCCGCCGGACTGGACGTGGAGGCCCTGCCGAAGGGTCCGCGCACCTCCGTACGGGACCTGGAACGACTGGAATCCGTACGGCTGTCGGTGGCCATCGCGCTGCTCGGCTCGCCGCGCCTGCTGGCCCTGGACGACCTGGACCTCAAGCTCTCGGACGCCGAGCGCGCCGAGGCCTGGGACCTGCTGCGCTCCCTCACCGCCCGCGGGACCACCGTCCTCGCGGTGTGCAGCGAGGCCCCGGCCGACGCGACGGTCCTGCGCACCGGCCCGGCGGCGGAACCCGCCGAGGCCACGGCTGCCGAGCCGGCCGCGGAGCCCTGTGCCGACCCGGCCGCGGTATCCGCCGCCGTGCCCCGGCCCACGGACTCCAAGGTCACCTGGGGCGTCCGGGCCACCGGCCCGCAGGACTCCGATTCCGATTCCGACCCGGCCGATTCCGACCCGGCCGATTCCGAGTCGGCCGACCCCGACTCGGCCGACGCAGCCGAGGGTACCGCCGACACCGGCGCCGCCGCCGACACCGCGGACGCCGCCCACGACCCGCACGACACGAAGGGGGACGACGATGCGCTCGCCGAAGCTGGCCGCGCTTGAGCTGAAGCGGTTCGGGCGGGGGAAGCTGCCCCGGGCCGCCCTCGTCGCACTGCTCCTGCTGCCGCTGCTCTACGGAGCCCTCTACCTCTGGTCCTTCTGGGACCCGTACAGCCGCCTCGACAAGGTGCCGGTCGCCCTCGTCAACTCCGACCGGGGCGCCACCGTCGACGGCAAGCAGATCGACGCCGGCGGCGAGATCACCCGCAAGCTGCACGACAGCAAGACCTTCGACTGGCGCGAGGTGAGCGCCGAGGAGGCGGCCGAGGGGCTGGAGAACGGCACGTACTACCTCTCCCTCACCATGCCCGCCGACTTCAGCGCGAAGATCGCCTCCAGCTCCGGTGAGGACCCCGCCACCGGAGCCCTCCAGGTCCGCACCAACGACGCGAACAACTACATCGTCGGCTCGATCTCGCGCACCGTCTTCTCCGAGGTCCGCTCGGCGGCGTCCACCAACGCCTCCCGCGGCTTCCTCGACAAGATCTTCGTGAACTTCTCCGACCTCCACGGCAAGACCGCCGAGGCCGCCGACGGAGCCGACAAGCTCACGGACGGGGCGGGCAAGGCGCAGAAGGGCGCCAAGGACCTCGCCGACGGCCTGGACACGGCGAAGGAGAAGAACGGCGAGCTGACCGGCGGACTGAAGAAGCTGAACGAGGCCGCAGGACAGCTGGAAACGGGCGCGAAGGGCGTCGCGGCCGGCACCCAGACGCTCGCCGAAAAGGTCGGCGGCGCCGCCGACAAGGCCCGCCCCTTCCTCAAGGACCCCAAGAGCCTCGCGGACAGCGCCGAACTCGTCGCCGACACCGCCCAGGTCGTCAGCAAGCACCTCGAAGCCTTCGCCAAGGCGGCCCCGGCGGCCGCCACCGTCACCCAGCGCGTCTCCACCGGCGCCGCCGACGTCTACGCGAAGACCTGCACCACCGGCGCCCAGCCGCTCCCCGACACCTGCCCGCAGCTGAAGAAGCTCAAGGACGACGCCGCCGAGGCCGCCGAACTCGCCGGTGACGTCGACACCCTCATCAAGAACGCGAACGGCGACCTCGCCACCCTCCACAAGCAGCTCGCCGACCTGGAGCGCGAAGCCCGCCTCCTCGTCACGAGGGCCCCCGGGCTCTCCGCGGACCTGGAAGCGGCGGTCACCCAGGTGAACGCCCTCAACGACGGCGCCCACAAGGTCTCCGACGGCATGGTCCGGCTGCACACCGGCATCGGCTCCGCCACCGAGGGCTCCGGCGCACTCGGCGCGGGCGTCGGCAAGCTCGGCGCCGGCGCGCACGACCTCGACGGAGGCCTGGTCAAGCTCGTCGACGGCAACGGCGAACTCGCCGGCGGCCTGCACGACGGCGCGGGCAAGATCCCGGCCTACGACCAGCAGCAGCGCGACGCCCGCACCGAGGTCATGGCCGACCCGGTACGGCTCGCCAACCAGTCCCTGCACAAGGCGCCCAACTACGGCACCGGCTTCGCCCCGTACTTCATCCCGCTCTCCCTCTGGGTCGGCGCGATGGTCGCCTACATGCTGATCGCCCCCCTGAACCGGCGGGCCCTCGCCGCCGGAGCCTCGCCCTGGCGGATCGCCCTCGCGGGCTGGCTGCCCGTGGTCGGGATCGGCGCCGCGCAGGTGGGCGCACTGATGTCCGTACTGCACTGGGGACTCGGCCTGCAGATGGCCCGGCCGGCGCTCACCGTGGCCTTCCTGATGCTGGTCACCGCCTGCTTCGCCGCGATCGTCCAGTGGCTCAACGCCAAGTTCGGCGCGGCCGGCCGGATCCTGGTCCTGGCCGTCCTGATGCTCCAGCTGACCTCGGCGGGCGGCACCTACCCCGTCCAGACCAGCCCCGGCTTCTTCAACGCCATCCACCCCTACCTGCCGATGTCGTACGTGGTCGAGAGCCTGCGCCGGCTCATCACCGGCGGCGACCTCGCCCCGGTCTGGCAGGGCTGCGCGGTCCTCACCGCCTTCACGGTCGGTGCCCTCGCCCTCACCGCCCTCGCCGCCCGCGGCAAGCAGGTGTGGACGATGGACCGGCTGCACCCGGAACTGAGCCTGTAGCCCGATGGGACAGGTTGACCTGTGAGAATCAGCGCCATGGAAAGCAGCAGCACCGGTACGGCCGGGGGCGGCGGCCGCCGCCAGGCCACACGGCAGAAGCTCTACGAAGCGGCCGTCACCCTCATAGCGGAGCAGGGTTTCTCCGCGACCACGGTCGACGAGATCGCCGAGCGGGCGGGGGTGGCGAAGGGCACCGTCTACTACAACTTCGCCAGCAAGAACGACCTCTTCGAGGAGCTGCTGCGGCACGGCGTCGGACTCCTGACCGAGTCCCTGCGGACGGCGGCGGAAACGACCGAGGCCAGGGGCGGGACCCGGGTCGAGGCACTCGACGAGATGATCCGGGCCGGACTGGTCTTCATCGACCGGTACCCCGCCTTCACCCAGCTCTACGTCGCCGAGCTGTGGCGCACCAACCGGACCTGGCAGTCCACCCTGATGGTCGTCCGGCGCGAGGCCGTCGCCGTCGTCGAGACGGTGCTCCGCGAGGGCGTGGAGCGCGGTGAGCTCAGCGCGGAGATCGACGTGCCGCTGACGGCCGCGGCGATGGTGGGGATGGTCCTGGTGGCGGCTCTGGACTGGCAGTCCTTTCAGAGCGAGCGGTCGCTGGACGACGTGCACTCGGCGCTGTCGCTGCTGCTGCGGGGCCGGGTGAGCGGGAACCGCTAGTCCGGTTCCACCGGTGGGTGACCCCCGATCGGCGGTGCCGCGGGGGTGGTGGGGCCGCGTAGAACTGGTGGGGCGGGTGAGTATCCGTACCTAGGCGCGGAAATGAGTATCTGCGCGGATGGGCGCGGCTTGCCGGCAGGCCAGACTGGGGGTCACGGACAGGGACCCGGCTCGCACCGCCGACACGGGGCGGCAGGTGCGGACCGGGTCTCTCTGGCCGACGGGGTGGGAACACGGCCGAGGCCGGGGCTCGGGGGGATCGAGCCCCGGCCTCGGCCTTTTCCCGTCCCGGGTACGAAGCCCGACCCCGGCTGCGGGTGTACCGCTGCGCGGGGCGGGTAGGGGACAGCCCCGCAGGGCCGCCGCCACCCGCCGTCAGCCGCGCCCGCGCAGCGGGATCCGGGTGCGCAGCCGGGCCGCGGCCGAGGCCGCGCGGTCGGTCAGCGCCGCCCACCGGGCCGAGGCGGCCCAGCGCACGCGAGCCGCCGACCGGGGGAGGAACAGCGCCCGCAGCCGGGCCGTACGGGAGAGCACCGCGAGGAGCCCCGACCGGGCCAGCCCCACGTCCTTGGCCAGCTCCCCGTAAGGGGGCTCCGCGCCCGGCGGTGCGTACAGTTCCCGCTCCACCGCACCCGCGACCCGGCGTACGGCATCGGCCGCCTCCGCGTCCAGCCGGCCCAGGGACACCACCCGGTCCGCAGCCCCCCGGGGCGACAGCGCCCCGTCCGGGACGATCCCGACATCCCACGCCGCGTCGCCCAGCTCCCGCCAGGCGGCCAGGACCTGTCCCGAGCCGAGCCGCCGCGCCCGCAGCCGTCCGCGCCACAGGACCGGCAGGAGCGGCAGGGCGAGCAGCAGGATGCAGGCGGCCGTCCAGGCCAGGACCGTGCCCGCCGAGGAGCCGTCGGCCCCCGCGCCCGTGTTCCGCTGCGCCGCGGCCGGACCGCACTCGCCCAGCTTCTTCTGGTCCGCGGGGCAGTCGTCCGCCGTCGAGGGCCCGGCCGAAGGCTGCGCCGCACTCGTGGACGGGGCCACCGTCGGAGCGCTCGGCCCGGTGTCCGGGGTGGCGGGCCGGCTGTAGTCCGGCACCGTGATGCCCGACCGGGGCGTCGGCTCGAAGCGGGTCCAGCCCACGCCCTCGAAGTACAGCTCCGGCCAGGCGTGCGCGTCCCGCATCGAGACGTTGACGACGCCGTCGGACTGCTTCACCCCGGGCGTGAACCCGACCGCGACCCGCGCCGGGATGCCGAGGGTGCGCGCCATCGAGGCCATCGAGAAGGCGAAGTGGACGCAGAAGCCCTCCTTGTCGGCGAGGAACTTGGCGATGGCCTGAGAACCCGTACCCGAGGACACCTTCGTGTCGTAGCGGAACCCGCCGCTCACCGCGAAGTAGTCCTGGAGCTTGACCGCCGCCGAGTAGTCGTCCTTCGTGCCGCGCGTCACCTCGCGGGCCGTCTTGACGACGATCTCCGGCAGGTTGTCCGGCACTTTCGTGTACTCGGTCGCGATCTCGGGGTTCGCCGCCGGCGCCCTGCGCAGCTGCTCGGCCGTCGGATTCAGCAGCAGGCTGCGCACCGAGTACTGCACGCCCTGGGCGTTCTGGAACTTGTCCTTGCCCAGCTGGTCCCCGACGAGCGTCCGCCCGGCGGGCTCGAAGCGCCACTTCCCGGCGATGTCCACGCCCGTCGCCGGATACGGCATCGGCAGGTAGCGCTGCGCGTACGTCTGCGCCGAGGAGATGAAGGTCTGCACCTCGGTCGCGCCGTCCAGCACGCGCTCGCTCACCCCGGGCGGGTTCGGCATCCGCTTCGGGACGTCCGTCAGGGCCCGCCCCGAGGCCTCCCACTTGATGCCGTTGAACTCGTCCAGCGCCAGGATCCGCAGGTACTGCTCGCTGAGCTGCGGGCTGTCCGTGCGGTACCGCAGCACCACCCGGTTGTCCTGGGTGTTCAGACTGCTCTGCAGGGAGACCAGCGGGTTGACCGCCTGGATCGAGGGGCCGAGGCCGTTGCCCTCGCCCTCGCCCGCGCCGCCGCCCGGGCCCAGCACTCCGCTGCCCAGCGAGGGCAGCACCGCCGGCACCGCCAGCGCCAGACCCAGCGCGACCGCGCCGATCCGGCGCCCGGTGCGGACCGGGGCGAGCGCCTGTCCGCCGCCCGAGTAACCGGCCGCCACCTTGCTGCGCGGGGCCGAGCCGAAGACCCGCCCCCACTGCGCGAGCCGGTCGCGGCCCTCGGAGAGCAGCAGCAGGAGGTAGCCGGTACCGGCCAGCAGGAAGGAGACCCAGGAGGCGCCGGAGCCGGTGGCCGCGCCCGACAGGCCCGCCGCCACCGAGTACAGCGCGAGCAGCGGCAGCCCGGCCGCGGCGGCCGTGCGTACGGTCACCGCCAGCAGGTCCACCAGTAGCCCGATCAGCAGCACCCCGGACACCAGCAGCAGCCGGATCCCGTCCGTCAGCGGCGCCGGCATCGAGAACTCGTTCACGTCCTGCACGCCCTGGCGCAGCAGCGCGCCGAAGTCCGTCACGAGATAGCCCAGCAGCCCGTCGCCGGCGGCGGACTGGCCCTTCCCGCCGAACAGCAGCATCAGCGCCAGCAGCGATACGAACACCTGCGCCGCCACGGTCAGCGTCCGGGCCAGCGGCACCCGCCGCGCACCCGCGCCCACCGCGCTCTGCAGCGCCAGCAGCAGCGCCGCCTGCGGCAGCCAGCCGCCCGATTCCACCAGCGGGTTCAGCGACCAGGCGGTGAACAGCGTCGCCAGAGCCGCGAAGACCGTCAGTCTCGCCCGCCCGCTCATCCCCAGCCCCCCGCCGAACCCGAACCGCCCGCCGTGCCGATCGGCGCGTTGCCCGCCTGTCGCCACAGCTCCCCGAAGGCCACACCGGGCGGGGCGGCCAGAGCCGTCCAGCCCGCGTCGCGCAGCCCGCCCAGGCGCTCCTCCAGCGGAGGCACTCCCCCCGACATCACTGACAGCACCGAAGCCAGCCCCTGCGGACGCCCGGACCAGTCCGCGGAGTCCAGTACGAAGGCCACGGCGCCGCCTCCGCGGCGGCACATCTTGGCCGCCAGTCCCGTCTGTACGTCGTCCAGGTCTCCGAAGAAGGCGATGAGGAGCCCGTCCCCGCCCGCTCCGCCGAGGCCGCTGCCGGCGCCGTTGCTCCGTACCGCGTCGCAGGCCCGCGAAAGGCCCGCGCCGTCGGAGTGGCCGATCACCGCGAGGGTGTCCATCAGCAGCCCCGCCGCCTCCGCGGACTCCTGCCCGCCGGAGGTGAAGCCGCCGCCCTCGCGGGGCACGCAGTCCCCGGTGTCGGTCAGCAGTCGCACCGAGAAGCCCTGCTCCAGCAGGTGCACGAGGGTCGACGCGGCGGCGGAGACGGCCCATTCGAAGGCCGAGTCGGGGCCGGCGCCCTCGTAGGCGAGGCGCCGGGTGTCCAGTACGACGGTGGCCCGGCTGCGCTGCGGCTGCTCCTCGCGGCGCACCATCAGCTCGCCGTAGCGGGCCGTGGAGCGCCAGTGCACGCGGCGCAGGTCGTCGCCGCGCCGGTAGCCGCGCGGGATCACGTCGTCCTCGCCCGCCAGGGCCAGCGAGCGGCGGCTGCCGTCGCCGTAGCCGGAGGACTCGCCGGTGAAGCGGACCAGGGGCAGTGCCTCGGTGCGCGGGATGACGGTGAGGGTGTCGTAGGCGGAGAAGGAGCGGGTCAGCTCGACCAGCCCGAAGGGGTCGGTGAGGCGCAGCTGGAGCGGGCCCAGCGGGTAGCGGCCGCGCAGATCGGAGCGGACCCGGTACGAGACCTCGCGGCGGCCGCCCGGCTCCACCCGGTCCAGGACGAAGCGCGGCCGGGGCCCCAGTACGTACGGCACCCGGTCCTGGAGCATCAGCAGCCCGGTCGGCATCCGGGAGGTGTTGTCGAGCCGCAGCTGCACCCGGGCCTCGGAGCCGGCGGGCACCCGCATCGGGGTCAGCCGGCGGGTGCCGGAGACCCGGTGGCGGGTGCGGTGCAGGGCCAGGACGCAGAGCAGCGGCAGCACGGCGAGCAGTAGCCCGACCCGGAGCAGCTCGGACTGCCCGAGGACGTACGCGCACAGCCCGGCGGCGATCCCGGCGGCAAGGAAGGACCGGCCGCGGGTGGTCAGCCCGGACAGCGACGCGCGCAGCCCGCCACCATCCTGCGGACCCCGGCCGCCGCCCGCGCCGTGCGGGGCGCCGGCGCTCATCAGAAGCCCCGGATGCCCGCGCCGGGCGGGATCTCGCCGCGCGAGGGCGCGGCCGGTACGGGGGTGCGCTGGAGGATGTCGGTGACGACCTGCTCGGCGGTGCGCCGGCTCAGCTGGGCCTGCGCGGTGGGCAGCAGCCGGTGCGCGAGCACCGGTCCGGCCAGGGCCTGGACGTCGTCGGGCAGGACGTAGTCCCGGCCGGCCAGCGCGGCGGAGGCCTTCACGGCCCGCAGCAGGTGCAGGGTGGCGCGGGGCGAGGCGCCCAGGCGCAGGTCCGGGTGGCTGCGGGTGGCGGAGACCAGGTCGACGACGTAGCGCCGGACGGGCGCGGCCACGTACACCTCGCGGACGGCTTCGATGAGCTTGCCGATGTCGTGGGCGTGCGCGACCGCCGTCAGATCGTCGAGCGGGGAGAGCCCGCCGTGCACGTCGAGCATCCGGAGCTCGGCCTCGGGGCTGGGGTAGCCCACCGAAACCCGGGCCATGAAGCGGTCGCGCTGGGCCTCGGGGAGGGGGTAGGTGCCCTCCATCTCCACCGGGTTCTGGGTGGCGACCACCATGAAGGGGCTCGGCAGCGTGTAGGTGGTGCCGTCGATGGTGACCTGGCGCTCCTCCATCGACTCCAGCAGCGCGGACTGGGTCTTGGGGGAGGCGCGGTTGATCTCGTCGCCGATGACGATCTGGGCGAAGATCGCACCCGGCTTGAACTCGAACTCCCGGCGCTGCTGGTCGTAGATGCTGACGCCGGTGATGTCCGAGGGCAGCAGGTCCGGAGTGAACTGGATCCGCTGGACCGAGCAGTCGATGGACTTGGCGAGCGCCTTGGCCAGCATCGTCTTGCCGACGCCGGGAACGTCCTCGATCAGCAGGTGGCCCTCGGCGAGCAGGACGGTCAGCGCGAGGCGAACCACTTCCGGCTTGCCCTCGATCACGCTTTCGATCGACTCCCGCACCTGCTGCGCCGTGCTGGTCAGATCCGCGAGGCTCGCTCGGTCGTCATACGTGGTCACCTGGTTCTCCTCGACCCTTTCCCAGGGCCGGCGCCCCATGGCGCATGACCGGCCCACCCCGAAACACCTCAGAAACCGCGAGCAATCAAACAACGTCGAAACGCGATCACCGGCCCGGAAGTGTTTCCGGGCGACGTCTCCCCGCATTCTTGACGGCCCTTGGCCCTGGTGTCACTCAAGAGGTGGGATCGATCTCCCGCAGGAGCCCGGTGTGCACGTCGAAGACGAAGCCTCGCACATCGTCCTTGTGGGGCAGGAAGGGGTTCGTGCGAACCCGCTGCATGGACTGGCGGACGTCCTGGTCCACGTCACGGAAGGCCTCCACCGCCCAGGCGGGGCGCTGGCCGACCTCGTCCTCCAGCTCGTGCCGGAAGTCCTCGGTCAGGCTTTCGAGACCGCATCCGGTGTGGTGGATGAGTATCACCGTGCGGGTGCCGAGCGCCCGCTGGCTGATGGTGAGGGAGCGGATGGTGTCGTCGGTGACCACCCCGCCGGCGTTGCGGATCGTGTGGCAGTCGCCCAGCTCCAGGCCGAGGGCGGCGTGCAGGTCGAGGCGGGCGTCCATACAGGCCACGACGGCCACCTGGAGGACCGGACGGGCGTCCATGCCGGGGTCGGCGAACTTCGCGGCGTAGGCGCGGTTCGAGTCGACCAGGCGGTCGGTGACGGTGAGCTCCTCGGCAGCCTTGGGTGCGGAGGCGGCAGGCAGGGGTACGGAAGTCGTCATGGATACGACGTTAATGGTCACAGGGCGTGTGAGCATCGAGTGAGGGTGGACAAAGAAGGTCACCAAGTCCTGTTGTGAGCTAACCCACAGGGGTGAGGCGCACGCGGCCGTCCGGGTGATTCGCGGCATTTGCCGCTTCGGTCGCAGCGGGGCGCACGGCGCGCGGGGCGGTTCGTTGACCGCGGCGACCGTTGCACTAAAGTGACGCGAACCGGCCGGAGCCCGGCCCTGACCGGCCGCCCGGCCCTTTGGTAAGACTCCGCGTGCGCGGCGCGGCGTATGCCTGCCGCGCCGTTATCTGAGAGGGCGCTTTGACTAGCGAGTCCCGACACGTCCCGGTGATGCTCCAGCGGTGCCTGGACCTGTTGGCCCCGGCACTGGAGAGGCCCGGGGCCGTCGTCGTCGACTGCACCCTCGGCCTCGGCGGCCACAGCGAGGCCCTGCTCACCCGGTTCCCCGAGGCCCACCTGATCGGCCTCGACCGCGACAAGGAAGCCCTGCGCCTCTCCGGGGAGCGCCTGGCGCCCTTCGGCGACCGGGTCACCCTCGTCCACGCCATCTACGCCGACCTCGCCGAGGTACTGGACGGCCTGCGCATCCCCACCGTGCAGGGCATCCTCTTCGACCTCGGAGTCTCCTCCATGCAGCTGGACGAGGCCGACCGCGGCTTCGCCTACGCCCAGGACGCCCCGCTCGACATGCGGATGGACCAGACGACGGGCATCAGCGCGGCCGAGGTCCTCAACACCTACGCCCCCGGCGAGCTGGTCCGGATCCTGCGCCAGTACGGCGAGGAGAAGCAGGCCAAGCGGATCGTGTCCGCGGTGGTGCGCGAGCGGGACAAGAACCCCTTCACCAACAGCGCCCGCCTCGTCGAACTGATCCGCGACTCCCTGCCGCAGGCCGCGAAGCGGACCGGAGGCAACCCGGCCAAGCGCACCTTCCAGGCGCTGCGCATCGAGGTCAACGGCGAGCTGTCCGGGCTGGAGCAGGCCATCCCCGCGGCCGTGGACCGGATCGCGGTCGGCGGCCGGATCGTGGTGCTCTCCTACCAGTCGCTGGAGGACCGCCTCGTCAAGCAGGTCTTCGCCGCCGGCGCGACCTCGACGGCCCCGCCCGGGCTGCCGGTCGTACCGGAGAAGTACCAGCCGAAGCTGAAGCTGCTGACGCGCGGTGCGGAGCTGCCCACGGAGGAGGAGATCGCGGAGAACCGGCGTGCGGCGCCGGCCCGCTGCCGCGGGGTGGAGCGCATCCGGGAGGCGCGGCTGTGAAACGCCTGGGGCGGGTGCTGGGGGGACCGGTCGCCGGACAGGCGGCGCGGACCCCGTTCGTCCTGCTGGTCGTGGCGCTGCTCGGCGGCGGGCTGATCAGCCTGCTGCTGCTGAACTCGGCGCTGAACCAGGGCTCCTTCCAGCTGAGCAAGCTGAAGAAGGAGACCACCGTGCTCACGGACGAGGAGCAGGCGCTGCAGCGGGACGTGGACGGCTATTCGGCGCCCGACGCGTTGCAGCGGCGGGCGCACGAGCTGGGGCTGGTGCCCGGCGGCAGCCCGGTCTTCATCGGTCCCGACGGCAAGGTCGCCGGGACCGCGTCGCCGGCCGCCGAGCCGCCGCCCCCCTCGCCGCCGGCGTCCGCGCCGCCCCTCTCGGCGTCCCCGGCCGCAGCCGTGCCGAGCCCGGCCGGCTCCCCGGCTCCGGCCTCCCCGGCTCCCTCGGGAGCGGCCGCTCCCGCCCCCTCCACCGCGCCGTCGGGCGGCGCCCCCCAGCCCTCCCAGACCCCTGGACGGTGACGTCGTGACGCGTACCCCTGCGGGGCCGGTCCCCTACCCGCCCTTCCACCGTTCCCCGGGCCTGCCCGGACCGGGTCCTCAAGCGCCGGACGGGCTGGGGGTGTCCCGGGAGCTCCGCCCCGGACCCGTTGCCGCGTGCGGCGCCGTTCCCGGGGGCCAGCTCCCGGACCCCCGTTCCTCAAGCGCCGGAGGGGCTGGATGTACCGGCCCCGCCGCGTTCGCGTGTGGGCCGAGGCCGGCCGAGATCCAGCCCCTCCGGCGTTTGAGGAGCGGGGTCCGGGGCGGAGCCCCAGGGGCTCCGGCGCAGGCCGGCTTCGCGCACGCCCACGTCCACGCCCACGGGAGCGCCGCATGAGCCCGCAGGAGCCGCCGCGCCGGCGGGTGCCGGGGCCCGGGCGCCCCCGGCCCGCCGGGGACCGGGCGCGGGCCACGGCCCGGCCGGGCGGGGCAAGGCCCGCCCCCCGCCGCCCCGCCCCCGCGAGGAAACCGCACACGATCCGGCTCGGCGCCCCCAAGCCCCGCCTGCGGCTGGTCAGCGTCGGGCTGACGCTGGTGATGCTGGCGTTCGCCGTACGCCTGCTCCAGGTGCAGGCCGTCGACGCGTCCGCGTACTCCGCCAAGGCCTCGGAGAACCGCTTCGCCAGCTACACCCTGGCCGCCGAGCGCGGGGAGATCACCGACCGCAAGGGCGTCGCGCTGGCCACCAGCGTGGACGCGTACGACATCACCGCGGACCCGCACATGTTCACCGTGCAGGAGAGCAAGGCCCCCGACGCCCCCGAGCAGGCGGCCGCCCTCCTCGCGCCGATCCTCGGCAAGGACGCCAAGGAGCTCACCCAGCGGCTGAAGACGAAGAACACCCGTTACGTCGTCCTCGCCCGCCGCCAGACCCCCCAGGTCTGGAACCAGATCAAGGACCTCAAGAAGGTCTTCGCCGAGAAGGCGACCGCGGACAAGAAGAACAACGGCCCCGGCGCCAACGTCCTGGCCGGGGTGTTCAACGAGAACAGCAGCAAGCGCGTGTACCCGAACGGCGACCTCGCCGCCGGGATACTGGGTTACGTCAACGCCGAGGGCAAGGGCGGCGGCGGCCTGGAGTCCTCCCTCGACAAGAAGCTGGCCGGCAAGGACGGCGAGCTCACGTACGCCCAGTCGGGCGGCCGCCGCGTGCCGACCGCCGGGTCCAGCGAGAAGCCCGCCGTGCCCGGCGAGGACATCGAACTGACCATCGACCGCGACATCCAGTGGGCCGCGCAGAGCGCCATCACCGAGCAGGTCGCCAAGTCGGAGGCCGACCGCGGGTACGTCATCGTCCAGGACACCCGCACCGGCGAGGTCCTCGCCATGGCCAACGCCCCCGGCTTCGACCCCAACGACCTGTCCAAGGCCAGCTCCGCCGCCATGGGCAACGCAGCGCTCCAGGACGTGTACGAGCCCGGCTCCACCGCCAAGGTGATGTCGATGGCCGCCGTACTGGAGGAGAAGAAGGCCAGGCCCGACACCCACGTCGAGGTCCCCAACCGGCTGCACCGCGGCGACCGGCTCTTCAAGGACGACATCGACCACCCGACCTGGTACCTGACCCTCAACGGGGTCCTGGCCAAGTCCTCCAACATCGGCACGATCCTGGCCACCGGCCAGCTCGGTCCGACGCAGTCCGAGTCCAACAAGGTCCTGTTCTCGTACCTGGACAAGTTCGGCATCGGCCGGCCCACCGGCCTGAACTACCCCGGCGAGTCCCGCGGCATCCTCGCCCCGCCTGGGAAGTGGTCCACTTCCCAGCAGTACACGATCCCCTTCGGCCAGGGCCTGTCCCTCAACGCCATGCAGGCGGCCTCCGTGTACTCCACGATCGCCAACGACGGGGTCCGCATCGCCCCGACCCTGGTGCGCGGCACCAGGGGCCCCGACGGCCGCTTCACCCCGGCCCCGGCGCCCGCGAAGAACCAGGTGGTCAGCAAGGAGACCGCCAAGACCCTCGCGGAAATGCTGGAGTCGGTGGTCGACGACCAGGAGGGCACCGGCACCAAGGCCCGCATTCCCGGCTACCGGGTCGGCGGCAAGACCGGCACCTCCAACCGGGTGGATCCGGCCACCGGCCGCTACAAGGGCTACACCGCCTCGTTCGCGGGCTTCGCACCTGCGGACAACCCCCGCATCACCGTGTACTGCGCCATCCAGAACCCCACCAAGGGCAGTTACTTCGGTGGCCAGATCTGCGGGCCCATCTACAAGAAGGTCATGGAGTTCGCCCTCAAAACCCTCCAGGTCGCTCCCACCGGAACCGCCCCCGCCGGACTCCCGGTCACCTACGAACCCGGCGCGCAGCCCGGCCCCCAGCCGAGCCCGCAGCCGGGTCAGTGACCGCCGTCCCGGCCGGCCCGCCCCAGAAAAGCGTGAGGCACCATCAGTGACAACGATCACCCCCGAATCCGGGAACCACGCGTCCGTCGCCCCCGAGGCCGGGCCCTCGCTTCGCGAGCGGCCCGCCGGGCCCGGTACGCTCACCGCCGTGCCCCACGCTGATCAGCCCAGAACCACCCAGAACGACGCACCGGCAGCGCCGCCGGGAGCGCCACGGCCCCTGTCCGTCCGCCCGACCCCCCTCGGCGAGCTGGCGGAACTGCTGGGAGTGGAAGTCCCCGGCGCGCAGACGCGGATCACCGGCATCACGCACGATTCCCGTGCCGTGCGCCCCGGAGACCTGTACGCGGCCCTGCCGGGCGCCAAGCTGCACGGCGCGGACTTCGCCGCGCAGGCGGCCGCCCTCGGCGCCGCCGCCGTGCTGACCGATCCGGCCGGCGCGGAGCGCGCCGCGGCCACCGGACTCCCGGTCCTCGCCGTCGCCGAACCGCGCGGCCGGATGGGAGAACTGGCCGCCGCGGTCTACGGAAGGCCGGGCGAGGCCCTGCTCCAGATCGGCATCACCGGCACCTCCGGCAAGACCACCACGGCGTACCTCGTCGAGGGCGGACTGCGCGGCGGCGGACGCAAGACGGGGCTCATCGGCACCGTCGAGATGCGCGTCGGCGACGAGCGCATCAAGTCCGAGCGCACCACCCCCGAGGCCACCGACCTGCAGGCGCTCTTCGCGGTCATGCGCGAACGCGGCGTCGAGGCGGTCGCCATGGAGGTCTCCAGCCACGCCCTGGTGCTCGGCCGGGTCGACGGCTGCGTCTTCGACGTGGCCGTCTTCAACAACCTGAGCCCGGAGCACATGGAGTTCCACTCCGACATGGAGGACTACTTCCAGGCCAAAGCGCAGCTCTTCACCGAGCGCCGCGCCCGCCTCGGCGTGGTCAACATCGACGACGAGTACGGCCGCCGCCTGGCCAAGGAGTCGCCGATCCCGGTCGTGACCTTCTCCGCCGCGGGCGACCCGGCCGCCGACTGGCGCGCCGAGGACGTGGTCTCGCGCCACATGGACTCGACCCTGACCCTGGTGGGTCCCGCGGGCGAGCGGGTCACGGCCACCGCCCCGCTGCCCGGCCCGTTCAACGTGGCCAACACCGTCGCCGCGGTCGTCACGCTCGCCGCCGCCGGCCTCGACCCGCAGACCGCCGCCGACGGCGTCGCCGCGGTCCCCGGGGTGCCCGGACGGCTGGAGCGCGTCGACGCGGGACAGCCGTACCTGGCCGTCGTGGACTACGCGCACAAGACGGACGCCGTCGAATCGGTCCTGCGGGCCCTGCGCGAGGTCACCACCGGCAAGCTGCACGTGGTCATCGGCTGCGGCGGCGACCGCGACACCACCAAGCGGGCCCCGATGGGCGCGGCGGCCGCCCGGTTCGCCGACACCGCCGTACTGACCTCCGACAACCCGCGCTCCGAGGACCCCCTCGTGATCCTCGCCGCGATGTTCCGCGGCGCCGTGTCCGTGCCGCCCGCCGAGCGGGGCACCGTCCTCGTCGACGCCGACCGGGCGGCGGCCATCGCCGCCGTCGTCGCGCGCGCCGAGGCGGGAGACACCGTGCTGGTGGCCGGCAAGGGCCACGAGCAGGGCCAGGACACCGCGGGCGTCGTACGCCCCTTCGACGACCGCGCGGTCCTGCGCGCGGCCATCGAGACCCAAGCACGCCAGCGTCCCCGACAGGCCGAGGTCAACCAGTGATCGCCCTTTCCCTCGCCGAGATCGCCGACATCACCGGCGGGCAGCCCCACGACATACCGGATCCGTCCGTCATGGTCACCGGCCCCGTGGTCTACGACTCCCGCGAGGTCGAGGCCGGCAGCCTGTTCGCCGCCTTCGTCGGCGAGCGGGTGGACGGCCACGACTATGCCGAACGCGCCCTGGCCGCCGGAGCGGTGGCCGTTCTCGCCACCCGGCCCGTCGGAGTCCCGGCCATCGTCGTCCCCGACGTGGTGGCCGCCCTCGGCGCGCTCGCCCGAGCCGTCGTCGAACGCCTGGGCACCGACGTCGTGGCCCTCACCGGCTCCGCCGGCAAGACCTCCACCAAGGACCTGATCGCCCAGGTCCTGCAGCACCACGCGCCGACCGTGTGGACCCCGGGGAACCTCAACAACGAGATCGGCCTGCCGATCACGACGCTGAGGGTCACCGAGGACACGCAGCACCTGGTCCTGGAGATGGGCGCCCGCGGCATCGGCCACATCGCCTACCTCACCGGCCTGACGCCCCCGCGCATCGGCCTGGTCCTCAACGTAGGCACCGCGCACATCGGAGAGTTCGGCGGCCGGGAGCAGATCGCGCAGGCCAAGGGCGAGCTCGTCGAGGCCCTGCCGTCCGAGGCGGAGGGCGGCATCGCCGTCCTCAACGCCGATGACCTGCTGGTTCGTGCCATGGCCGGGCGCACGAAGGCCCGTACGGTGCTGTTCGGCGAGGCCGAGGACGCGGACATCAGGGCCACCGAAGTCCGGATGACGGACCGGGGGCAGCCTTCCTTCACATTGCGAACACCGACCGGGTGCAGCGACGTGACCTTGCGGCTGTACGGTGAGCACCACGTGTCGAACGCGCTCGCCGCGGCCGCCGTCGCCCACGTACTGGGCATGTCGGCCGAGGAGATCGCCATCGCGCTCTCCGGGGCGGGCAGCCTGTCCCGGTGGCGGATGGAGGTCACCGAGCGGGCGGACGGCGTGACGATCGTCAACGACGCCTACAACGCAAACCCCGAGTCCATGCGGGCCGCACTGCGCGCACTCGCCGCGATGGGCGGTGCCGGCAAGGCGAACGGGGGCCGCACGTGGGCGGTGCTCGGCCCGATGGCCGAGCTCGGAGACGACGCGCTCGCCGAGCACGACGCGGTCGGACGGCTTGTCGTCCGGCTCAACGTGAGCAAGCTGGTCGCGGTCGGGGGCAGGGAAGCCTCCTGGCTGCAACTGGGTGCATATAACGAGGGTTCGTGGGGTGAGGAGTCGGTGCTCGTGTCCGACGCGCAGGCGGCGGTCGACCTGTTGCGCAGTGAACTGCGCCCGGGAGACGTCGTGCTGGTGAAGGCTTCCAGGTCAGCCGGTCTGGAGCGGGTGGCCCAGGCCCTGCTCGACGGCGAGGTCGCCGGCCGATGAGGCAGATCCTGTTCTCCGGAGTCATCGGACTCTTCCTCACCCTCATCGGCACTCCGTTGCTGATCAAGGGTCTGGCCCGCAAGGGCTACGGCCAGTTCATCCGGGACGACGGGCCGCGCGGTCACGCCGGGAAGAAGGGCACGCCCACCATGGGCGGCATCTCCTTCATCCTGGCCACACTGATCGCGTACGCCCTCACCAAGGTGATCACCGGAAGCCAGCCGACCTTCTCGGGCCTCCTCGTCCTCATGCTGATGGCGGGCATGGGCGTGGTGGGCTTCCTCGACGACTACATCAAGATCGTCAAGCAGCGTTCGCTCGGTCTGCGCGCCAAGGCCAAGATGGCCGGCCAGCTGATCGTCGGCATCGCCTTCGCGGTGCTCGCGCTGCAGTTCAAGGACGCGCGCGGGCTCGCTCCGGCCTCCACCAAGCTGTCGTTCGTCACGGACTTCGGCTGGGCGATCGGACCGGTGCTGTTCGTGGTCTGGGCGCTGTTCATGATCCTGGCGATGTCCAACGGCGTGAACCTGACCGACGGTCTCGACGGCCTGGCCACCGGCGCCGCCGTGATGGTCTTCGGCGCGTACACCTTCATCGGCGTCTGGCAGTACCAGGAGTCCTGCGCCAACGCGCAGACCCTGACCAACCCGGCCGCCTGTTTCGAGGTACGGGACCCACTGGACCTCGCGGTCGTCGCGGCGGCCCTGATGGGCGCCTGCTTCGGCTTCCTGTGGTGGAACACCTCGCCCGCCAAGATCTTCATGGGCGACACCGGTTCGCTGGCCCTCGGCGGCGCGCTCGCCGGCCTCGCGATCTGCTCCCGCACGGAGTTCCTGATGGCGCTCCTCGGCGGCCTCTTCGTCCTGATCACCATGTCGGTCGTCATCCAGGTCGGCTCCTTCAAGCTGACCGGCAAGCGCGTCTTCCGGATGGCACCGCTGCAGCACCACTTCGAACTCAAGGGGTGGTCCGAAGTCCTGGTCGTCGTCCGGTTCTGGATCATCCAGGGCATGTGCGTGATCGTGGGCCTCGGAGTCTTCTACGCGGGATGGGCAGCCGACAAGTGACCGCCTGGCACGGCAAGAACATCACCGTCGCCGGCCTCGGCGTGAGCGGCATCAGTGCCGCCCGCGCCCTGGCCGGCCTCGGCGCGGTCGTCACCGTCGTGGACGGCGGCGACAGCGAGGGCCACCGTGCGCGGGCCGCGGAACTGGACGCGGCGGGCATCTCCGTACGCCTCGCGGACGCGCAGACCCTGCCCGCGGGCACCGACCTCGTGGTCACCTCGCCCGGCTGGAAGCCCGACAGCCCGCTGTTCGCGGCAGCCGCCGCGGCCGGCGTGGACGTGGTCGGCGACGTCGAGATCGCGTGGCTGCTGCGCGAGGTCGCCGAGGACCAGCGCGCCGCCCGGTCCGGTGAGCCCCGCAGGGAACCGGCCCCCTGGCTGGCGATCACCGGAACCAACGGCAAGACCACCACCACCCAGATGCTCGCCTCGATCCTCAAGGCGGCCGGGCTGCGCACCGCGGCCGTCGGCAACATCGGCACCCCGATCATCGACGTGGTGCTCGGCGAGGAGCAGTACGACGTACTCGCCGTCGAGCTCTCCAGCTACCAGCTGCACTGGGCGCCCTCGGTGCGCCCCCACTCCGCGGCCGTCCTGAACCTGGCCCCGGACCACCTCGACTGGCACGGCTCCATGGAGGCGTACGCCGCCGACAAGGGCCGGATCTACGAGGGCAACACGGTCGCCTGCGTCTACAACGCCGCGGACAAGGCCACCGAGGACCTGGTCGTGGAGGCGGACGTCGAAGAGGGCTGCCGGGCCATCGGCTTCACCCTCGGCGCCCCCGGACCCTCCATGTTCGGCGTCGTCGACGGCATCCTCGTCGACCGCGCCTTCGTGGAGAACCGGCAGAAGAACGCCCAGGAACTCGCCGAGGTCGCGGACGTCAACCCGCCGGCCCCGCACAACATCGCCAACGCCCTCGCCGCCGCGGCCCTGGCCCGCGCCTTCGGCGTGGAGCCGCGCGCCGTCCGCGACGGACTGCGCGACTTCCGGCCGGACGCCCACCGGGTCAGCCACGTGGACGAGGTGGGCGGGGTCACCTACGTGAACGACTCCAAGGCCACCAACACCCACGCCGCGGAAGCCTCCCTGGCGGCCTTCGAGCCGGTCGTCTGGATCGCCGGCGGCCTCGCCAAGGGTGCGACCTTCGACGAGCTCGTACAGAAGGCGGCCAAGCGCCTGCGGGGCGTCGTACTGATCGGCGCGGACCGGGCTCTGATCGCCGAGGCACTGGCGCGACACGCCCCGGAGGTCCCTGTCGTGGACCTCGAACGGACCGACACTGGGGCGATGCTCGCGGCGGTCCGGGAAGCGGCCCGGCTCGCGGAGCCCGGCGACACGGTTCTGCTGGCACCTGCCTGTGCCTCGATGGACATGTTCGCGAACTACGGCAAGCGTGGGGACGCGTTCGCCGACGCGGTGCGCGAACTGGCCTCCGAGCGGGCCTAGGAACGACCCCTGGGGTCCGGCTCGACCCAGGGGCGGGTTCCCTCCGGCCGGCCGGCTGCTCGCCCCGTACGAGTTGGAGGGGAAGATCACAGATGCCGGCCAAGCAAGTGCTGCCGGGGCGGCGGCCGTCCGACGACAGGACCGCCAAGGCTGCCCAGACTGCTAAAGAGGGCAAGGGCACCAAGGGAGCCAGACCCGGCGCACCCAGAGCGCCCAGGGCCGGCCGGATGCTGGGCCGGGGGAGCGCCGCGGCACGTCCGAGGCGGCCCGCCGGGGGCGGACCGCTGACCCGGCTGCGGCGCACGCAGCGGCAGTTGCGCCGGGCCTGGGACCGGCCCCTCACGGCGTATTACCTGATCTTCGGCAGCTCGCTGCTCATCACCGTGCTCGGCCTGGTGATGGTCTACTCGGCCTCCATGATCAAGGCGCTCCAGCTCGGCCTGGGTGACGCCTACTTCTTCAAGAAGCAGTTCCTGGCGGCCGCGATCGGCACCGGACTGCTGCTGCTCGCCTCCCGGATGCCCGTCAAACTCCACCGGGCACTGTCCTACCCGGTGCTCACCGGCACGCTCTTCCTGATGGTCCTGGTCCAGGTGCCCGGGATAGGAGTGTCGATCAACGGCAACCAGAATTGGATCTCCCTTGGTGGTCCGTTCATGCTCCAGCCCAGTGAGTTCGGCAAACTGGCACTGATCCTCTGGGGCGCCGACCTGCTGGCACGCAAGGGCGAGAAGGACCTGCTGAGCCAGTGGAAGCACCTGCTGGTGCCGCTGGTCCCGGTCACCTTCCTGCTGCTCGGGCTCATCATGCTGGGCGGGGACATGGGCACCGCGATGATCCTCGGAGCCATCCTGTTCGGCCTGTTGTGGCTGGCCGGGGCGCCGACGCGGATGTTCGCCGGGGTGCTGGCCTTCGTGGGCGTGCTCGTCGCCCTGCTCATCAAGACCAGCCCGCACCGCATGGACCGGCTCCAGTGCATCGGAGTGACCGAGCTGCCCGAAAACGGGCTGTGCTGGCAGGCGGTCCACGGAATCTACGCCCTCGCGTCGGGCGGATGGTTCGGTTCCGGGCTGGGTGCCAGTGTGGAAAAATGGGGGCAACTGCCAGAGGCCCACACCGACTTCATCTTCGCCATCACCGGTGAGGAACTGGGGCTGGCGGGGACGCTGTCGGTGCTCGCCCTGTTCGCGGCCCTAGGCTATGCGGGTATCCGCGTGGCCGGACGCACGGAGGACCCCTTCGTACGGTTTGCCGCGGGAGGCGTGACCACCTGGATCACGGCGCAAGCCGTGATCAACATCGGTGCGGTGCTCGGTCTGCTGCCGATCGCCGGGGTCCCGCTCCCGCTGTTCTCCTACGGTGGGTCAGCCTTGCTGCCGACCATGTTCGCGGTCGGACTGCTCATCGCCTTCGCGCGTGAGGAGCCGGCGGCACGGGCGGCGCTCGCGATGCGGAGGCCCAAGAACGGCCGGCCGCGGACCGGGCAGAGATGGAAGTCGATGAGACGGCGCGTCAAGAAGCGTCCGTCCGGAGAGCGGTGAATTTCGGTGCATGTCGTACTCGCCGGTGGGGGGACCGCCGGCCACATCGAGCCGGCGCTGGCCCTCGCGGATGCCCTGCGCAGGCAGGACCCTTCCGTGGGCATCACCGCCCTCGGCACCGAACGCGGACTCGAAACCCGCCTGGTGCCCGAGCGCGGCTACGAGCTGGGACTGATCCCGGCCGTTCCGTTGCCCCGTAGGCCCACACCCGAGCTGATCACCGTCCCAGGACGGCTGCGCGGCACCATCAAGGCCGCGGAGGAGATCCTCATCCGCACCAAGGCCGACTGCGTCGTCGGCTTCGGCGGCTACGTGGCCCTGCCCGGCTACCTCGCGGCCAAGCGCCTCGGGGTGCCGATCATCGTCCACGAGGCCAACGCCCGGCCCGGACTGGCCAACAAGATCGGCTCCCGGTACGCGTTCGCCGTCGCGGTCTCCACCCCCGACAGCAAGCTGCGCGGTGCCCGCTACGTGGGCATCCCGCTGCGCCGCTCCATCTCCACCCTCGACCGGGCACTGGTCCGCCCGGAGGCGCGCGCCGCCTTCGGCCTGGACCCGAACCTGCCGACGCTGCTGGTCTCCGGCGGCTCGCAGGGCGCCCGGCGCCTCAACGAGGTGATCGAGCAGGTCGCGCCGACCCTCCAGCGCTCCGGGGTCCAGATCCTGCACGCGGTCGGCCCGAAGAACGAACTGCCGCGTGTCGACAACATGCCCGGGATGCCGCCGTATGTGCCGGTACCGTACGTGGACCGGATGGATCTCGCGTACGCCGCCGCCGACATGATGCTCTGCCGCGCGGGCGCGATGACCGTCGCCGAACTGTCCGCCGTCGGGCTGCCCGCCGCCTACGTCCCGCTGCCCATTGGCAACGGCGAACAGCGGCTCAACGCCCAGCCGGTGGTCAAGGCCGGCGGCGGCCTGCTCGTGGACGACGCGGAACTGACGCCCCAGTGGGTGCTCAGCCAGGTCCTCCCGGTCCTCGCCGACCCGCACCGCCTGTACGAGATGTCCCGCGCCGCCGCCGAGTTCGGCCGCCGGGACGCCGACGACCTGCTCGTCGGCATGGTGTACGAGGCGATCGCAGCCAACAGAGCCCGCTGACGCGGGAAGCACCGACGCAGGAGGCACAGGAGTGGCCGGAGCGAGCACCGCGCAGCGTGGCGGCCCCGGAGCCGCCGGGGAGGGCTCCGGCCCGCTCAGGCGGCCGGGGGCGCCCAAGCCCCCCAAGTCGTCGAAGCCGCCCAAGGGATCGGGCCCCGGGGGATCCCGCGGTCCGCGCCCCGGCGGACGGCTCCCGGGAGGGCTGCGCCGGGGACCCCTCGTGGTCGCCGGCCTGGTCCTCGCCCTGCTCCTGGCCGCCGGCTGCACCTGGATCCTCTACGGCTCCTCCTGGCTCCGGGTCGAGAAGGTCACCGCCGCCGGCACCGAGGTCCTGACCCGGGACCAGGTACTGGCGGCGGCGGCCGTTCCCGTCGGCGCACCCCTGGTGTCCGTGGACACCGACGAGATCGAGGCCCGGATCCGCGGCCGCCTGTCGCGCATCGATTCGGTCGATGTGGTGCGGGCCTGGCCGCACGGAATCGGGTTGAAGGTGACGGAACGCAAGCCCGTTCTGCTCATCAAGAAGAACGCGCAGTTCGTGGAAGTGGACGCTTCCGGTGTGCGATTCGACACGGTCGGACAAGCACCGACAGGTGTTCCGCTCCTCGAACTGAGCTCGAAGCAGTCTCCGAGCGGCCGCCGATTCGACGAGGAACGGCTGCTGCACGAGGCCGTCGCCATCGCCGGCGTCCTCCCGGAATCCGTCCGCAAGGAGACCGTGCAGGTCAAGGTCCGGTCCTACGACTCGGTGGTACTGGAGTTGACCGGCGGCCGGACGGTGGTCTGGGGGAGCGGCGAACAGGGCGCGGCGAAGGGTCGCGCGCTGACAGCGCTCCTGAAGGCCTCGCCCAAGGCTGACCGATTCGACGTGAGCGTCCCCACCGCCCCGGCGGTGTCCGGTAGTTGACGTCCGGTCGAACAGCGTCGCACCCTGGTTGGCCACCGATACGGGTGATCACATAGGGTGAAAAGAAAAACGGGAGGTTCGGCGTGTTCGTTGAACACGCGCTACTTGTCGACTTAGTGTCCTGTTCGGAAGAGTCCAAGGAACAGACACACTCATAACCCTAAACTTCAGGGTTAGGGTTCGGGTCGGCGTGTACGGACCGTCCCAATTTCGGCATCAGTCGTCGCACCGCAGGCCCGCGAGGCGAACGACACGTAACTCGAGGCGAGAGGCCTTCGACGTGGCAGCACCGCAGAACTACCTCGCAGTCATCAAGGTCATCGGTGTCGGCGGCGGTGGTGTCAATGCCATCAACCGAATGATCGAGGTCGGTCTCAAGGGCGTCGAGTTCATCGCCATCAACACAGACGCCCAGGCGCTGTTGATGAGCGACGCCGACGTCAAGCTCGACGTCGGTCGCGAACTCACCCGGGGTCTTGGCGCCGGCGCCAACCCGGATGTCGGCCGCAAGGCGGCAGAGGACCACCGCGAGGAGATCGAGGAGGTCCTCAAGGGGGCCGACATGGTCTTCGTCACCGCCGGTGAAGGCGGCGGCACCGGAACCGGCGGCGCACCTGTCGTCGCCAACATCGCGCGCTCGCTGGGCGCCCTGACGATCGGTGTGGTCACCCGGCCGTTCACCTTCGAGGGCCGGCGCCGCGCGAACCAGGCCGAGGACGGCATCGCCCAGCTCCGCGAGCAGGTCGACACCCTCATCGTCATCCCCAACGACCGACTGCTGTCCATCTCGGACCGCCAGGTCAGCGTGCTGGACGCCTTCAAGTCGGCGGACCAGGTCCTGCTGTCCGGCGTCCAGGGCATCACCGACCTCATCACGACCCCGGGTCTGATCAACCTCGACTTCGCGGACGTCAAGTCCGTGATGTCCGAGGCGGGCTCGGCCCTGATGGGCATCGGCTCGGCCCGCGGCGACGACCGCGCGGTGGCCGCAGCCGAGATGGCGATCTCCTCGCCGCTGCTGGAAGCGTCCATCGATGGCGCCCGTGGCGTGCTGCTCTCCATCTCCGGTGGCTCGGACCTCGGTCTCTTCGAGATCAACGAGGCCGCGCAGCTGGTGAGCGAGGCGGCGCACCCCGAGGCGAACATCATCTTCGGAGCCGTCATCGACGACGCGCTCGGCGACGAGGTACGGGTCACCGTCATCGCGGCCGGGTTCGACGGCGGACAGCCCCCGGCCCGCCGCGACAACGTCATCGGCGCGGCCTCCACCAAGCGCGAGGAGCCGGCCCCGGCTCCGGTCCGTGCCGCCGAGCCGGCCCGCCCGGCCTTCGGCGGACTCGGCTCGGTCACCCCGCGCGAGGAGCCGGTCCGCAGCGAGCCGGTCCCGGTCGCCGAGGCTCCGGCCCCGCAGGTCCCGACGGCCCGGCCGTACCAGGACAGCCCGGCCGAAGAACTGGACGTTCCGGACTTCTTGAAGTGACCCTGGAGCAGTACAGCGCGAGCGGCGCCCACTTCGCCTTCACCGACCGGTGGGGCGGGGTGAGCGCCGTTCCGTACGAGGAGCTCAATCTCGGCGGCGCGGTCGGAGACGACCCGGCCGCCGTTCGCGCGAACCGGGCCGCCGCGGCGAAGGCGCTGGGCATCGCGCCGGACCGGGTGGTCTGGATGAACCAGGTGCACGGCCGCGAGGTGGCGGTGGTCGACGGCCCGTGGGGCCCGGACCAGCAGATCCCCGCGGTGGACGCGGTGGTGACCGCCCGTCGGGGGCTTCCCCTCGCGGTCCTCACAGCCGACTGCACGCCCGTCCTGCTGGCCGACCCCGTCGCCGGCATCGCGGGAGCCGCCCATGCCGGGCGGCCCGGGCTGGTCGCCGGAGTCGTGGGCGCCGCCGTCGAGGCGATGGTCTCGCTCGGGGCCGACCCCGCGCGCATGGTGGCCCGTACCGGACCGGCGGTGTGCGGGCGCTGCTACGAGGTTCCCGCCGAGATGCGGGAAGCGGTCGCCGAGGTGGTGCCGGCCGCGTACGCCGAGACCAGCTGGGGGACACCGGCCGTCGACGTGGTCGCCGGGGTGCACGCGCAGCTCGCGCAAGCGGGGGTGGCCGACCTCGGGCGGTCGCCGGTCTGCACACTGGAGTCGCGGGACCACTTCTCGTACCGCCGCGACCGGATGACCGGGCGGCTTGCCGGATATGTCTGGTTGGACTGAAGAATGACGGATCGTAAGTCCGAGCTCGCCGAGAACCTCGCGCGGGTGGAGGGGCGGATCGGGGCCGCCTGCGCGGCCGCCGGGCGCAAGCGGGAAGAGGTGACCCTCATCGTGGTCACCAAGACCTACCCGTCGAGCGACGTACGACTGCTGGCGGACCTGGGTGTCCGTCACGTGGCGGAAAACCGGGACCAGGACGCGGCCCCCAAGGCCGAGGCCTGTGCGGATCTGCCGCTCACCTGGCACTTCGTCGGCCAGTTGCAGACGAACAAAGTCCGTTCCGTGGCGGGATACGCGCATCTCGTGCAGTCCGTCGACCGCCCCAAGCTCGTGGCAGCCCTCTCGGCGGCCGCGGAGGGCGCCGGACGGGAACTGGGCTGCCTGGTGCAGATCGCCCTCGACGCCGAGTCGGGCGAACGGGGGGCCCGCGGTGGCGCGGCGCCCGAGCAGCTCGCCGAGTTGGCGGACCTCGTGGCGGCGGCCCCGGGGCTGCGCATCGACGGCCTCATGACGGTCGCTCCGCTGGCCGGGCGCTACGCGGGACGCGAACAAGCGGCCTTCGAGCGGCTGGTGGAATTGTCATCCCGCCTGCGCGCGGACCATCCGGCTGCCACGATGGTGTCGGCCGGGATGAGCGCAGACCTGGAACAGGCCGTTGCGGCCGGTGCGACACATGTACGCGTCGGCACTGCGGTACTCGGCGCGAGACCCCGGCTCGGGTAACGTCGCGAAGAAAGTCGGACCACAGCAGAAAATATGGTCATTTCCGCTGATGAGCGGACAGGCCACGTGGATCGCGGGCAGTTGGTGACATTCGTGACACGGCGATACACCTGCGACAGGGCGATCCACCACAGAGCGGAGGACTCAGAGAATGGCCGGCGCGATGCGCAAGATGGCGGTCTACCTCGGCCTCGTGGAGGACGACCGGTACGACAACCCGGGGTACGACCCCGACGACGAGTTCGAACCCGAGCCGGAGCCGGAGCGATCGCGCGAGCGGGATCGCCGGCAGCAGCCCGTTTCGCATCAAACGCCCGTATCGGACGAACCGGTACGAGTTGCCCAGCCTCCGGCACCAAGAGAACCCATCTCAATGCCGGTTGAAAACGGACGTCCTGCGCGAATCGCCCCCGTGGCGTCCATCACACCCGAACGCTCGAATCTGGAGAAGAACGCCCCCGTGATCATGCCCAAGGTCGTCTCCGAGCGGGAGCCGTACCGCATCACGACGCTGCACCCCCGGACCTACAACGAGGCCCGTACCATCGGGGAACACTTCCGTGAGGGCACTCCGGTGATCATGAATCTCACGGAGATGGATGACACGGACGCCAAGCGTCTGGTCGACTTCGCCGCAGGTCTCGTCTTCGGTCTGCACGGCAGCATTGAACGCGTGACACAGAAGGTGTTCCTGCTGTCTCCTGCTAACGTCGATGTCACGGCGGAGGACAAGGCCCGCATCGCGGAGGGCGGGTTCTTCAACCAAAGCTAGACCGATCCGTCAGATACGGGACCGGGTACAGGGCGGAAGCAGGGGAGAGGGAAGCGCGGGATGGGCGTAGCACTGCAAGTGGTTTACATCGCGCTGATGTGCTTCCTCATCGTGCTGATCTTCCGACTGGTCATGGACTACGTGTTCCAGTTCGCACGTTCATGGACACCCGGCAAGGCGATGGTGGTCGTTCTGGAGGCCACCTACACTGTCACCGATCCACCGCTCAAGCTTCTTCGGCGGCTCATCCCGCCGTTGCGTCTCGGGGGCGTGGCACTCGACCTGTCCTTCTTCGTTCTGATGATCATCGTTTACATCCTCATCAGTTTCGTGAGCACCGCTGCGAGAAGCGTGTGAACGATGAGCTTCCCCGCAGGCGCGGGGACAGTCCCGATACGGTCCTGCCGACTGCCGACGACTACGTAGAGGTGAAGAAGACATGCCGCTGACTCCCGAGGACGTGCGGAACAAGCAGTTCACGACCGTCCGCCTGCGAGAAGGCTATGACGAGGACGAGGTCGACGCCTTCCTCGACGAGGTCGAGTCCGAACTGACGCGCCTGCTGCGCGAGAACGAGGACCTGCGCGCCAAGCTGGCGGCCGCCACGCGTGCCGCCGCGCAGAACCAGCAGCAGGGCATGCGCAAGCCGGACCCCCAGGACGGTGGAGGCCAGCGTGGCCCCGGAGCCCCCGTGCCCGCGGCCATATCCGGCCCCCCGCAGCAGCAGCCCCAGATGGGTCCGCCGCAGCTTCCGGGTGGCCCGCCTCAGCTTCCGGCCGGCCCCGGTGGGCACGGCCAGCAGGGTCCCGGCCCGATGGGCAACCCCATGCAGCAGCACACCATGGGTGGGCAGCAGCAGATGGGCCAGCAGGGCATGGGTCAGCAGGGCATGGGCCAGCAGGGCATGGGCCAGCAGGGTCCCGGCCTGATGGGCGGCCCGATGCAGGCACAGCAGCAGCAGTCCATGGGTGGCCAGAACCCGCTCGGCCAGCAGATGGGCCAGCCGATGGGGCAGCAGATGCAGCCCATGGGCCAGCAGATGCAGCCGATGGGCCAGCAGATGCACCAGCAGCCGCAGCAGCTTCCGCAGCAGGGTCCCGGTGGCGACAGCGCCGCCCGCGTCCTGTCGCTCGCGCAGCAGACCGCCGACCAGGCGATCGCGGAGGCCCGCTCCGAGGCCAACAAGATCGTCGGCGAGGCCCGGTCGCGCGCCGAGGGCCTGGAGCGGGACGCCCGCGCCAAGGCCGACGCGCTGGAGCGGGACGCACAGGAGAAGCACCGCGTCGCGATGGGCTCCCTGGAGTCCGCCCGCGCCACGCTGGAGCGCAAGGTCGAGGACCTGCGGGGCTTCGAGCGTGAGTACCGCACCCGCCTGAAGTCCTACCTGGAGTCGCAGCTGCGCCAGCTGGAGACGCAGGCCGACGACTCGCTGGCTCCGCCGCGGAACCCCGCCGGTCCCGCGCTGCCGCCGTCGCCGACCCCGTCGATGGCTCCGGCCGGTGCGATGCACTCCATGGGTGGCCCGTCGATGGGTGGCCCGTCGCCGATGGGCGGTCCGTCCCCGATGGCCCCCTCCTACGGTGGCGGCCAGCAGCAGATGTCCCCGGCCATGACGCAGCCGATGGCTCCGGTGCGGCCGGCTGCTCCGCAGCCGATGCAGCAGGCGCCGTCTCCCATGCGGGGCTTCCTGATCGACGAGGACGACAACTAAGCGGCATCATCCGTCGGCAGACGGTACGGGCCGGGCCCGGTTCCCCTTCGGGGGCACCGGGCCCGGCCCGTTTCCGTACCCGGACGGTGCGAGGCCCCCGCGGGCCGGGCGCACGCCGCTGCGCGGGGCGGAAGTCCCCTACCCGCCCTTCCACCGTTCCCAGGGTCGGCCCTGACCCGCGCCTCAAACGCCGGACGGGCTGAAAGCAGGGGGCCCGGGCTGCGCCCGGACCCCCTGGGGCTCCGCCCCAGACCCCGCGCCTCAAACGCCGGCGGGGCTGGATGTGGCCAGCGTTTGAGGCGCGGGTCCGGGCAGCGCCCGGGGAACGGCGGAAGGGCGGGTAGGGGAAACGCGAAACGGCCCGCACCCCCCGGGGAAGGGGGCACGGGCCGCTTCGGGCCGGGGGCTACGCCTTGCGGAGGCGGAAGGTGAGGCCCAGGGGCTCGTCCGTGAACGGGTCGCCGTACGTGGCGTCCGCCTCGCCGGAGGCGTAGTCCGTGGCCAGGACCTCGTCGGCGATCAGCGAAGCGTGGTCGGTCAGCGCTGCCACCAGCTCGGGGTCCGACGAGGACCAGCGCAGGGCGATGCGGTCCGCGACGTCGAGGCCGGAGTTCTTCCGGGCCTCCTGGATCAGGCGGATCGCGTCACGGGCCAGGCCCGCCAGACGCAGCTCCGGGGTGATCTCCAGGTCCAGGGCGACCGTCGCGCCGGAGTCGGACGCCACCGACCAGCCCTCGCGCGGGGTCTCCGTGATGATGACCTCCTCGGGGGTGAGGGCGACGGGCTCGCCGTTCACCTCCACCGAGGCCTCACCGGAACGCAGGGCCAGGGACAGCGCCGCCGCGTCGGCCGCGGCGACCGCCTTCGCCACGTCCTGCACGCCCTTGCCGAAGCGCTTGCCCAGCGCGCGGAAGTTCGCCTTGGCCGTGGTGTCGACCAGGGACCCGCCGACCTCCGAGAGGGAGGCCAGCGAGGAGACGTTCAGCTCCTCCGTGATCTGCGAGTGCAGCTCGGGGGAGAGGGTCTCGAAGCCCGATACGGCGACCAGCGCACGGGACAGCGGCTGGCGGGTCTTCACGCCCGACTCGGCGCGCGTCGCGCGGCCCAGCTCCACGAGGCGGCGTACCAGCTGCATCTGCTGGGACAGCGCCGGGTCGATGGCCGAGGCGTCCGGGACCGGCCACGTGGTCAGGTGCACCGACTCCGGGGCGTCCGGGGTGACCGGGACGATCATGTCCTGCCAGACCCGCTCCGTGATGAAGGGGGTGAGTGGGGCGAGGAGGCGGGTGACCGTCTCCACGACCTCGTGCAGGGTGCGCAGCGCGGCCGCGTCGCCCTGCCAGAAGCGGCGCCGCGAGCGGCGGACGTACCAGTTGGAGAGGTCGTCCACGAAGGAGGAGAGCAGCTTGCCGGCGCGCTGGGTGTCGTAGGACTCCATCGCCTCCGTGACCTCGGTGGTGAGGGTGTGCAGCTCCGAGAGCAGCCAGCGGTCCAGGACCGTGCGGTCCGCGGGCGCCGGGTCGGAGGCCGAGGGGGCCCAGTTCGACGTGCGTGCGTACAGGGCCTGGAAGGCGACCGTGTTCCAGTACGTGAGGAGCGTCTTGCGGACGACCTCCTGGATCGTGCCGTGGCCGACGCGGCGCGCCGCCCACGGAGAGCCGCCGGCCGCCATGAACCAGCGGACGGCGTCCGCGCCGTGCGTGTCCATCAGCTGGATCGGTTCGAGGGTGTTGCCCAGGTGCTTGGACATCTTGCGGCCGTCCTCGGCGAGGATGTGGCCCAGGCAGACCACGTTCTCGTAGGAGGACTTGTCGAAGACGAGGGTGCCGACCGCCATCAGGGTGTAGAACCACCCGCGGGTCTGGTCGATGGCCTCCGAGATGAACTGCGCCGGGTAGCGCTTCTCGAAGATCTCCTTGTTCTTGTGCGGGTAGCCCCACTGCGCGAACGGCATCGAACCCGAGTCGTACCAGGCGTCGATGACCTCCGGCACGCGCACCGAGGTGCGGGTGCAGCCCTCGGCCGTGCAGGGGAAGGTGACCTCGTCGATGTACGGGCGGTGCGGGTCCAGGTTCGACTGGTCCGTGCCCGTCAGGTCGCTCAGCTCGGCCAGGGAGCCCACGCAGGTGAGGTGGTTGTCCTCGCAGCGCCAGATGGGCAGCGGGGTGCCCCAGTAGCGGTTGCGGGACAGCGCCCAGTCGATGTTGTTGTTCAGCCAGTCGCCGAAGCGGCCCTGCTTGACGGAGTCCGGGAACCAGTTGGTCTTCTCGTTCTCCCGCAGCATCGCGTCCTTGACGGCGGTGGTGCGGACGTACCAGGACGGCTGCGCGTAGTAGAGCAGGGCGGTGTGGCAGCGCCAGCAGTGCGGGTAGCTGTGCTCGTAGGCGATGTGCTTGAAGAGCAGGCCGCGCGCGTCGAGGTCGGCGGTCAGCTTCTCGTCGGCCTTCTTGAAGAAGACGCCGCCGACGAGCGGGACCTCCTCCTCGAAGGTGCCGTCGGGGCGGACCGGGTTCACGACGGGCAGGCCGTACGCGCGGCAGACCGCGAGGTCGTCGGCGCCGAAGGCGGGGGACTGGTGGACCAGACCGGTGCCGTCCTCGGTCGTGACGTACTCGGCGTTCACGACGTAGTGGGCGGGGGCGGGGAACTCGACCAGGTCGAAGGGGCGCTGGTACGTCCAGCGCTCCATCTCCTTGCCCGTGAAGGACTCGCCGGTGGCCTCCCAGCCCTCGCCGAGGGACTTCTCCAGCAGCGGCTGGGCGACGACGAGCTTCTCTTCGCCGTTGGTCGCCACGACGTAGGTGACGTCGGGGTGCGCGGCCACCGCGGTGTTGGAGACCAGGGTCCAGGGGGTGGTCGTCCAGACGACCAGCGCCGCCTCGCCCGCGAGGGGGCCGGAGGTCAGCGGGAAGCGGACGTAGACCGAGGGGTCGACGACCGTCTCGTAGCCCTGGGCCAGCTCGTGGTCCGAGAGGCCGGTGCCGCAGCGGGGGCACCAGGGCGCGACGCGGTGGTCCTGGGTGAGCAGGCCCTTGTTGAAGATCTCCTTCAGCGACCACCACACGGACTCGACGTACTCGGGGTCCATGGTGCGGTAGGCGTCGTCGAGGTCGACCCAGTAGCCCATCCGGTTGGTGAGCTCGGTGAACGCATCGGTGTGGCGGGTCACCGACTCGCGGCACTTGGCGTTGAACTCGGCGATGCCGTACGCCTCGATGTCCTTCTTGCCGTTGAAGCCCAGTTCCTTCTCGACGGCGAGCTCGACGGGCAGGCCGTGGCAGTCCCAGCCGGCCTTGCGGGCCACGTGGTAGCCGCGCATGGTGCGGAAGCGGGGGAAGACGTCCTTGAAGACGCGGGCCTCGATGTGGTGCGCGCCGGGCATGCCGTTCGCGGTGGGCGGGCCCTCGTAGAAGACCCACTCGGGGCGTCCCTCGGACTGCTCCAGGGTCTTGGCGAAGGTCTTGCTCTCGCGCCAGAAGTCGAGGACGGCGTGCTCAAGGGCAGGCAGGTCGACCTGGGCGGGTACCGGGCGGTACTGCGGCGGTGTGGTCATGAGGCTGAACTCTTCCTCCGGCGGGGTGTCACTTCCGTCCGGAGGGACGAGAACCATGCCCTGAAGATCAGGGACTGCTCCCGCGGTACCACCCTCCTTGGCCTGCGGACCTGCGGTCCGTCGGCCCCCTCATTGGGGTGCGAAGCCGGTTCTACTCGCCCTACGGGAATCCCGGTGGGCTTTCTTCCGGCGGCTCCGGGGTGATCCTTCGCATCGCGCTCGCCCCCGGGCTCTCACCGTCCCCGGGTCGCTCCTGGCTGCGTCCGACGCTACTCGTCCCCATCCATGCTTCTCGCTGGGCCCAGTGTACGGGCCGGGGGGCGCGTCGGCAGACCGGTTTACGGGGCGTGGCGCGAGGGTCCGGGCGGGGCGCGGACCGGGGTCTGGACCCGGGCTCGGACCGGGGCTCGGACCGGGCTCCGACCCGGGCTCGGACCGGGATCGGATTGACCCGAATGGGCCGACGGGCCGCTCCGGGGTGCGGTGGGGTGGGTGGGGCGGATTACCGGGCTCCCCGCTGGGCACAACGGATGCAGGTTGACCTCGATGGACGCGTGCCCCGTTGCCGCGGGGCCGGAGCCGATTTATCGTTCCGGCACGATTCGCGAGCAATGATCACAGTATGTGAAGGGGCCGCGGCCATGGTGGCGAAGAAGACCGCCGGGAGTACTGCCAAGAAGGCTGTCGGGAAGGCTGCGGAGAAGCCGGCGCAGGAGCCGGTGACGGAGATGGTGTCGGCGGTGGCGGCTCCGGATCCGGAGGCCGGACCGGTGGAAGGGGCTGCCGCCGGGAAGAAGGCGGCGGCCGCGAAGAAGGCGGCCTCGAAGACGGCGGCGGCCGGGACGAAGGCCGCCGGCGCGAAGAAGGCGGCAGCCGGGAAGGCGCCCGCCGAGGAGACGGCCGCCGTCAGGAAGACGGCGGTCAAGAAGACCGCCGCGAAGAAGGCCACGGCCAAGACGGCCGGGGCCGAGGGGGCGGCGCAGGCCGCGCACGAGACGGGAGCCCGGAAAGTGGTTGCCAAGAAGAGCACCGGCACGGCCAGGAAGACGGCCACGGCCGCGACCAGCGGGCTGCCCAAGGCGCGGGGCACGGCGGGCCTGGCGCCCGGCGAGCTCGCCGTACGGCCCGGCGAGGACCCCTGGACCCCGGCGGAGGTCTCCGAGGCGCGGACCGAGCTGCAGAGCGAGGTGCTGCGGCTGCGCGCCGAGCTCCAGGCCTCCGACGCGGCCATCTCCGGGCTGATGCGGGACTCCGGCGACGGCGCGGGCGACGACCAGGCCGACACCGGGACCAAGAACATCACCCGGGAGTCCGAGCTCGCCCTCGCCGCGAACGCCAACTCGATGCTGGAGCAGACCGAGCGCGCGCTGGAACGGCTGGAGGCGGGCACGTACGGCCTCTGCGAGAACTGCGGCCAGCCCATCGGCAAGGCACGGATGCAGGCGTTCCCGCGGGCCACGCTGTGCGTGGACTGCAAGCAGAAGCAGGAGCGGCGGCACTGAGCGGGAGCCGGGCGGAGGCCGTGAGGGTGCCGTGAGGGCGCCTGGCGGGCGCCGCAGGGCCCCGGGCCGGTGCCGGTGGGCTCCGGTCGAGGTCCGGCCGGGGCGGCGGCCGAAGGGCGCCCTGACGTACTCTCGTGTCTCGTCAGGGTCCAGGCACCTGGCGGGTCGGCGGCGCGGTGCCGTCCAACAACCTGGTTCGAGCTAGTTCGAGGGACTCACGTGGCAGAGGCGGAGCGCATCATCGGTACGCCGGAGGTCGGGGACGACGGCACCCAGCCCGAATCCGCGGCGCCCAAGGGGCGGCGGCGGATCGTCGCGCTGCTCGTCGTGGCGCTTCTCGCCTATCTCGTCGACCTGGGCAGCAAGATGCTGGTCGTCGCGAAGCTGGAGCACCAGCCGTCGATCCAGGTCATCGGAGACCTGCTGAAGTTCGACGCGATCCGCAATCCCGGCGCGGCCTTCGGCTTCGGCGAGGCCTTCACGATCATCTTCACCTGCATCGCGGCCACCGTCATCGTGGTGATCGTGCGCCTCGCGCGGAAGCTGTACAGCCTGCCCTGGGCCATCGCGCTGGGCCTGCTGCTGGGCGGGGCGCTGGGCAATCTGACCGACCGGATCTTCCGCTCGCCGGGCGTCTTCCGCGGAGCGGTCGTCGACTTCATCGCACCCGCCCACTTCGCCGTCTTCAACCTCGCGGACTCGGCGATCGTGTGCGGCGGGATCCTGATCGTCCTGCTGTCCTTCAAGGGCCTGGACCCGGACGGCACCGTCCACAAGGACTGACCCGGCAAGCGGGCGGCGGGCTGATCGCGGGCTGATCGGGGGCTGATCGCGGGAATGGTCTTCTGTCGAGTCCTGCATACTCGACAGGTGAGTACGATTCCCGAGATCCGCACCCTGCCCGTACCCGATGGCCTAGAGGGCGAGCGCGTCGACGCCGCAATCGCCCGTATGTTCGGTTTTTCCCGGACGAAGGCGGCCGAACTCGCGGCTGCGGGAAAGGTGCTGGTCGACGGCAGTGTCGTCGGGAAGTCCGAGCGTGTGCACGGTGGCGCCTGGCTCGAAGTCGAGATGCCCGAGCCGCCGCGGAAGGTCGAGCTCGTCGCCGAACCCGTCCCCGGCATGGAGATCGTCCATGACGACGACGACATCGTCGTCATCATGAAGCCGGTCGGCGTCGCCGCCCACCCCAGCCCCGGCTGGACCGGCACCACCGTCATCGGCGGCCTCGCCGCCGCCGGCTACCGCATCTCCACCTCCGGCGCCTCCGAGCGCCAGGGCATCGTGCACCGGCTCGACGTCGGCACCTCCGGCCTGATGGCCGTCGCGAAGTCGGAGCGCGCGTACACCTCGCTGAAGAACCAGTTCCGCGAGCGGATCGTCGACAAGCGCTACCACGCGCTGGTGCAGGGCCACCCGGACCCGATGAGCGGCACGATCGACGCGCCGATCGGGCGGCACCCCACCGCCGACTACAAGTGGGCCGTGACCCAGGAGGGCAAGCCCTCCGTCACCCACTACGACCTGATCGAGGCCTTCCGCGCCGCCTCCCTGCTGGACATCAAGCTGGAGACCGGGCGCACGCACCAGATCCGCGTGCACATGGCCGCGCACAAGCACCCCTGCGTCGGCGACCTGACGTACGGCGCCGACCCGACCGTCGCGAAGCGCCTCGGGCTCACGCGGCAGTGGCTGCACGCGGTGCGGCTCGGGTTCGAGCACCCGTCGGACGGGCAGTGGGTCGAGTTCGCGAGCACGTACCCGGCGGACCTGCAGAACGCGCTGGACGTGATCCGCAAGGAGAGCGAGTGACCGGCGGCGCCGGCGGTGCCGGCGCTGTCGGCGCTGTCGTCGTGCGGGTCGTCGACAACGAAGCGGACCTGAAGGCCTGCTTCGCGGTGCGGACCGAGGTCTTCGTGGTCGAGCAGTCGGTGCCGGAGTCGATCGAGTACGACGCGTACGACGAGATCGCGCTGCACGTGCTGGCCGAGGGGCCGGACGGGGTGCCGCTGGGCACCGGCCGGCTGCTGTACGGGCCGCGGGCCCTGGGCAAGACGGGCTCCGCGGAGGTCGGCTCGCTCGGGCGGCTGGCCGTCTCCAAGGCCGCGCGCGGGCTCGGGGTCGGGGTCGCGCTGGTGCGGGCGATCGAGACGGAGGCGGGTCGGCTGGGGCTGTCCGCCGTCGATCTGGGTGCCCAGACCCATGCGATGGGGTTCTACGAGCGGCTCGGGTACGAGGCCTACGGGCCGGAGTTCGAGGACGCGGGTATTCCGCACCGGTCGATGAGGCGCGCCCTGCCGTAGCCCGGGCAGGGGTGCAAGCGGCCCTGCGGGGCCGTCCCCTGCCCGCCCTTCCGCCGTTCCCCGGGCTCCGCCCAGACCCGCGCCTCCAACGCCGGCGGGGCTGAAAGACCCCCCGGGGCTCCGCCCCGGACCCCGGTCCTCAAACGCCGGACGGCTGAAAACACAAGCGGCGGTGCGGCCGGATCGGCTGCGCCCGACACGCACCCCGGTCCGCCTCGCCGGGCGCAGTGGGCTGGCAGGGTGTGGGAGTGGATCAGCTCCTGCTGTTGTTCGTGTTGTTGCTCGGGGCCGTGGTGACGGTGCCGCTCGGGGACCGGCTGGGGTTGCCCGCGCCGGTGCTGATGACGCTCGGCGGGGTGGTGCTCGCCCTGGTGCCCGTCGTGCCCAATGTCGACATCCCGCCCGAGTTCATCCTGCCGCTGGTGCTGCCCCCGCTGCTGTACGCCTCCGTGCAGCGGACCTCCTGGCGGCAGTTCGCCGCCAATGTGCGGCCCATCCTGCTGCTGGCCGTCGCCCTTGTCTTCGTGACCACCGCGGCCGTCGCCTTCACCGCGCACGCCCTGGTGCCGGGGCTCTCGATCGCCGCGGCCGTCGCGCTCGGCGCGCTCGTCGCCCCGCCCGACCCCGTCGCCGCCACCGCCGTGGCCGGATCGCTCGGGCTGCCCCGGCGCATGGTGTCGATCCTGGAGGGCGAGGGGCTCTTCAACGACGTCACCGCCATCGTGCTCTACCACGTGGCCATCGCCGCCGCCGTCAGCGGCACCTTCTCGTGGCCCGAGGCGCTCGGCGAGTTCGTGCTGTCGGCCGTCGTGGCCGTCGCCGTGGGGCTCGGGCTCGGCTGGGCCGCCAACCGGCTCATGGGGCGGCTCGGCGATGCCACGCTCCAGATCGGGCTGACGCTGCTGGTGCCGTTCGTGGCGTACGTACTGGCGGAGGAGTTCCGGGGCTCCGGGGTGCTGGCCGTGCTGACCACGGCGCTGTTCCTCGCCGAATACGCGACCGACGCCGACGACGTGCTGGGCCGGCTCGCCGGGCACACGTTCTGGGAGGTCGTCGACATGCTGGTCACCGGTGTCGCCTTCGGGCTGATCGGGCTGGAGCTGCACCACGTGTTCGGGGCGGCGAGCGGTCGCGCCTGGGAGATGGCCGGGTGGGCGGCGGTTGTGGTCGGGGTGGTGGTCGGCGTACGGCTGGTGTGGCTGCTGCCGGCCGGCTGGCTCGCGAAACGGCTTCACTCGCGGCGCGACTACGAGGAGGAGATCCCGCTGAGCTGGCGGGAGTCCGTGGTGATGTGGTGGGCGGGCATGCGGGGAGTGGCCTCCGTGGCGCTGGCGCTCGCCCTTCCCTTCGAGACGGACGCGGGGGATCCCTTCCCGGCCCGGCAGGAGATCGTCTTCATCGCCTTCGCCGTGATCATGACCACCCTGGTGCTCCAGGGGCTGACCCTGCCGTGGCTGGTCCGCCGGCTCGGCGTGGAGGCCGACTCGGACGCGGAGGCGGAGATCGCCCGGGCGCTGGCGATCCGCGCCGCCAAGGCCGCGAAGCGGCGGCTCAAGGAGATCGAGGAGGTGGAGGACCTGCCCGAGGACCTGGTGGAGGTGCTCTACCGCAGGGCGTACGACGTGGGCGCCAGGATCAGCCCCGACATGGTCGACGAGGAGCGGCGGGAGGCGTACGCGAAGCGGGTGGAGCGGATCCGCGACGTGCAGCGCATCCAGCGGGAGATGATGTCCGCCGCCCGGCACGAGGTGCTGGCCGCGCGCAGCGAACCCGGAGCCGACCCGGAGATCGTCGACCGGGTGCTGAGGCACTTGGACGTGCGCAGTCTGCGCAGTCCGTAGCCGTGGATTTCCTCGTTCGCCCGCGCAATGGGAAGGCGTAGACGCTGGGCTCGGGCATGGCTTATCTTCGGTCGGCTCGGGCCGCCCGAAGGGTGGCCCCTTTACGTGTCATACGTTCCCGTGGGGGGTACTTCGTCATGTCCCAGTTGTCCGCGACGCCACTGCCGCAGTCTGTCGGGGGGCTCCGTTCCCCGGAGGGCCTGGCGAGGGCGCTGACCGTGCTGCTGTCCCTCGAAGCCGGTGTCGGGCTCCTGTCGGCCGGGTCCGGCTTCTACGCCCGGCAGCTGATGGAAGACCTGATCGCCGATCCCGGGAGCGTCGCCGAGGACCGCCTCGACCAGGTCGACAACTTCCAGATGGTGCTCGCGTCCGGGTGGAATCTCCTCGGGCTGGCGCTGGGCGTGGTCTTCCTCGTGTGGTTCCACCGGGTCCGCCTCAACGGCCAGGTGTTCCGCCCCGACGGCTTCAGTCAGAGCGCCGGCTGGGCCATCGGCGGCTGGTTCGTCCCGATCGCGAACTTCGTGCTCCCGTACCGGGTGGCGCTGGAGACCTGGGAGGCCAGCGTCCAGAACGCGCCCGACGGCTCCTTCCGCCGGATCTCGTCTTCCCCGGTGACCGCCTGGTGGGTGCTGTACTCCTTCAGCTGGGTGCTCGGGATCTACCTCCGGCTTCAGGACCAGCCGGAGAGCGCCGAGGAGTTCAGCGAATACTTCGCCCTCGGCGCGGCGGCGGACCTGACCACCGTGGCGGCCGCCGTGCTCGCCGTCCTCTTCGTGCGCAAGCTGACCGCGCTGCAGGGGGTCAGGGCCGCTCACGGGCCGAACGCCGCCGCCTGACCCGGCGGCCGGACGTGGTTCCGGCCGCCGGGGCCCCGCCTCAGACCTGGTAGCGGTCCGGGGCGAAGAGGTGGAGGTGGGCGGCTATCCACTCCGAGGTGCGGGTCAGACCCTCCTGGAGGGAGACCTCGGGCTTCCAGCCGGCCCAGTCGCGGGCCCGGGAGTTGTCCGACAGCAGGCGCTGGACCTCGCTGCCCGGGGGACGCAGCCGGGCCGGGTCGACGACGACCTCCGCGTCCCGGCCCGATGCCGTGATCAGGGCCCGGGCCAGGTCGCCGACGGAGATCTCCTCGCCGGTGCCGAGGTTGACCACCTCGCCCAGGGCCCGGTCGCACTCCGCGACCGCGAGGAAGCCGGCCGCGGTGTCGGTCACGTAGGTGAAGTCCCGGGTCGGGGTCAGGGAGCCCAGGCGGATCTCCCGGGCGCCCGAGTGGAGCTGGGCCAGGATGGTGGGGATGACCGCGCGGGCGGACTGGCGCGGGCCGTAGGTGTTGAAGGGCCGGACCACCGTCACCGGCAGCTCGAACGCGTGGTGGAAGGAGAGCGCCATCATGTCGGCGCCGATCTTCGAAGCGGAGTACGGGGACTGCGGCTGGAGCGGGTGGCTCTCGGAGATCGGGGCCGTCAGGGCCGTCCCGTAGACCTCGCTGGTGGAGGTGTGGACGAGGCGGCGCACGCCGTGGCGGCGGCAGGCCTCGGCCATGTTCTCCGTACCGGTGACGTTGGTCTGGACGTACGCGCCGGGCGAGGCGTAGCTGTACGGGATCCCGATCAGCGCCGCCAGGTGGAAGACCGTGTCGCAGCCGGCCACCGCGTCGCTGACCCGGCCCGCGTCGCGGACGTCGCCGGCCCACATCTCCACCGGGCCGCCCGGGTCGGCCAGGTACCGGGCCAGGTGGCCCTTCTCGGCGTACGGCTTGTAGTGCACGAAGGCGCGCACCTTCGCGCCGCGCGCCACCAGCAGGTCGACGAGGGTGGAGCCGATGAAGCCCTCGGCGCCCGTGACGAGGACGGTGCGGCCGGTCCAGTCTGCGGGGGTGCGCGCCGGGGTCAGCGTGAGCGTGGGGGTGGGGGTGGGGGTGTGCGTGGTCATACGAGCTCCAGGGGAGTGGGGGAGAAGGAGGGGAAGCCGGCGACCCGCAGGACCTGCGAGGCCAGCAGGTCGGCGGCCCGTGCGTGCGGGCCGGGGTCGGCCGCCCCGGCCATCGCCGCCAGCCGCGCCGGGTCGGCCAGCAGTGGGGCGAGCAGCTCCGCGAGGCGGCCGGCCGTGGCCTCGGCGTCCGCCAGCAGCAGGCCGGCGCCCGCGTCGGACAGCACCCGGGCGTTGTGGGTCTGGTGGTCGCCCGGGGCGTACGGGTAGGGGACCAGCACCGCGGGGACGCCGGTCGCCGCGAGCTCCGCCACCGTCGCCGAGCCCGCCCGGCACACCACCAGGTCGGCGGCCGCGTAGACCAGGTCCATCCGGTCCAGGTAGGGCACGGCGCGTGCGATCCGATGCCCGCCCGAGGCGGCCAGCCCGGCCACGGTGTCCGCGAGCGTCGCCGGCCCCGTCTTGATCAGCAGCTGCACGTCCTCCCGGTCCTGCCAGGCGGCCGCCAGCCCGGCCGCCGCCGCGGTCAGGCGCACGGCGCCCAGGCTGCCGCCGTTGAACACCACCAGGCGCCGCGCGTCCGGCACCCCGAGCTCCCGCCGGGCCCCGGCGCGCAGCACCGCCCGCTCGGGGCGGGTCAGCCGGGCGAGGTGCGACAGCTCGGCGGAGATGGGCATTCCGGTGGTCAGGGCCCGGGCCCCGCCCGCCAGGTGCTCCCGGCTGCGGTCGAAGGCCACCGCCATGTGCGGGGTGAGGCGGGCCGCGAACTGGTTGGCCCGGCCCGGTACCGCGTTGGACTCGTGGATGACCGCCGGCAGCCCGGCCAGCCGGGCCCCGAGCACGGCGGGCGCGCTCGGATAGCCGCCCATGCCGACGGCCACCTGCGCTCCCTGGGCCCGGATCACGGCCCGTGCCTGCCCGGCCGAGCGCATCAGCGCTGCCGGGAGGAGGAAGCGCTTGGCGCCCAGCGCCGGGTCGAAGGGGATCATGTCCACGGTGTGCAGCCGGTAGCCGGCGGCCGGGATCAGCTCGGTCTCCAGGCCGCGTTCGGTGCCGATGAACGAGACCACGGCGTCCGGGACGGCGGCGCGCAGCGCCTGGGCCAGGGCGAGGCCGGGATAGATGTGGCCGCCGGTGCCACCCGCGCCGATCACGACGGACAGCGGCCGGTACGGGGACCGGGGCGAGGCGGAACGTGAGGGGGAGGAGGTCATGGACGCAAGCCTTCCGGTGCGCCCTAAGAAGGTTCTAAGAGGTTCTCCCGGAGCATTTGGGAGGCTTTGCCGCATGCAGCGGATTCTGGTGGTGGACGACGAGCCCGAGGTGCGGGCCGCCGTCGAGGACGGCCTCGCCGTCGAGGGGTACGAGGTGCGCGGCGCGGCCGACGGGCTGGCCGCGCTCTCCGAGGTGGCGCTCTGGCAGCCGGACGCGGTGGTCCTCGACGTGATGATGCCGGTGCTGGACGGGCTCGCCGTGTGCCGGCAACTGCGCGCGGTGGGCGACCGTACGCCCGTCCTCGTCCTCACGGCCCTGGACGCGGTGAGCGACCGGGTCGACGGGCTGGAGGCGGGCGCCGACGACTACCTGGTCAAACCGTTCGCGCTCGACGAGCTCGTGGCCCGGGTGCGGGCCCTGCTGCGGCGTGCCGCCCCCGACGAGCAGGCCGGGGGAGCGCCCGTGCTCGCGTACGGGGACCTCGTCCTCGAACCCGCCACCCGCACCGGGCGGCGCGGCGAGCGGCCGCTGGAGTTCAGCCGCACCGAGTCGGCGCTGCTCGAACTGCTCCTGCGCCACCCCGGGCAGGTGCTGCCGCGCGAGCTGATCCTGGAACTGGTGTGGGGCCGCGACTTCGGGCCGGACTCCAACTCCCTGGCCGTCTACGTCGGCTACCTGCGCCGGAAGCTGGAGGCCGGCGGTGAGCCCCGGCTGGTGCACACCGTGCACGGGGTCGGCTACCGGCTGGACGCCGCGTGAGCCGGCGGGGGCTCGGAGCGCGGTGGCGGCGCAGGCGGCCGCTGCGGACCCGGCTGGCGCTCGCCGTCACGGCGGCGGTGGCCTTCGTCGCGCTCGGCGTGTGCACCGCCGCCTTCCTGGAGGGGCGGGCCGCGCTCTACCAGCAGCTCGACCTGAGCCTCACCCAGGCCGCCCGGCTCGCCGCGAAGCAGTACGGCGACTCCCCGCCCGGGACCGCCGCCTGGGACTGCCGGTACCTGGCCGCGCCCGCCTGCGTCCAGATCGTCCCGGCCGAGGCGCGCAAGGACCCGGCCGGCGGGGAGGGTGCGTACCGGATGCCCGTGGCCCCGGCCACCCGGCTGGTGGCCTTGCGGGAGCGGGCCCCCTTCTACACGGACATCGTCGTCGAGGGGCATCCCGCGCGGATGCTCACCACCGACTTCCTCAAGGGCCGGGCCCTCCAGGTCGCCGTGCGCTCCGACTCGGTGGAGACCGGCATCGACCGGGCCGCCCGCCGGCTCGCCGTCACCGCCGCCGCCGGGGTGTTGCTGGCCGCGCTGCTCGGTTACTGGGTCGCGCGGACGGGTCTGGCTCCGGTCACCCGGCTCACCGCCACCGCCGAGCGGATCGCCGCCACCCGGGACCCGAGGCACCGGATCGAACTGCCGCCTCCGGGGCGCGGCCGCGAGGACGAGGTCACCCGGCTCGCCGGGAGCTTCAACACCATGCTGGGGGAACTGGAGCAGTCCGTCACCGCGCAGCGCAGGCTCGTCGCGGACGCCTCGCACGAGCTGCGGACCCCGCTGACCGCACTGCGGACGAACGCGGAGCTGCTGGCGCGGGGGGACCGGCTGACGGCGGAGCAGCGGGAGCGGGCCTCGCTGGCGCTCGGGCGGCAGTTGCGGGAGGTGACGGGGCTGGTCAACGACCTGATCGAGCTGGCCCGCGACGAGGAGCCGCAGCTGCTGGTGGAGCAGGTGCGGCTGGCTCCGCTGGTGGAGTACTGCGCGGGGGCCGCGCGGGCGCACTGGCCGGGGGTGGCCTTCCGGGTGCGGGCGCCGTCCCCGTCCCGGGAGGAGGGGGAGGTGGTGGAGGTGGTGGTCCCCGGGGTGCCGGCGCGGCTCAGCCGGCTGCTGGGGAACCTGCTGGACAACGCGGCGAAGTTCAGCCCGGCGGGGGCGGAGGTGGAGGTGGCGCTGGCCGTTCGGGGGGACGGCCGCGCGGAGCTGACCGTACGGGATCACGGGCCGGGGATCGCGGAGGCGGATCTGCCGTACGTCTTCGACCGGTTCTACCGGGCGGGGGCGGCGCGGGCGCTGCCCGGGTCGGGGCTCGGGCTGGCGATGGCCCGGCAGATCGCCCGGGCCCACGAGGCGGAGCTGGTGGCCGAGGCCGCCCCGGGCGGGGGCGCGCTGTTCCGGCTGACGTTCGCGGCCCCGGGGTAGGCCGCCTCCTTCGGATCCTGCCCTGCCCTGCCCGCTGCCCTGCCCCTCCTCGGGGCCCTCACCGCGCCCGGGCGGGAAGGGGTCAGCGCAGGCCGGCGAAGAGGTCGTTCTCGGGTACGGCCGCGCCGGTGGAGTCCTTGACGCGGACGAAGGTCTCCGTGCCCATCAGCTCGCCGAACCTCTCCTTGCCCATCTTGAGGAAGAAGATGCTCTCGCCCTGGCTGGCGTGCGCGGCCAGCGCGTCGTACTTCTGACCGCTGAAGGCCAGGGTGTCCACCCAGGTGGTGATCTCGTCGTCGGGGAGGCCGATCTCGGCCAGCGCGGCGGTCTCGGCGGGATCCGGCTCCGGCATGTCCTCGAACTCCTGCATGATCTCGCCGAACTGCCGCACCGCGGAGCGGGGCATCGCCGTCCAGTACACCTTCGGCGTCAGCGAGGTCATCTCCAGCGCCGCCATCGTGATCCGGTGGGCCTGGATGTGGTCGGGGTGGCCGTAGAAGCCGTTCTCGTCATAGGTGACGACCACGTCGGGTCGGTAGTGCCGCATGAGCTCCGCGAGCCGGGCGGCGCCCTCCTCCACGGGGGTCTGCCAGAAGGATCCGGGGGCGTCGTTGCTCGGCCAGCCCATCATTCCGGAATCGGCGTAGTCCAGCGTCTCCAGGTCGCTGACCTTCAGGACGCCGCAGCTCGCGTCGAGCTCTCGACGGCGCATGGCGGCGACGGCCGCCGGATCGTGCCCGGGGCCGCCCGGCTTCGTGCCCCCCGGTCCGTCACCGCAGCGGCCGTCGGTACAGGTCACGAGAACCGTGCGGATGCCTTCCGCCGCGTACCGCGCGAGGACCCCGCCGGTTCCGGTGGCCTCGTCGTCGGGGTGGGCGTGCACTGCCATGAGCGTCAAGGGCCGGTCAGCCATGAAAAGAGTCCTCCTGCGGACGTACGTCTTGGTCCGGGTGCGCGGCGGACGTGCCGCGGTCCCGGGGCCCGGATCCCGGTGGGGCGGACGACCTCGCGGTGTCCGTGTTCCCCGCCCGTGCGGCGCCGGTCCCTCGGTCCGTACAACCGCGGCGGCCGTACCGGGTGTTCCCGGTACGGCCGCCCGGTGTCCGCAGGAGGGGCCGTGGCGGCCGTCAGTACGGCCGCCACGGCACCCGTCAGTACGGCGGCGGAACGGATCCGACCGGCTCGGTGACGACGACGGCCTCGAAGACCCGCTCGCCGTCCTGGAAGCCCGTGACCCGGACCGACCGGGCCGCGGTGCCGCCCAGTTCCGCCGAGACGGGTTCCGCGTGGATCCACAGCGGGGTGCCGAACTCGGCGTAGCGCTGGTAGGTGCTCATGACGGAGACCGGCATGACGCCGGCTTCGGCGTCGATGGTCACGGCCTGGCGGGCGGCCTCCAGGAGGACCATGCCGGGCACGTGGTCGCCGACGTGGTCGAAGAGCACGGGGTGACGGATGTCGTAGCGCAGTTCCCAGACCCCCGGGGCGGAGGACGCGGAGAGGACGACGTCGAAGGGGGAGAACCGGCCCACCTCGGCGGGCGCGACCGGGGCGGACCCGAGCACCGATTCCGGCTCGGTGGCCAGCTGCTTGGCGCGCAGCCGCTCGTAGACGGCAGGAGAGGTGACGGTGTAGCCGACGCGCCCGGTGGCCACGACCCGCTCATCCTGACGGATCACCACCTCGTAGGTGAGCGCCGTGAGCCGGCTGCCCCGACGGCGTATCTCGGGGCAGGTGACGATGAGGTCGAGGTCCGCGGGGGCCCCGCCTATGACGAGTTGCTCGGGGACGGTGGAGTACTCCAGCGACCAGAGCAGGAACTGGTGTCCGATCGGTACCTCGAAGGCCTGGTGGGCCAGGTACGCGCCGACCTGCCGGATGGTCTCGGCGATCAGCATCGGGTCGTAGTGGGTGCCCGCCACGGGGGTGAAGAAGCTGTGGCCGCGGGGCCATTGGGCCTTGATGTGGAAGCGGTCATCGGCGATGCGGCACATGCCGGTCAGGAAGACCTCGGCGACTGCCGCCCGGTGGACGAGTGCCCTCGGAACCGTGGCGGCCAGCTTGTTGTCCGTCTGGGCGTGACACGCGCAGTGCTCGGCCGGAGTAGACGTGGTGAAGTCCGTCGGTTCCAGGGTCGTGATCATGAAGTCCCTCATCGTGGACGAGTACAGCAAACCTCTACGGGGGTCAGAGTACGTACTTCCGAGTTTGATTATGGGATCGATCTTGACCGAAGCGCACCCCCGCGTCCGTGCAGAGTGACGCAAGGCACAGGACAAATTGCCGCCGGGGTGGATGAGTTGCGGTGAATGCTCGCCATCACACCATTTTGTGGCGTGAGTTATCGGGCATGATCGAGATCATCCGGCCTGGCGAGAATCAACTGACGTCCGGTATCTTTCCCGGTGCAGAGCAACGCGGATACTGCTGGGTATTTTTCGGGGGGCTACCGAGTGCACTCGCGTCGCGGCTGATTCGGAGTCCAGAAAACGTCTGCGCCGGCCCTCCCCCGCGTGATCGGAGCGCCATGCGCCCCCTGCAGCACCTGCGGCTCGCCGCCCTGAACATCGACGGTGTCCTGCTCAACGACACCTTCAGCCCGGTCATTCACGGGTTCATCACCCGCCGGGGCGGAACCTACGACGGCGAGGTGGAGCGCTCGATCTTTTCCCAGCCCAGGGCGGTCGCGGCGCCGGCCCTGGCCAGGGCCGCCGGGGTCGACTGGCCCCCGGAGCGCGTGCTGGAGGCGTACTTCGAGGAGCGGGCCGCCTATCTGGCCGAGCACCCGCTGCACGTGATGGACGGGGTCGAGGAACTCCTGCTGCGGCTCCGGGGCCTCGGGCTGCAGACCGTTTGCTACGGCGGCCTCGACAAGGAGCACTTCGACCGCTACCTGGGGCACGTCGCGCACCTCTTCGACGGCCCCGGTTACATCAGCACGGACACCTTCCGCCCGGGCATCCACGAGATCACGGTCGACTGGTTCGGCCTCGACCACTCCCAGGCGCTGTTCGTGGACGACGTGGCACGTGTGGCCGCGGCTGCCCTTGACCTGGGTGTTCCCTTCATCGGGCACCCCAGTACCTTCGAACACGGCTTCCAGGGGCACCAGATGCGCCAGGCCGGGGTGCGGAACCTGGTCGGCTCGCTCGGCGAGATCGACGAGGAACTCCTGCGTGCGGTGGACGCGCGGGCCGGTGCGGGCACCAGCCGCGCGGCCTGAAGCCGAAGCGGCCGCCGTACCCACCGGTGCGGAGCGGCACACCGAGTGCGAAGGCGTGAAATGAAGGGAACGGACATGCAGGGGAACGGTCTACTGGAGGGCAAGGTCGCGCTGATCACCGGCGCGAGCAGCGGCATCGGCGCCGCGGCCGCCCGGGTGTTCGCGCGGGAGGGCGCGCGGGTGGTGCTCGCCGCCCGGCGCGAGCAGCGGATCAAGGAGCTCTCCGAGGAGCTGCGGTCGCAGGGCGCGCAGGCGGCGTACGTGGTGACGGACGTGACCCGGCGCGGCGACGCGGAGGCCGCCGTCGCCCGTGCGGTCGAGGAGTTCGGCCGGCTGGACTGCGCCTTCAACAACGCCGGCTGGGGCGTGGGGCGCACGCCGCTGCACGAGATGGGCGACGAGCTGTACGACGAGATCATGGAAGTCAACGTGCGCGGGGTGTGGAACTGCCTGCGCCCGGAGATCGCCGCGATGCTGGAGACCGGCGGCGGGGCGATCGTCAACAACAGCAGCGTGGGCGGGCTGCTCGCCACCCCGGTGGCGGCCCCGTACGTCGCGGCCAAACACGCGGTCATCGGGCTGACCAAGGCGGCCGCGGCCGAGTACGGGGCCCAGGGCATCCGGGTGAACGCGGTGGCGCCCGGCACCACCCGCACCGAGGTGGTCGAGCAGTGGTTCGCGGCCGTGCCCGGCATCGAGGCCCAGCTGCACGCGGGGACGCCGCAGCCGCGTACCGCGGAGCCCGCGGAGATCGCCGAGGCCGCCGCCTGGCTGTGCAGCGCGAGGTCCTCTTTCGTCACGGGTGTGACGATGCCGGTGGACGGCGGGTTCTCCATGGTGTGAAACTGCCCTTGGTAAGAACGTACCCGAGGGCATGTAAAGCACCGGTGTACGAGGGATGGCGGGGGAGATAAGACTCATCCGCTGATTGCCCCGGAAATGGGGGCGCAGTGGCATGACGCACCGGGCGGAGAGGTCGCATCACATGAGGACAGAACGACCGCAGGTCAAGCAGGACCGGGCGGTGCGCACCCGCCGGGCGATCCTGGAGGCGGCCGCCGTGGTGTTCGAAGAGCGAGGCTATGAATCGGCCAAGCTCTCGGACATCGTCAACATCGCCAAGGTGACCAAGGGTGCGCTCTACTTCCACTTCGACTCGAAGGAACACCTCGCCCAGGCGGTGATCGACGCCCAGGTGGCCTCGGCCCCGACCGCGATGCCCCAGGCATTCAAGGTGCAGGAGTTCGTCGACACCGGCATGATCTTCTCGCACCGGTTGCGGCACGACGTCCTGATGCGGGCGAGCGCGCGGCTCACGCTGGACCAGACCGGCCTGAGCCTCGACCGGGCCTCTCCTTACGAGGCGTGGATAGAGCTTCACCTCTCCTTGATGACGGAGGCCAAGGCCCGCGGCGAGCTGTTGACGACCGTGGACCCCATCGTGCCGGCGCGGCTGATCGTGGGGTCCTACGCGGGGCTCAACATGATGTCCCACATGCTCGGCATGGACATGGACGAGCAGGTTTCGGCCCTCTACACCCATGTCATGCCGAACCTGGTGGTGCCGTCCCTGGCGATCCGGCTGGACACGGCCCCGGGCCGGGGTGCGAGGGCGCTGTACGGACCGCAGGGGACGCACCCGTGTGATTACGGCTGCGCCTCGGGCGTGCCCCGGCCGCCGGTGGCGGTCACCGAGGACGAGCCGTGGACCTCGTCGGCCCGGGCGGCCGGTGTGCACGAGGAGATCCGCGCGGGTGGGGCACGCGCCTGACGGTGCCGTAGCCGTAGCCGTAGCCGTAGCCGTAGCCGTAGCCGTAGCCGTAGCCGTAGCCGTAGCCGTAGCCGGCGCCGGCGCTGACGGATGTGCGGATGCCCGGACGGGCCCGGAAAGGGTCATTGGTCCGGTGCATCCGCATGTGCGCGTCCGCGCGTGCGGGAGTCTCGATCCGTGTGTTCTGCATACCGGCCAACCATCCCTTGCAAAAAATCCTTCTGGGTATTATTTTTCTGACGCCCAGCGTCGCTGTGTCTTGCCTCCAGGGAGGGAACCGTGGACATTGACGTACTCGGAGGGCTGCGCGTCACCGAGAACGGGGTTCCCATCGCGGCTGCCACCCCGCAGGCCCGCCACGTACTGGCGGTCCTCGCGGCCCATGCCGACCAGGTCGTACCCCTGTCGGTACTGGCCGACGAGCTGACCAGCTGCGCCCCGCCCGAGCACACCCGGGCCGTCGCCCACGCCGCCGTGCGCATGCTGCGCGAGCAGCTCGCGGGCGCCCTGCAGTCCGGTCCGGGCGCGGTACGGACTCCCGACACGGTGCTGTCGGCGGTGCCCGGCGGGTATCTTCTCGACACCGGTGGCGGTCGGTGCGACTTCCGCGAGTTCGAGCGCGAGGCGGGCGCCGGCTACCGGGCCATTTCCTGCGGAGACTTCGAGAAGGCGGCCCGCCGGCTGCGCGGCGCCCTGGACCTGTGGTCCGGACCGGCCTTCGCCGGGATCGACGCGGGCGCCTGGCTGGGCGAGCGCATCGCGGCCCTGGAGGAGACCCGGCACGCCGTTCTCGGCCAGTGGGTGGAAGCCGGACTGGCGCTGGGCCGCCACTGCGAGCTGGACGCCGAGCTCTCGGCCCTGCTCGTACGGCACAGTGGCCACGGACACCTCGACGAGCGGTACTTCGCCGCCCTGCGCCGTTCCGGGCGGCGCGTCGGACCGCAGCGCGGCCCTTCCCTCGCGGCGGAGCGGCGCTCGAACGGCGGACCCGCGACGGTGGTCTGGGCCGCCGGCCGCACCGCCCTGCTGGGCACCGCCCCGGCTCCCCGGGCGGCCTGACCGCCGCGTCCGCCGCGTCCGGCTCCGGGCCGTGTTCGGCCCCGGGCCGGTTCCGCGCGTCCGGCCCGGGGCCGGTTCGCCGCGTCCGGCCCCGGACCGTTTGAGCGCGTCGGCCCCGGGTCGTTTCAGCAGGTCGGGCCCCGGGTCCGCGATGTCTCCGGGCGTCCGGTCCGCGACGCCGTGGACCGGACGCCCGGACCGGACAGACGGTGAGGATCAGCCAGTGGTGCGGGCGCTGTCCGCGCGGGGGAGTGCGTCGACCGAGATCGCGCCGAGGACCGCGTCCAGCAGTCCGGGGAAGCGCACGTCGAGATCCTCGCGGCGCAGGGACAGGAGCAGCTCTCTGCCGGACGGGCGCTGCCAGATGAGGCCGCCCTCGCGCAGTACCCGCCAGTGGTGGGTGAGCGTGGATTTGGAGACGCCTTCGAGCAGGCTTCCGCACGGGTACTCGCCGCCGGCCGCCAGGGCGCGGACCACGGTGAGTCGCATGGGGTTGCCCAGCGCGGTGAACACGTTCTCCAGCTTGATCTGGTCCCTGGTCGGGTGGTTGACAGTCATGCCTTCAAAAGTAACTCGTATGTCCAAGGATGGTCGAACAGTTGCTGGTCAGTCCTTGTGCGCGAGCCTCCGGGGACCGTTCGCGACCTGACACACCCTCCGGGTCCGGTTGACAGGCACCTCGGAACCGTACGACTATCCGTGAACAGTAATTGTACGTACACAGTCGTACTGTTGAGTCCTGGAAAGGTCGCCACTCCCCATGTCTGCCACCCGTTCCGCCTCCCCGTCAGGCACGGGGACTCCCCGCCTCGGCTGGATTCTTGCTCTCCTGGCCTTCGCCCAGCTGATCATTTCCCTGGACTTCAACATCGTCTACGTGGCCCTGCCGGAGATCGGCGAGGAGCTGGGCTTCACCGACCAGTCGCTCCAGTGGGTGGTCAGTGCCTACGCGGTGCTCTTCGGCGGCTTCCTCCTGCTCGGCGGCCGCGCGGCGGACCTGCTCGGCAAGCGCAACATGTTCGCCCTCGCCCTCGGCCTGTACGCCGTGTCCTCGCTGGTCGGCGGCTTCGCGGGCAACCCGGAGACGATGATCGCGGTCCGCGCGGTGCAGGGTCTGGGTGGCGCTCTGCTCTTCCCGGCCACGCTGTCGCTGATCAACACCCTGTTCGCGGAGGGCAAGGAGCGCAACAAGGCGCTCGCGATCTGGGGCGGCGCCGGCGCCTCCGGCCTCACCCTCGGCTCGCTCCTCGGCGGCGTCCTCACCGGCGCCTTCGGCTGGGCCTCGGTCTTCTTCGTCAACGTTCCGCTGGCCGGAATCGTGCTGATCGCCGCCCTCGCCGTCATGCCGCGCGACACGAAGGCCACCGAACGCCGCAGCTTCGACCTGCCGGGCGCCATCACCGCCACGCTCGGTGTGACCCTGCTGGTCTACGTGCTGGTCCAGGGCCCCGAGAGCGGCTGGGCCTCCGCCGAGATCATCGTCAGCGCCGTCGTCGCCGTGGCCCTGCTCGCCCTCTTCGCCTTCATCGAGGCGAAGAGCAAGGACCCGCTGATGCCGCTGCGCCTCTTCGGCAACCGCAGCCTCGCGGTCGGCATGGCCGTCACCTTCATCTTCATGGGCACCTTCAGCTCCCTGCCGTACTTCCTGACCGTCCTCTTCCAGAGCGTGCACGGCTTCACCGCCCTGGAGACCGGTCTCGCCTTCCTCGTCCCCTCGCTCTCCATCGCCGCGGGCACCCAGATCGGTGAGCGGATGGCCACCCGCACCGCGACCCGGACGACCCTGGTCACCGGCCTCGTCGTCGGGGCGATCGGCACCGCCGTCCTCGCCTACTCGATCTCCGCCGACGCCGGCTACGCGAGCGTCGTCCCCGGCCTCGTCATCGCGGGCATCGGCCAGGGCATCACCTGGACCGGCATGTGGATCGCCGCCGCCTCCGGCGTGGCCCCGCACGAGCAGGGCATCGCCTCCGGCATGGCCTCCACCACCCAGCAGATCGGCGGCGCGGTCGGCCTCGCCATCCTGATCGCCATCGCCAACGCCCACATCGACGGCCTCGCCGGCGACGCGCTCAAGACCAGCATGGCGGACGGCACCCAGACCGCCGTCTACATCGCCGCCGCGGGCATCCTCCTCGGCGCGCTCATCTCGCTCGCCCTCCCCGGCAAGCCCGCGGCCGCCCCCCAGCCCCCCGTCCAGGGGACCCCGGACCAGCGGGGTGAGGAGCACACCGTCAGCTCCCCCGCCAAGGTGTGATCTCGTCACCACCGCTGGACGGAGGGGAAGCGGCGCACGACCTGCCCGCTTCCCCTCCGTCATGCCCAAGACGCCAAGACGCCCGCTGCGCCCACTTCACAGCACAGCACCACCCAGCAACCTGGAGGTCCCCCATGTCCCTGGACACCGACGTCGCCGTGGTCGGCGGTGGCCCGGTCGGCATGCTGCTCGCCGCCGAGCTCGCCCTGTACGGCGTACGCGCCACGGTCCTGGAACACCTGCCCGAGCCCACCGGGGAGTCCAAGGCCGGCACCTTGCACGCGCGCACCGCGCAGACACTGCACCGGCGCGGCCTGCTGGGCGCCGTACAGCCCGGAGCGCACAAGTCCCTGGGGCATTCCCGCGGGCCGGTGCCGTTCCACTTCGGCGGGATGTTCGAGCTCGACCTGTCGGCGGTCGTCCACGAGGGCCCCGCCATGGTCGGCAGCCCGCAGGCCTACGCCGAGCAGGTCTTCGCCCGGCGGGCCACCACGCTCGGCACCCGCGTCGAACGCGACAGCGAGGTGGTCGGCCTCGACCAGCACGAGGACCACGTCACGCTGACCGTCCGGAACGAGGCCGGGGCCGAGCGGACGCTGACGGCCGGCTGGGTCGTCGGATGCGACGGAGCGCGCAGCTCCGTACGCAAACTCAGCGGCATCGACTTCCTGGGCACCCCCGCGACGGTGGGCGCGCTGATGGGCGAGGTCGAGCTGCTCGACCCGTACGGCGCCCCGTCCGGCTGGCAGCGCAACTCCCGCGGCTGGACGCTGATCTGGCTCAACCCGTACGGCCGCAGCCGGGTCTCCACCTACGACTTCCGCGGGCCGCACGCGGACCGGAGCGCGCCCGTCACCCTCGACGAGATGCGGGACGAGGTCGAGCGCATCGCCGGGTACCCCGTGCCCATGGCCAACCCCCGCTGGCTGACCCGTTTCAGCGACGCGGCCCTCCAGGCCGAGCGCTACCGCACCGGACGGGTCCTGCTCGCCGGCGACGCCGCGCACGTCCACTTCCCGGCCGGCGGCCAGGGTCTGAACCTGGGACTCCAGGACGCGGTCAACCTGGGCTGGAAGCTCGCCGCGCAGGTGCAGGGCTGGGCCCCCGAGGCGCTGCTCGACACCTACCACGCGGAGCGCCACCCGGTCGCGGCCAAGGTGCTCTACAACGTCCGCGCCCAGGTCGCGCTGATGAACCCGGATCCGCGCACCGACGCGCTGCGCGAGCTCTTCACCGAGCTGATGCACATGCCCCAGGTCAACGAGTACCTCAGCGGGATGATCAGCGGCACCGCGGTGCGCTACGACATCGGCGACCCGGCCGACCCCATGGCCGGGCTGCTCGCCCCCGATCTCCCGCTCAAGACCGGCGACGCCCAGACGGGCCTGGCCGAGCAGCTGCACGGCGGGCGGCCACTGCTCCTCGACCTCGGCGGTCGCGGCGACCTGCTCGAAGCGGCCCGGCCCTGGGCCGACCGGGTCACCACGCTCTCCGCGGTGACCGACGTGCGCACCCCCGGCGCGCTCCTGGTCCGTCCCGACGGCTACACGGCGTGGAGCGCGGCCGGCGGCCCGGACGACGTGCGGGCCCTGACGGCGGCGCTGCGCGCCTGGTTCGGCGCACCGCTCCAGCGATGAGCCCCGGGAGCCGGCGGTGAACCGGAGAACGAGAGGGGCCCGCCCGGCACGCGATGTGCCGGGCGGGCCCGCCGTCGTGCCCCTCTTCCTGCGGGGGCCGGACGGACTACGGGAGCCGGACGGACTGCCCGTGGTTGAAGCGGTTCGCCGGGTCGTACTTGGCCTTGATCTGCTGCAGGCGCGGGTAGTTGGACCCGTAGTACAGCGTGTACCAGGGCACTCCCGACGTGTTGTGGGCCGGGTCGTTCAGGTCGATGTCGCAGTAGTTGATGTAGCAGCCGTCGGTGACGTCGTCGAGCACGGGGACGCCGCCGGTCGTCTTGTACGTCTCCTCGTACAGCTCGCGCAGCCAGGAGATGTTGACCGCGTCGTCGGCCGCGGACGGCCAGTAGCTCTGGAAGAGCAGCTTGAAGACCGAGTCCCGGTGCACGGTGGCCGTGGCGCCGGGGCTGACGCTGTTCACGTTGCCGCCGTAGGAGCTGAGCAGCACCATCGCGCCGGGGTTGTGCAGGTCGGTGCGGTTGAGGTGCTTCCAGAAGGCGGCGATCTGCGCGTCGGTCACGTTCTTCTTGTGGAAGGCCGACTTGTAGTCGCCGCGCAGCGTCGGGTCCACCAGGGTGCTGTTGGTGGTGCCGAGGTAGCGGGTGGCCTGCAGCCACCCCATGCGCTGCGGGGTGAAGTACTCCGGCATCGGGCCGTGCTCGCCCATGGCCTTGGTGACCGGACCGTGCGGGATGTCGACGCCCTCGGTGACCGCCGCGAGGAAGTCCTCCAGGAGCTGCTCCGCGCCCGGCACGGTGGCGTCCAGCTGGGTGAGCAGGCCTATCTCGCCATTGGACTTGTGGTTGAGCTTCAGGAAGCTCATCAGGCTTCCGTACTTGCCGCCGGGAGCCCCGTTGGCGACGTGCCAGGCGCCGAAGTTGCGGGTGAGGCGGGTGAAGGCCGCCTCGGTGACCTGGTCCCACTTCCAGGAGATGGCGCTGATGAACACCTCGGCCGGCGGCTTGACGAGCGACTGCTCCGGCGCCGTGCCCGTGGCCTTCGGCGACCGGAACCAGTAGCGGGTGATGACGCCGTAGTTGCCGCCGCCCGCTCCCGTGTGCGCCCACCACAGGTCGCGGTGGGGGTCGGTCGCCTCGCGGGTCGCGAGGACGGTGCGGGCGGTGCCCGCCGCGTCCACGGTGACGACCTCGACCGCGTAGAGGTGGTCGACGATCAGGCCGTGCTCGCGGGCGAGCATGCCCCAGCCGCCGCCGCTGACGTGGCCGCCGGCGCCCACGGAGTAGCACATGCCGCCGGGGACGGTCACGCCCCAGACCTTGAACAGCCGCTCGTAGACGTCCAGCAGGGTGGCGCCCGCCTCCACGGCGAAGGCCTTGTACGTGGAGTCCCAGTAGACGGAGGTCATCTCGGACATGTCGAGGACGATCTGGGTGTCCGCGTTGAAGACGAAGTCCTCGTAACAGTGGCCGCCACTGCGCACGGTGAGCTTCTTCTTGGCCCGGGCGGCCTCCTGGACGACCGCGAGGACCTGAGCGGTGGAGTCCACCACCCGCACGCTCTCGGGGCGGCCGGTCCAGCGCTGGTTCATGCCGCGCACGAGGTCCCGGTAGCGCGGGTCGGTCGGGGAGACCTTCGCCGCGGGGAACTCCGCGGCCGGTCCGGCCGCGGGGCCCGTCGCGGAGTCGGCGGCCCGTGCGGTGAGGGCGCCGCCCGCGGTGATCGCCGCGCTCGCGCCGACGACCGCCGCCGCGTTGCCCAGAAGCCGCCTGCGGCTCCACTGGCCGTTCGATACGTCTGTCATCGCTGTTGGCAAACCTTTCGTGGAATGTGCGTGGTGACGCGGTGTCCCGAGGCGTCAGGAGGCCTTTTCGATCCGCTCGGACAGGCGGGGCAGGAGGCTCAGCGCGTTGGTCCGGCCGATGGCCGCGCGCTCCTCGCCGGACCACCCCGGGAAGGCGCGGAAGCCCTCGGTGTTCTCCGTGGTGTGAGCGGCGGGCATGAAGGGGAAGTCGCTGCCGAACAGGATGTTCCCGGTGCCGGCGAGCTTGGTGAGCGCCGGAAGGGCGTACTCGGTGGCGGACATGGCGATGTCGTAGTGCAGGCGCCCGAGCGAACCGATGAGGTCCTCGGGCGCGCGGTCCTTGAGGTACGCGCCGATCGTCGGCCCGTACGTCATCCGCTGGGCCAGGAACGGCAGGGTGCCGCCCGCGTGGGACAGGATCAGCCGCAGACCGGGCAGCCGGTCGAGGGTCCGGTTGAACAGCAGGCTGGCGACCGTGCGGGTGGTCTCGAAGGTGAACTCGTAGAGCGACGGCGGCAGATCGAAGGTGGCGAGGTCCTTCGACGGCGGGGTCATCGGGTGCACGTGGACCGGCAGGCCGCGCTCGGTCAGCTCGGCGAGGAGCGGCTCGAACTCGGGGTCGCCGAGGTAGCGGCCCTCGTAGCTGGTGAGCAGTCCGACGCCGTCGAGCCCCAGCTCGTCGATGGCGTAGGCCAGTTCCTCCCGCGCCGCGGCCACGTCGGGCAGCGGCAGGACCGCGAAGGCACCGAAGCGGCCGGGGTGCAGACGGATCAGCTCGGCGAAGTACTCGTTGACCCGGCGGGCGAGCTTGCGGCTCTCGTCGCCTTCGAGGAAGGTCACGCCCGGAGCGGTGATGGACAGCACGGCCGCGTCGATGCCGTGCCGGTCCATGACCTCCAGGCTCTCCTCGGGCGTCCAGGTCGGGTAGTCCACGCCGGGGATGGCCGTCTTCCCGCCGAGCGCCTCGGCGTAGACGGGGGGAATCGCGTGGTGGTGAACGTCAATCAGTCCGTGCGGTCCGGGCATGGGGGCTCCATCGTTAATGGTTCGTGAATAGCTTGTCGCCTTCTCGGAAGGCGTTCACATGAAATTTACGAGAGATATTCATCGCCATACTGTCCGGCGACCCTGAGTGCCCGCTCCACGTCCAGCTCGTATTGGCCGGCCGGTGGCATCGGTGCATTGTCGTCGGCCGAGACTCCCGCGCCGAGAAAGAATCCGTCCTTGCCGCCGGGCATGAACATAATGAGAAGTTTCGATGGCTCGTCGCTGACGTTCTTGAACGAATGGACGCTGCCGCGGGGCACGTGGATGAAAGAGCCTGAGTTCAGCTTCAGCTGCTCGGTTCCGTCGAACATGTCCACCTTTCCCTCAAGGACGTAGAACGCCTCCTCCTCGTGGTGGTGGATATGTGGCGGCGGGCCGCCACCCGGTGGGACCAGCGCTTCCATCATGAAGAAGTGCTTTCCGGTGTTGTGCTCGCCCGATTTGATCGTGTACTTGTCGCCGAATGCCCAGCGGCTCGGACCCTCGCCCGGGGGTACGTGAACGATCTTGCGCGACCACTGTTCTTCGAAACTCAAGGCGCCGCTCCGTCCTCTGCTTTTTCGGGCCACCCGTCCTGTCCCGGAATGGCCCAGCAGAGTGTCCGCCGGGCGCCGGGCCGGGACAACAGCGGGCGGAACAGTAAGTCATGTCCAAACGGATATTCGACGCCATCTGACATAGTCCCGCGATCGCCTTTGATCCTCCTCGCCCGCTTCGTACAGAGTCGGCGGCGGCCGCTTTCCCGAACTCGATCGGAGGCGGCCTCACTTCACCCCAGGAGGTACCAGGTGAACGGTGTCCACGAATTCCTCCGATCCTTGCCAGCCGCTCAGCAGCCACAATGGGCGGGACACGCGGAGCTCGGGCGGGTACGGGAGGAACTGGCTTCTCTGCCCCCGCTCGTCGACTCCGAAGACGTCGACGGACTGCGCGCCCTGCTCGCCGAGGCCGCTGAGGGCCGCATCCAGATCATCCAGTCCGGCGACTGCGCCGAGGACTGGGCCGAATCCTCCGCGGACAGCGTGGCCCGCAAGGCCGGCCTGCTGGAGGTGCTGGCGGGCACGATGAAGATGATCTCGCACAAGCCCGTGATCCGGGTGGGCCGGATAGCCGGCCAGTACGGCAAGCCGCGCTCCAAGCCGACCGAGATCGTCGGAGGCGTCGAACTCCCCGTCTACCGGGGCCACATGGTCAACGCCCCCGAGCCCGACCCGGAGCTGCGCAAGCCCGACCCCACCCGCATGCTCACGGGGTACGAAGCCGCGCGGGGCGTCATCGAAGGCCTCGGCTGGCACCGGGACGAGCGGAGCCCGCGCCCCGACACCACCGTGTGGACCAGCCACGAGGCGCTGCTGCTCGACTACGAACTGCCCATGATGCGGACGCGGGCCGACGGCCGGTTACTGCTCGCCTCGACCCACTGGCCGTGGATCGGCGAGCGCACCCGCCAGGTCGACGGCGCGCACGTCGCACTGCTGGCCGCGGTGTCGAACCCGGTGGCCTGCAAGGTCGGCCCCGGCATGACCACCGACGAGCTGCTGGCCCTGTGCCTCGCGCTCGACCCGGACAAGACGCCCGGCCGCCTGACCCTGATCGCACGCATGGGCGCCGACACGGTCGGCGAGAAGCTCCCCCCGCTGGTCGCGGCGGTCCGGGAGGCCGGCCACCCGGTCATCTGGCTGACCGACCCGATGCACGGGAACACCGTCAGCGGCCCCGAGGGCCTCAAGACGCGCCTCGTGAAGACCGTGGTGCGCGAGGTCCTGGAGTTCCACCGCGCCGTCACCGGGGCGGGCGGTGTCGCCGGCGGAATCCACCTGGAGACCACGCCCGACGCGGTCACCGAGTGCGTGGCCGACCAGGACCGGCTGCACGAGGTCGGCAACAAGTACACGAGCTTCTGCGACCCGCGCCTCAACCCGCGGCAGGCCGTCGCGGTGGCCGCCGCCTGGCTCGGCTGAAGGGGACGGGGACAGTGATGTACGGAGTGGAAACGACGGACAGCGGGATCGCATTGGTCACCGGTGCGGCCGGCGGCATCGGCGAGGAGGTCGTACGCATCCTGGCGGAGCGCGGCCTGACCGTCGCGGCCGTGGACCGGGACGCCGACGCGCTCGGCGACACCGTGGCCAAACTGCGGGCCGAAGGGCTCAACGTCGAGGCGTTCCCCTGTGACGTGACCGTCTCGGCCCGGGTGGACAGCCTGGTCGACACCGTGGAGCAGGTCCTGGGGCCCGTGCGGTACCTGGTCAACTCCGCCGGCGTACTGCGCCTGGGCCAGGCCGTGTCCCTGTCCGACGAGGACTGGGCGGCCACCTTCGCGGTCAACACCACCGGCGTCTTCCACGTCTCGCGCGCCGTCGTCGGCCGCATGGTGGAACGCCGCTCGGGAGCGGTGGTCACCGTCGCCTCGAACGCCGCCGGCACGCCCCGGACCGGGATGGCCGCCTACGCGGCGTCCAAGGCGGCGACGGCCATGTTCACCAAGTGCCTGGGCCTGGAGGTGGCCAGGTACGGAATCCGGTGCAACGTCGTGGCCCCCGGATCCACCGCCACCCCGATGCTGACCTCCCTCTGGGCGGACGGCGGCGCGGACGGCAGCGGCGAGCGCGGCTCGATCGACGGCATCGCGGACGAGTTCCGGGTGGGCATCCCCCTCGGCAAGCTGGCCCGCCCCCTCGATGTGGCCCAGGCGGTGGCGTTCCTGCTCTCCGACCACGCCTCCCACATCACCCTGCACGACCTCACCGTCGACGGCGGCGCCGCCCTCGGCGTCTGACCCGCCGCCGCCCCCGCACCGACCCGGCACCGCCCCCGCATCGACCCGGCACCGAGCCCCTGCCGAAGGCCACACCCCGAGCCCACACCCGAGCGAGAGGAAGGACGACCATGGCGGGAATTCCGCCCATCGATCCGTACCCCATGCCCTCCGAGGGAGACCTCCCCGTCAACACCGCCGACTGGACGGTCGACCCCGACCGGGCGGTGCTGCTGATCCACGACATGCAGCGCTACTTCCTGCGCCCGTTCCCCGAGGGCGAGTCCCCGGTCGGCGACCTCGTGCGCAACGCGACGCTGCTGCGCGAACAGTGCGCCGCCCTCGGCATCCCGGTCGCGTACACCGCGCAACCCGGCGGCATGTCGGAACAGGAGCGCGGTCTCCTCAAGGACTTCTGGGGCCCCGGGATGAAGGTCTCGCCCGAGGACCGCCGGGTGGTCGACCCCATCGAACCGGGCCCCTCCGACTGGGTGTTCACCAAGTGGCGCTACAGCGCCTTCTTCAAGTCGGAGCTGCTGGAGCGCATGCGCTTCCAGGGCCGCGACCAGCTCGTCGTCTGCGGTGTGTACGCCCACGTGGGCGTGATGGCGACGGTCGTGGAGGCCTTCACCAACGACATCCGGTCCTTCCTCGTCGCGGACGCCGTCGCCGACTTCTCCGAGGCGCAGCACCGGTTCGCCCTGGACTACGTCGCCCAGCGCGCGGGGGTCGTCAAGACCACCAAGTCCGTGCTCGCCGAGCTCACCGCGCCGGGCGGTGCCCGGTGACCCCGGACCTGCTGAACCGGGTGCTCACCGGCCGCGCACCGGCGTACGCCCTGCTGTACCGCCCCGAGACCACCGGTCAGGAGCTCCTGGAGGTGCTGCTCGGCGAGGTGTCGAGCGTGGAGACCCTCGCCGAGATCCCCGTGCCGCAGGGCCCCGCCGCGGGCCCGCGGCACGAGACCCTGGCCATCGTCCCCTACCGGCAGATCACCGAGCGGGGGTTCGCCGGCACCGACGACGGCGAACCGCTGATCACCATGACGGTCGGCGAGCAGGCGGTCCTCCCGCTGGCCGATGCGCTGCGCAGGCTCCCCGACGAGCCGGTCACCCTGACCGGCGGCCACTTCGACGTGGACGACGACGCGTACGCCGGAATGGTCCGCGAGGTCATCGAGCGCGAGATCGGCAACGGCGAGGGCGCGAACTTCGTCATCAAGCGCTCGTTCGTCGCGGAGATCACCCACTACTCCCCGGCCGGCGCGCTCTCCTTCTTCCGGCGGCTGCTGGAGCGGGAGTCGGGCGCCTACTGGACCTTCCTCGTCCACACCGGGGACCGCACCTTCGTCGGCGCCAGCCCCGAGCGGCACGTCAGCCTGCACGACGGCACCGCCGTGATGAACCCGATCAGCGGCACCTACCGCTACCCGGCCGCGGGCCCCGACCTGCCGGGCGTGATGGCCTTCCTCGCCGACCGCAAGGAGGCGGACGAGCTGTACATGGTCGTGGACGAGGAACTCAAGATGATGGCCCGGATCTGTGAGGGAGGCGGCCGCGTCGTCGGCCCGTACCTCAAGGAGATGGCCCGCCTCGCCCACACCGAGTACTTCATCGAGGGGCAGACCTCCCGCGACGTACGGGAGATCCTGCGCGAGACGATGTTCGCCCCCACCGTCACGGGCAGCCCACTGGAGAGCGCCTGCAAGGTGATCAACCGGTACGAGCCGGAGGGCCGCGGCTACTACAGCGGCGTCATGGCCCTCATCGGCCGGGACGCCGACGGCGGCCGCACGATGGACTCCGCGATCCTCATCCGCACCGCCGACATCGCGGCCGACGGCCGGGTGCGCATCGGCGTCGGCGCGACCCTCGTACGGCACTCCGACCCGCTGAGCGAGGTCGCCGAGACCCGGGTGAAGGCGGCCGGACTGCTGTCCGCGCTCGAAGCGGGCGGCGCGAGCCGTTTCGCCCGGCACGCCGACGTCCGGGGCGCCCTGGAGGAGCGCAACGAGGGCATCGCCGGATTCTGGCTGCGCAAGACCGCCGAGCGGTCCCGGCCGGTGCCGGAGCTGGCCGGCCGCAGTGTGCTCATCATCGACGCCGAGGACACCTTCACCTCGATGATCGGCCACCAGCTGGCCTCCATGGGGCTGAAGGTGACGGTCAGCCGTTTCGACGAGCCGTACGACACCGGCGCCCACGACCTCGTCGTCATGGGCCCGGGTCCCGGCGACCCCGGCGAGACCGCACACCCCAAGATCGCGCACCTGCGGGCGACGGTCTCCCGGCTGCTGGGCGAGCGGCGGCCGTTCCTCGCCGTCTGCCTCAGCCACCAGGTCCTCTCCACCCTGCTCGGCCTCGACCTCGTCCGCAGGACCGTGCCCAACCAGGGTGTCCAGCGGCAGATCGACCTGTTCGGCGCGCCGGAGCGGGTCGGCTTCTACAACACGTTCGCGGCGCGGCTGGCCGAGGACAAGTTCGAACACCCGCGGGCCGGGATCGTCGAGGTCAGCCGCGACGTCGAGACCGGTGAGGTGCACGCCCTGCGCGGACGGGGCTTCGCCTCGATGCAGTTCCACGCCGAGTCGGTCCTCACCGAGGACGGCGTACGGATCACCCGCGACCTGCTGATCGGAGTGGTGCGCTCGTGCGAGCGGTAATCGTCTGGTGGGACCTGAAGGAATCCGAGCAGACCATCGACTCGCTGCGCGGGTTCCTGCGCGACGAGGCGGTCGACCGGTTCAGTCAACTGGCCGGTCTGCGGCTGAAGTTCTGGATATCCGACCGGGAGACCGACCGCTGGGGAGCGGTACTCCTGTGGGAGTCCGCCGAGTCGGCCGCGCTCGCCGCGGCCCTGCCCAACCGGGCTGCGGAACTCATCGGCTACCCGCCCACCGAGCGCTCCTTCTTCGACGTGGAAGCCACCGTCGAGGGCGTCTTCTCGCTCGACCGGCTCGCCGGCCGCGGCCTGGCCCTGGAGGGCTGAGCGATGCCCGGACCGGGGGAGGGGCCGGGCCCGGCCCGGGCGAGCTCATCGGCCGCCCCGCCCGAAACCACGCCCACGCCCCCTCCCGCCTCCAGACAAGCCACAAGGAGCCCTGACCGTCCGGTGAACACCCAGGCGAGCACCAGCAACCCCGCCTTCGAGTGGTCCGCACTCGACCGGCAATCCGTCGATGTCGCACGCGCCCTCGCGGTCGACGCAGTCGAGAAGGCCGGGCACGGCCACCCGGGCACGGCCATGAGCCTGGCCCCGGCGGCGCACCTCCTCTTCCAGCGGCTGCTGCGCCACGACCCGGCGGCCCCCCGCTGGACCGGTCGCGACCGCTTCGTCCTGTCCTGCGGACACTCCAGCCTCACCCTCTACACCCAGCTCTACCTCTGCGGCTACGGCCTGGAGCTCGACGACCTCAAGGCGCTGCGCACCGAGGGCAGCCTCACCCCCGCCCACCCCGAGTACGGGCACACCCCCGGCGTGGAAACCACCACGGGCCCCCTCGGCCAGGGCCTCGGCAACGCCGTCGGCATGGCCATGGCCGCCCGCCGCGAGCGCGGCCTCTTCGACCCGGACGCCGCCCCCGGCACGTCCCCCTTCGACCACACCGTCTGGGTGTTCGCCTCCGACGGGGACCTCGAAGAAGGCATCAGCCACGAAGTCGGCTCGCTCGCCGGACACCAGAAGCTGGGCAACCTCGTCGTGCTCTGGGACGACAACCGGATCTCGATCGAGGACGACACCTCCATCGCAGTGTCGGAGGACGTCCTCGCCCGCTACGCCGCCTACGGCTGGCACGTCCAGCAGGTCGACTGGACCCGGACCGGCTCCTACGAGGAGGACGTGCCGGCCCTGCACGCGGCGCTGGCCGCCGCCCGCGAGGAGACCGGCCGTCCCTCGATCGTCGCGCTGCGCACGATCATCGGCTGGCCCGCCCCCACCCAACAGAACACCGGCAAGATCCACGGATCCGCGCTGGGCGCCGGCGAGGCGGCCGCGGCCAAGGCCGCCATGGGCCTGGATCCGCAGGCCTCCTTCCAGGTCCCCGCCGAGGTGCTCGCCCACGCCCGCGAGGTCGCCGACCGTGGGCGCGCGGCCCGCGCGGAGTGGGACAAGCGCTACCAGGACTGGCGCGCGGCCCGGCCGGAGCACGCGGCCCTCTTCGACCGGGTCGACGCCAAGCGGCTGCCCGAGGGCTGGAGCGACGCGCTGCCGGAGTTCACCGCGGGCGGCGAGATGGCCACCCGCAAGGCCTCGGGCGAGGTGCTGAACGCGCTGGCCGGCGTACTGCCCGAACTGTGGGGCGGCTCCGCGGACCTCGCCGAGTCCAACAACACCACCATGAAGGGCGAACCCTCCTTCATCCCCTCGGAGTTCGCCACCCGGGCCTTCCCGGGCCACCCCTACGGCCGCACGCTCCACTTCGGCATCCGCGAGCACGGCATGGGCGCCGTCCTCAACGGCATCGCCCTGCACGGCGGAACCCGGCCCTACGGCGGCACCTTCCTCGTCTTCTCCGACTACATGCGCCCGGCCGTGCGCCTCGCGGCCATGATGAAGCTGCCCGTCACCTACGTCTGGACCCACGACTCCATCGGACTCGGCGAGGACGGCCCCACCCACCAGCCGGTCGAGCACCTCTGGTCGCTGCGCCTGATTCCCGGCCTCGACGTGGTCCGCCCGGCCGACGCCAACGAGACCGCCGCCGCCTGGCGGGCCGTCCTGGAGCGCGACGACCGGCCCGCCGGACTCTGCCTGACCCGTCAGAACGTCCCCGTCCTGCCCGACCCCGGTGCCGACGCCGTGGCCCGGGGCGGCTACGTACGAGCCGAAGCCGAGGGCGGCCGGCCCGAGGCGGTCGTCCTGGCCACCGGCAGCGAGGTCCACATCGCGCTCGCGGCACGCGAACTCCTGCAGCGCGACGGCATACCGACCCGGGTCGTCTCGCTGCCCTGCCTGGAGTGGTTCGCCGAACAGCCCCGGGAGTACCGCGACTCGGTCCTCCCGCCGCGACTGCGCGCCAGGGTCTCGGTGGAGGCCGGCTCCACCCTCGGCTGGCACGCCCTGACCGGCGAGGCGGGCGAAGCCGTCGGCATCGACAGCTTCGGCGCCTGTGCCCCGTACCGGTCCCTGTACGAGCAGCACGGCCTCACCGCGGAGCGGGTCGCGGCGGCCGTCCGTACGAGCATCGCCCGCGCCGCCGAGCAGCACCCGGCGCCCGCGTCCGAGGGGCCGTCGCCGGGGTCGCCGGGGTCGCCGGGGTCGCCCAAGTCGCCGAAGTCGTCGGAGCCGTCGCAGGAAGGAACCCGATGACCACGGGGACCCTCGCCGGTACGGGCCGCGCGGCCCGCATCCCGGGTTCGAAGAGCATCACCAACCGCGCCCTGCTCCTCGCGGCGGCGGCCGACGGCACCAGCACCCTGCGCGCCCCCCTGATCAGCGAGGACACCACTGCCTTCCGCACCGCCCTGACAGGTCTCGGAGTCCAGGTCACCGCGACCCCCCACGACGAGTTCTGGGAGGTCGGCGGTCTCGCCGGAGCCCCCGCACACGGCGGCCGCGTCTGGTGCGCCGACGCCGGGACCGCGGCCCGCTTCCTGCCGCCCTTCGCCGCGGCCGGCCACGGCTCGTACGTGTTCGACGGCTCGGAGCAACTGTGTGCCCGCCCGCTCCGCCCGCTCGCCGACGCCCTGGCACGGCTCGGCGCGCGGGTACGGACCCGGGACGGGGACACCCTGCCCTTGCGGATCGAGGCCGACGCGCTCGACGGAGGCGAACTCGCCGTCGACGGCGGGCTGAGCAGCCAGTTCCTGAGCGGACTGCTGATGGCGGCACCCCTGCTGCGCACCCCGCTGACCGTGACGGTCGGCGAGCTCGTCAGCCGCCCGTACATCGACATGACCATCGTCCTGATGCGCCGCTTCGGCGCACGGGTCACCGAAGACGCGCCGGGTGTGTTCGAGATCGGCACGGGGGGATACCGCGCCACCGACCTCGTGATCGAACCGGACGCCTCCACCGCCTCCTACGTCTTCGCGGCCGCGGCCGTCACCGGCCGCTCGGTCACCGTGCCCGGCCTCGGGCGCGACAGCCTCCAGGGAGACCTCGGCTTCGTCGACGTCCTGCGCACCGCCGGAGCCGAGGTGGAGATCGGCGATCACGCGACGACGGTCACCGGCACCGGCCGGCTCCGCGGCGGGTTCGACGTGGACATGGGCGCGATCTCGGACACCTTCATGACGCTCGCCGCGATCGCACCGCTCGCGGACGCTCCCCTCACCATCCGCGGCATCGGGCACGCCCGGCTCAAGGAGTCGGACCGGATCGCGGCGGTCGCCCTGAACCTCGCCGCGTGCGGAGTGCGCGCCGAGACCGGCCGGGACTGGATCACCGTGCATCCGGGCGAGGTCCGCCCCGCCCGGATCGCCTGCCACCGCGACCACCGGATCGCCATGGCGTTCTCCGTGCTCGGACTGCGCGCGCCGGGACTCCACCTCGACGATCCGGCCTGCGTGGGCAAGACCTTCCCCGGCTTCCACGCCGAACTGGCCCAGCTGTTCCCCAAGACACAAGGAGAACGAGGATGACGGACGTACTCGTCGCCGGCGGCGGCATCGGCGGACTGGCCACGGCACTGAGCCTGGCCGCCCGCGGCCACCGGGTGACCGTGCTGGAGCGCCGGCCCGAGTTCGCCGAGCTCGGCGCGGGGATCCAGCTGGGTCCCAACGCCTTCCACGCCCTCGACCGGCTCGGTGTGGGCGGGGCCGTGCGCGACCGGGCCGTCCTCATCGACGAGCTGCGCTTCATGGACGCCACCAGCGGGGAGAGCGTCGCGCGGATGCCGCTGACGGGCGCCTACCGGGAACGGTTCGGCAATCCGTACGCGGTCGTCCACCGGGGCGACCTCTACCAGCCGCTGCTGGACGCCTGCCAGGCCGCGGACGGAGTCACCCTGCTGGCCGGGCATTCGGTCATCCGGTACGAGCAGACGGCCGACGAGGTCACGGCGATCACCGGCACCGGGCAGCGGTTCACCGGGGACGTGCTGATCGGAGCCGACGGCATCCGATCGGCCTTACGCCGCCAGCTGATCGGGGACGGGGACCCGCGGGTGTCGGGCCACACGATCTACCGGTCGGTCATCCCCATGGAGAAGGTGCCCGAGGAACTGCGCTGGAACAGCGTGACCCTGTGGGCCGGACCCAAGTGGCACTTCGTGCACTACGCGATCGGCGGCGGCGAGTTCCTGAACCTGGCCGCCACCCGCGACAACGGCGCGCGCGAGGCGCTCGTCGGGCTGCCGGTGGACCGGGATCACGTACTGGGCGAGTTCCCGGAGCTGGGCGACGCGGTCCGGCGGCTGCTGGAGCTCGGTGAGGAGTGGAAGACCTGGGTGCTGTGCGACCGTGACCCGGTCGAGGGCTGGACGGACGGCCGGGTGGCGCTCATGGGCGACGCGGCGCATCCGATGCTCCAGTACGCGGCCCAGGGCGCGTGCATGGCGCTGGAGGACGCGGTCGTCCTCGGCGAAGTACTGGACGGCAACGGCGACGGCAACGGTGACGGCGGGGCCGCGGTCGGCCGGGACGTCGCCGGCCGGCTGGCACGGTACAACGAGCAGCGGCGCGACCGTACGGCCAAGACCCAGCTGGTGGCACGGGAGATGGGCGCGCAGCTCTACCACCCGGCCGGCGAGGCGGCGGCGGCCCGCAACCGGATGCTCGCCGGGTACAGCGCGGACGACCTGTACGACACGGTGGCGTGGCTCCACGGCTCCCGTGACTTCACGGCGGGGCCGGCGCGAGCCGCCGAACTCGTCGAGGGAGGGGTCCGTTGAGCAGGCTGCGCTGGCTGACCGCCGGGGAGTCGCACGGACCGGCGCTGGTGGCGACGCTAGAGGGGCTTCCCGCCGGTGTTCCGGTCACCACCGCTCTGGTGGCCGGGCACCTGGCCCGGCGCCGGCTCGGCCACGGGCGCGGTGCGCGGATGAAGTTCGAGCAGGACGAGATCACCTTCCTCGGCGGGGTCCGGCACGGGCTGTCGCTGGGCTCTCCCGTGGCGGTGATGGTCGGCAACAGCGAGTGGCCGAAGTGGCGGACGGTGATGTCGGCCGACCCGGTGGATCCGTCGCTGTCGAAGGAGGCCGGCCGGGGCGCCCCGCTGACGCGTCCGCGTCCGGGTCACGCGGATCTGGCGGGGATGCAGAAGTACGGGTTCGACGAGGCCCGGCCGGTTCTGGAGCGCGCCAGTGCGCGGGAGACGGCCGCGCGGGTCGCGCTGGGGGCGGTCGCCAGGTCCTTCCTGAAGGAGGCCGCCGGGATCGAGATCGTGTCGCACGTGGTGGAGCTGGCGGGGGCCAGGGCCCCGTACGGGGCGTACCCGACGACGGCCGACGTGGAGAAGCTCGACGCGGACCCGGTGCGGTGCCTGGACGCGGACGCGAGCAAGGCGATGGTCGCGGAGATCGACCGGGCCCACGGGGACGGCGATACCCTGGGAGGTGTGGTCGAGGTCCTGGCGTACGGCGTACCCGTCGGGCTCGGCTCGCACGTCCACTGGGACCGGCGCCTGGACGCGCGCCTGGCGGCGGCCCTGATGGGCATCCAGGCGATCAAGGGCGTCGAGGTCGGCGACGGCTTCGCACTCGCCCGGGTGCCCGGCTCGAAGGCGCACGACGCGATCGTCCCCACCCCCGAGGGTCTCAAGCGCACCTCCGGCCGCTCCGGCGGCACCGAGGGCGGGCTGAGCACCGGCGAGCCGCTGCGGGTGCGGGCCGCGATGAAGCCCATCGCGACGGTGCCGCGGGCGCTCGCGACGGTCGACGTGGTGACCGGAGAGGCGACGGTGGCGCACCACCAGCGCTCGGACGTGTGTGCCGTGCCGGCGGCGGGGATCGTCGCGGAAGCGATGACCGCCCTCGTGCTGGCGGACGCGGTCGTCGAGAAGTTCGGCGGGGACTCGGTCCCCGAGACCCGCCGCAACGTGCGGTCGTACCTCGGCAACATGCGGTTCATCTGACCCTCGCCGACCGCACCCCGGCCACCCCCCACACCCCTTGTGCCGCAAGGGGTGTGGGGTCCCGTCACCACCCCCGGCCGCAGGCAGGTGGCCGGCGCACCTCCCCCGCAGGGGGGTCCCCGGGCGACGGTGGGACTGCATTCGAAGCAGCCTAGGGGGGCCTGTGGTGACCACCGCCATGAACACCATCGTCCGAAGGGAACTGTCCGTCGTGGGTGCGCGGGAGGGCCGCGACACCGCGGTCCGGATCCGGCGCGACCCGATCAGGGAAATCACCGAAGACCTGTGTGCCACCGTCTTCGCCTCGCTCCGCCGCAAGGACCAGCGGGAGAAGGCCCAGCACTACGTACGGGGACTGCTGGCCACCTCGGGGCGCAAGTCCATCCGCAGCATCGCCGCCCACGTCGAGGGGGACGCCGCCGAACAGAGCCTGCACCACTTCATCTTCAGCTCCACCTGGGACTGGCAGCCCCTGCGCACCGCGCTCTCGGAATACCTGGAGAGCACCACCCCGCTGGCGGCCTGGGTCGCCCAGCCGATGGCGATCCCCAAGGGCGGCGAACACTCGGTCGGCGTCGGCCACCACTTCGACCCGCACCAGGGCCAGATGTTCCGCGGCCAGCAGGCATTCGGCACCTGGTTCGCCTCGGCCGAGGTGGCCACGCCGGTCGGCTGGCGGCTGTTCGTACCGGACGGCGAGAACAACGCCGAAGCCTCCGCCAATTCGGCGCGCCGCACTGTCGCCGACCCCGGCACCGGTCCCGCCCCCGCACACCACACCTCGTACGAGGAGTGCGCGGCCAGCGGTGTCATCGAGACCGTCAAGGCCGCCGCGATGCCCGCCCACCCGGTCGTCCTCGACGTCCCCAACATCGGCACCCGCATGACGATGAACCGCTTCGCCGAGGCCCGCATCCCCGTCCTGGCCCGGATCAGCCCCGCCGGCCGGCTGCTCGTCACCGACCCGGCGCTGCCCGGCTACGGCGCCGGCCCGCTGAACGCCGAGGACATCCTGCAGTCCCTCAAGGGGCTGCGCGCGCCCGTGGAGTGGGCCGACCCGGCCAACCCGTCGGCGCGCCGCAGCACCCTCGCCGTCGCCGTCGGCGTGATGATCCCCGACCCGTCGGCGGCGCGGCGCCGCCAGCTCGTGCTGGTCGGCGAGTGGACCGACCCGCACCGGCTGCCGTCCCAGCTGTGGATCACCGACCTGACCCGGCTGTCCGCGGGCCGCCTGCTGCGGCTGACCAAGCAGGCCCCGCGGGTGGCGCTCACCTCCCAGCACAGCGGCCAGGAGCTGGGACTGCGCGACTACACCGGGCGTTCCCTGCACGGCTGGCACCGGCACGTCACCCTGGCCTCCATCGCCCACGCCGCCCACAGCCTCGCCGCGGCGCGGCAGTAGCCTCCCCCGCCCGCCCCGCTCCTCACCCCATGCGCGGGGCGGGCCCGGACCCGGGCCCGAACCCGGGCCCGGATTCGGTGCGCCGTTCGTGCAGTACGTCGCGGGCCTTGCGCAGCCGCAGCGCCATCTGGATCTCCAGGGCCCGGTCCGGCCTCTGCCAGTGCGGGCCGAGCAGCTCCGTGATGCGCGCCAGGCGGCGCGAGACGGTGTTGGCGTGGACGTGCAGCGCCTCGGCCGCACGGGTGGGGCTGCCGCCCGACTCGAAGTACGAGTCCAGCGTGCGGGTCAGCTCCGTGACGCGGGTCCCGTCGTAGTCCAGGACCGGGCCGATCGTCGACCCGATGAACGCCTCCACGTCATGGTCGGTGGACAGCAGCAGTCCCAGGAAGCCCAGTTCGCTCAGCGAGGCGGTTCCGCCGGCGCCGTCGAGGGCCGTCAGGGCGTCCAGGCAGCGCACGGCCTCCGCGTACACCTGGGCCACCTCGCGGGCGCTGCGCGAGGGCCCGGCGGCCCCGGTGGACACCGGGTGCCCGAGCAGCGGTGACAGCTCGGCCGACACCTGGCGGGCGGCGGCCGAGGCGTCGTCGCCGGGGACCACGAGCACGATGCAGCCGCGGCGCACGCCCTTGAGTCCGTTCATCCGATGGGCGTACGAGGAAGCCCAGGCCACCGCCCTGCCCAGCTCCCCGCCCTCCGGCCGGGCCACCACCACCACATGGGGGCGGTCCAGCTCGATCCCCAGGCGCCGTACGCGCTCCAGCAGGTGACGGTCGGAGCGGGTCGGCCGGTCCAGCAGCTCCTGGAGCAGTTCCTCGTGGACCGGGCCCTCGGCGGCGGCGGTGCCGCGCTGGATCAGGATCAGCGAGGCCACGGTCTGGGCGGCCATCCGCAGGAGCCGTACGTCCTCGACCGTCAGCGGCGCCGAGGCGTGCAGCACCAGGGCGCCGAGCTCCTCGGCGCCGGCCAGCACCGGGGCCAGCCACACGTCGCCGGGCAGTTCCACGGGCCGCAGCCCGTGGGCCGTCAGGGCCGCCCGCGCGACGGCCTCCTCGTCGAGGTCCGCCGGCAGCTCACCGGTGGAGACCAGCACCCGCCCACCGGGATCCCGGACCTGGACGACCGCGTCCAGCGCGTCCGCGGCCGCCCGCGCCAGCGCCGACAGGCTCGCCCCGTCCAGCACCAGGCCGGCCAGCCGGGCGTGGCACTCCCACAGGTAACGGACCCTGGTCAGGGTGGAGTTGGTGTGGGATCCGAACCGCTCCAGCTCGGCGACCTCCTCCTGGGTCTGCTCCAGCAGGCGCGCCTTCTCGATGGCGACGGCCGCCAGGTCGGCGAGCGAGAGCAGCAGCCCGATCTCGTCCGGGGTGAAACGGCGTACGTCACGCTGGGCGCCGTACAGGGCGCCGAGCGTGGAGTTCCCGTTGCGCAGGGGCACGGCGATGATCGCGTGCAGTCCCTCGGCCCGGGCCACGGTGTCGATGCCGGGGCCGTGCGGGACCGTGTCGTCGTTCAGGTAGTCGGCGCTCCACAGGGGAGCCCGGCGGGTCTGGGCGGCGCTGCCCAGCCCCGTGCCCAGCTCCATCCCTATGTTCTGCGTGGTGGTCTCGCCCTCACAGGTGCGGACGTAGCCGGTGCCGTCCGGGCGGTTGAGGGACACCCAGGCCATGTCGAGGCCGAGCAGGCGCCGAGCCCTCCGGTTGATCACGCGGAGCAGGCCGTCCAGGTCGTACGGCGAGGTCAGGTCGTGCGCGGTGTCCACCAGCGCGGCCAGGGAAGCCTGTTGCTGCCGGCCGATCACGGCGTTCGCGCGCACGGCCCCGGCCAGCTCCAGGGCCCGGGTAAGCTCGGCGACCTCCGCCTCCCCGGCCCCGGATCTTCGGGCCTCGTGCAGCAGGGCCTCGAACAGGCCGGGCGGAGCTTCCTGCGCGAGGAGCTCCAGCACGGCCAGCGCGCCGGACCCTCCCCGGTGGGAACCGATCTCCGGTGCCATGCGTGTCTCCCCTCGTCTGACCAGCGCAAATCAAGCCAGCTCCCCGAACCTAGGTTCCGTCCGCCGAAGGGTCAAGCGGGGCCTGTCCTTTGCGGCCGGCAAGACGGTGCGGGGGAGCCAACTCCCGTGCCCTACCTGCCTGTACGTCAGGGGGCGGGCGGGTGAACCGCCTCCGCCGTGACGATGCGGGGCAGGGCGTACGGGTGGTGCGCAGTCAGCCAGGTGATCAGGCGTTCGCGGACCGCGCAGCGGACGGTCCAGACGGCGTCCCCGTCCTTCGCCGTGACCACCGCGCGGACCAGGATGGTGTTCGGGGTGGTGTCGGTGACCGCCAGGGAGCCGGTGCGGCCGTCCCATTCCGGGATGTCCTCCAGGATCCGCTGGAGCTGCTCGCGCATCAGGTCCACCGGGGCGCTGTGGTCCAGGTGCCAGAACACGGTGCCCGTCATCTGCGCGCCGCCGCGCGACCAGTTCTCGTAGGGTTTGCTCGTGAAGTACGAGACCGGCATCGTGATCCGGCGCTCGTCCCAGGTGCGGACGGTGAGGAAGGTGAGGGTGATCTCCTCCACCGTGCCCCACTCCTTGTCCACCACCACCGTGTCGCCGATCCGGACGGTGTCGCCGAAGGCGATCTGGAGTCCGGCGAAGAGGTTGCCGAGTGCGGCCTGCGCCGCGATGCCCGCCACGATGCCGAGCACGCCGGCCGAGGCCAGCATCGAGGTGCCGACCGTCCGCATCTCGGGGAAGGTCAGGAGCATCGCGCCGAGGGCCACCACGATCACCACCGCCGTGACCACCCGCTGGATCAGCGTGACCTGGGTGCGGACCCGGCGCACCCTGGCCTGGTCGGAGGCGTCGGCCGCGTAGCGGGCGTACGTGGAGTCCACGATCGCCGTCGTGATGCGGATCAGCAGCCACGCGGCCGCGGCGATCAGGATCAGGGTCAGCACGTGCCCGGGGCCGTCCGCGCGCCGCCGCACGGCCTGGAGCAGGGAGGTGGCCAGGACCACCAGGAACGGCGGGCGGCAGCGGCGCAGCAGCCCCCACAGCGGGGTCTCGCTGTGCCGGGCGTCGGCGCGGCGCAGCAGCAGGTCCAGCAGCCAGCCCGCGAGCAGGGTGACGGCCAGGGTGCCGGCGACGGCCGCGATCGGGCGCAGGAAGGAGTCCGTGTCCATGCAGGCCAACGTAACCGGAGGGGGTGCGCCGAAACTGGCACGATGGGGGCATGAACATCATGCTTTTCCATTCGACCTACGGGCTGCGGCCCGCCGTGCGGGAGGCGGCCGACCGGCTGCGCGCGGCCGGGCACCAGGTCCAGGTGCCGGACCTCTTCGAGGGGCGCACCTTCGAGACCGTCGAGGAGGGCATGGCCCACCAGGAGGAGATCGGCCGCGACGAGCTGCTCAAGCGGGCGATCCTGGCCTCGGCCCCGTACTCCGACCAGGGCCTGGTCTACGCCGGCTTCTCCTTCGGGGGCTCCATCGCCCAGCACCTGGCGCTCGCCGACGAGAAGGCGCGCGGGCTGCTGCTCCTGCACGGGACGGCCGACCTGGAGGAGGGCGTCTACGTCGACGAGCTGCCGGTGCAGCTGCACATCGCCGACCCGGACCCCTTCGAGCCGCACGACTGGCTGACGGCCTGGTACCTGCGGATGCGCAAGGCCGGGGCGGACGTGGAGGTCCACGGTTATCCGGGGGCCGGGCACCTGTTCACCGACCCGGGACTGGACGACTACGACGCCGAGGCGGCGGAGCAGGCCTGGTCGGTGGCCCTCGCCTTCCTCGACGGTCTCTAGGCCGGTCTCTCGGCCGGTCTCTCCGACGGTCTTCGGGCGGAACACGGCAATGGGGCCCCGCGTGCGGGGCCCCATCGTCATGACTGCGTCAGAGCGCCGGAGCGTCAGCCGCGGTAGGCCGTCCACATGCTCTTCATGCGGGCCACCTGGCCCGCGGTGAACTGGTACATGCAGTTGTCGTACGTGTAGTCCATGAAGTTGTGGATCGGGTCGACGCCCGCCTTGCTGGCGCAGGTGTCACGGCCGGTCGGGCACTCGAAGGCCGCGCTCTTCTCGGCCGGGGTGTCCGAAACGGAGTCGCCCGCGCCGTTACAGCCGCCCTGGAAGGTGTGGTAGAGACCCATCCAGTGGCCGACCTCGTGGGTCGCGGTGTCGCCCTCGTTGTAGTTGGCCGCGGAGCCGCCCGGCAGCGAGGTGTCCAGGACGACCACGCCGTCCATCTTCGGCTGGGAGGCGTAGGAGCTGGGGAAGGTGGCCCAGCCCAGCAGCCCGCCGGAGAGGTTGGCGGTGTAGAAGTTCAGGGCGTTCGCCCCGCCCTTGCGCAGGGTGTTCTTCATGGTCTTCTCGGCCGTGGAGCCGGAAGCCAGGTTGTACCAGCTCGCGTTGTCCGTGTAGTCGGTGCCCGCCAGGGTGAACTGGTAGGTGCTGTCGACGTTTCCGGTGCCCTGGCCGGCGTAGGCCGCGTTGAGGACCGCCAGCTGCTTGCTGATGTCGGTGGCCGTCAGCTTTCCGGTGGTGCCGGAGTGGATGACGTGGAAGTACACGGGGATGCTGGTGGCGGCCTCGGCGGCGCGAAGGCTGCGGTGCTCCTTCGAGATCTTGTCCAGCTTCGCCTTGAGGTCGGCGTCCATGGCCTTGGACTGGGCCTCGGTGACCTCGTTCGGCTCGGCCGCGTGCTGGTCCTTCGGGCGCGCCACACGGGCGTTGGCCGCGGCGCCGGTCTCCTCGGCGCACACCTCGGCGCCGGTCTTGGCGGCGGCGACCGTGGTGGGGGCGGCGAGCGGGGTGAAGGCCAGGGTGCCGGCGAGTACGGCGGTACCCATCAGGCGGCGGCGAAGAAGGGGGGATATGCGGGCAAGAGCGCGCACGTGTGCTCCTCGCGAGTGGGGGGTAGAGCGGGAGGGATCTCCTCGGCTGGCGGGAATCTTACGTGCGCATGTCATAAACAGGTCAAGTGCTCTACGTAAAAGATTTGTTGCTTCTGATGCCAAAGGGGCGCCTGGTCTACGCCAAGCGCCCCTCCGGACGGGAAATCCGACGGTGCGTCAGCGCACCGGCCGGTCCGCCCGCTCGACCTTCTGGGTCCCGTTCAGCGTGCGGTACGAGCGGGCCCAGGCGGCCGTGGCGTCCTGGCGCCGCTTGTCCGAGACCACGTAGTAGTCCATCTGCGAACGCTCGGCCGTCACGTCCAGCACGCCGTAGCCGTGGGCGTCCATGTCCAGCCACTTCACGTGCCGGTTGGCGGCCTTGATGGCCGTTTCGGCCACCAGCGAGGCCGTGTCGGCCGGTACGTGCAGCAGGTCGTCGATGTTGTCGGAGGTCACCGAGGTCACCACGAACTCCACGCCCGCCGACCGCGACCACGGGTAGGTGGCCGCCGTCACCGGGACGTCGTTCGCCCAGGCCATGTGGATGTCACCGGTCAGGAAGACGGTGTTGCGGACGGAACGGTCCGTCAGGTGCCCCAGCAGCTCCCGGCGGTCGTCCGTGTACCCGTCCCACTGGTCCACGTTGATCGCGAGGCCGCCCGCGGGCAGGCCGAGCAGCTCGGCGAGGGGAGCCAGCAGGTGCGCGGGCAGCGAGCCGAAGGCCACCGGCGAGATCATCACCGAGGTGCCCACCAGCTTCCAGGTGGCCTGCGAGCCGGCCAGCCCGGCCTTCAGCCAGTCCAGCTGGGCGCGCCCGGTGATGCTGCGCTCCGGGTCGTCCACCGCGCCGCTGCCGATGCCCGCCTGCTGCGAGCGGAAGGTCCGCAGGTCCAGCAGGTGCAGGTCGGCGAGGGTGCCGAAGCGCAGCCGGCGGTAGACGGTGCCCTCGGTGGAGGTGCGCACCGGCATCCACTCGAAGTACGCCTGGCGGGCGGCGGCCGCTCGGGCCGCGAAGGAGCCCTCGGTGGCGGCATCGTGGTTCTCGGCGCCGCCGGCCCAGGTGTCGTTGGCGATCTCGTGGTCGTCCCAGATCGCGATGACGGGGTGGGCCTGGTGCAGGGCCTGCAGGTCGGGGTCGGTCTTGTACTTCCCGTGCCGGGTGCGGTAGTCGGCCAGGGTGAGGATCTCGTGCAGCGGCTCGTGCTGCCGTACGACGTACTTCGCCTCGGGGTAACCGCCGCTCTTGTACTCGTAGATGTAGTCGCCCAGGTGCAGTACGGCGTCCAGATCGGCCCGCGCGGCCAGGTGGCGGTACGCGGAGAAGTAGCCGGCCTCCCAGTTGGCGCAGGAGACCACGCCGAAGCGGATCCCGGCGGGCGCGGTCGTGACGGCGGGGGCGGTACGGGTGCGGCCGGCCGGGGAGACGGTGGCGCCGGCGGTGAACCGGTACCAGTAGGCCGTCTGCGGGCGCAGGCCCCGTACGTCGGCCTTGACGGTGTGGTCGGAGGCGGCGCTCGCGGTGACGGAGCCGCTCGCGACGATCCGGGAGAAGGCCTTGTCCTCGGCGATCTCCCAGCCCACCGCGACGGCCGGGCCCGCGCCGGAGCCCGGTACGGCCGCGGCGGTCGGGGTGACGCGGGTCCACAGCAGGACCCCGTCGGGGAGCGGGTCGCCCGAGGCGACGCCGTGCAGGAAGGAGGGGGTGTCTTCACCGGTGGCGGCGTGGGCGGCTTCGGCACCCAGCGCGGCGATCGGGACGAGTGCCGCCGTGGCCGCCGCGGCCAGGACGACCGTACGGCGGCGGGGAGCCGGCAGGGAGGCCGATTCCGGGGCGGAGGGGGAGAGTTGACTGGTCACGGATGATCATATTACCGGCGGGTATTCGCTCCGGACCAGACCCGTGGAAGCAACGGACGGGCGAACTCTGGGAGTTCGCCCGTCCGTCGGTGATCCAGCCTCAAAGCCTCAGCCGGCGATGGCCTTGTCGATCGCCGTCGTGAACGCCTCGGGCGTCTGCGGCAGCGGGTCGATCTTCTTGCCGTCCATCTTCAGCGTCGGCGTGCCCTTCGCACCGCTCTTGTCGAAGGTCTTCGACATCTCCAGCGCCCACCGGTCGTAGGTGCCCTCGTCGAGCGCCTTCTTGAACTCGGCGTTCCCCTTGAGCGCCGGGACCTGGTCCGCGACGAGGAGCAGGTAGGCGTCCTTGGCGAACTTGTCGTCCTTCTCCTCCGGGTGGTTCGCCGCGGAGTAGAGGGCCGTCTTGTACTCCAGGAACGCCTCGGGGCTGACGTTGAGGGCCGCGCCCAGCGCGCTCAGGGCGTTCTTGGAGCCGCTGCCGGGGAAGCCGTTGTCCAGGAAGGTGGCCCCGATGAACTGGATCTTGTACTTGCCGGCGTCGACGTCCTTCTTGACCTGCGGGCCGACCGCCTGCTCGAAGCTCGCGCAGACCGGGCAGCGCGCGTCCTCGTAGAGCTCCAGGGTCTTCTTGGCGTCGGCCTTGCCGATGACCACCGTCGTGCCGTTCTCGCCCGAGGTGTTCTTCGGCGCGACCACGGGGGCGTCGGCGGCCTTCTCCCAGGCGCTCGGCTTGTTGGACTGGACGACGGCGTAACCGACGCCGCCGGCCAGGGCGAGGGCGGCCACGACGCCGCCCGCCACGAACACCTGCCGGCGGACCTTGGCCTTCTTGGCCTGCTGCTCGCGCTCGATGCGCAGCTTCTCGCGGGCCGCCGCCTTGTTCGCCTGGCTGTTGCGTGCGCTCATCGTTCTCTCCGTGGGGTGTGGCTCCGCTGTGGAGCCGGCTGTCAGGGGGGACTGGAGGGACTGCCCTCGGACCTCAGGCGCGAGCGAACGCGCCGGGTACGCGAGGAGGTCCCCGCCGTCCCACGGAGTGCACGGGGAAGCGGGTACGGGCCACCGTGCTCGCGAGCGCCGCCCGCGGCGAGCGCCGCACCGGAGCCAGGATCCGCGCCGCACGGGCCGAGGCCATCCGCAGCGGCCGGAAGGCGCAGGCGGACGCGGCGCGCAGCAGCCGGCCGAGGGCCCGCTCCCCGCGGTGCAGCCACAGGGAGGCGAGCAGTCCGACCGAGACGTGCGCCCCCAGCAGCAGCCAGGGGGCCCACGGTCCGGGAGCGGCCAGCAGCGCGGCCGGGTCGGCGGGCCCGCCCACCTCGGCCAGTGACCCGCCCACCGGGCTGCCGCCGCAGAAGTCGGCCAGCCCCATGGCCCGCAGCGGACCCGAGACGGGGCCGCCCGCGGGGCCGTAGCAAAGGTGCTGGCCCGAGGTCAGGACGGTGTCGGCGGCCAGTTCCAGGGGGACGAGCAGCCCGGCGATGTGACCGAGGCCCCGCTCGCGTCCGGCCAGGGCGAAGGCGATCGCGAAGACCGCGACGAAGGCCCCTCCCACCAGGGCGGGAGGCAGCGGCACCCGGGACATCAGGACGTGCGAGCCCGTCGAGAGCAGCACGACGACCGCGCTGAACAGCGCGGCCCGCAGCCCTCGGAGTCCCACCCCGGATATGTCCATCGTCGCGAGTGTGCCATGCGTCCCTGTGAGGACGGGCCGAAGGTCCCCGCCTAGGCCAGGATCCGGCCGTTGCGGAAGAGGTCCACGAAGATCTGGTGGTCGGCCCGGGCCCGGGCGCCGTAGGCGTGCGCGAAGTCCACCAGCAGGTCCGCGAAGCCCTCCTCGTCGGCGGCGATGGCCGCGTCGATGGCCCGCTCGGTGGAGAACGGGACCAGCGTCTGGCCGCTCTCCTGCGCGTCCGCCGCGCCGTGCATGGTCGCCGTCGCCCGGCCCAGGTCGGCGACCACGGCCGCGATCTCCTCCGGGTCGTCCAGGTCCGACCAGTCCAGGTCCACCGCGTACGGGGAGACCTCCGCGACCAGCTGCCCGGCCCCGTCCAGCTCGGTCCAGCCGAGCCACGGGTCGGCGTGCGCCTGCAGGGCCCGCTGGGAGATCACGGTGCGGTGCCCCTCGTGCTGGAAGTACTCGCGCACCGAGCGGTCGGTGACGTGGCGGGACACGGCCGGGGTCTGCGCCTGCTTGAGGTAGATCACGACGTCGTTCTCCAGGGCGTCGCTGTGCCCCTCCAGCAGGATGTTGTACGAGGGCAGGCCCGCCGAGCCGATTCCGATGCCCCGGCGGCCCACCACGTCCTTGACCCGGTAGGAGTCCGGGCGGACCAGGGACTCGTCGGGAAGGGTCTCCAGGTACCCGTCGAAGGCGGCGAGCACCTTGTACCGGGTGGCCGCGTCCAGCTCGATGGTCCCGGGGCCGGGGGAGAAGCGGCGCTCGAAGTCACGGATCTCGGTCATCGAGTCGAGGAGCGAGAAGCGGGTGCGGCGGCGGGCGTCGCGCAGGGCGTCCAGCAGCGGACCCTCGGCGGTGTCCAGGGTGAAGGCGGGGACCTCGTCGTTCTTGGCGCCCGTCGCCAGCGCGTGGATGCGCTCCCGGTAGGCGGCCGCGTAGATCCGTACCAGCTCGCTGATCTGGTCGTCGCTGAGCGCCTTGGTGTAGCCGAGCAGGGCGACGGAGGCGGAGAACCGCTTCAGGTCCCAGGTGAAGGGGCCGACGTAGGCCTCGTCGAAGTCGTTGACGTTGAAGACCAGCCGGCCCTGGGCGTTCATGTAGGTGCCGAAGTTCTCGGCGTGCAGATCGCCGTGGATCCACACCCGGCCGGTGCGCTCGTCCAGGTACGGGCCGCCGTGCCGCTCGCGCTCCAGGTCGGCGTAGAAGAGGCAGGCCGTGCCCCGGTAGAACGCGAAGGCCGAGGCCGCCATCTTGCGGAACTTGACCCGGAAGGCCGCGGGGTCGGCGGTGATCAGCTCGCCGAAGGCGATGTCGAACACGTCGAGTATCTGCTCGGCGCGCTGCTCGTCGGTCGTCTCGGGAACCGCCATGGCGGGTGCCTCCAGGTGGTGCGGTGGATCGGCGTTTTTGATCGGGCGCCGCGGACACGCGTCCTTGGGTCTGCAACGGACGAAGGTACCCGTCGGTGCCCGGGAACTGTCACTCGGGCCACGTAGGATTCATAGCTGCCGCCCCTCTCTCCCCGCCCGGAGGCCCCCACCGTGACCAAGACGCCGTTCACGCACCTGCACGTCCACACCCAGTACTCCCTGCTGGACGGTGCCGCGCGGCTGAAGGACATGTTCAACGCGTGCAACGAGATGGGCATGACGCACATCGCCATGTCCGACCACGGCAACCTGCACGGGGCGTATGACTTCTTCCACACGGCGAAGAAGGCCGGGGTCACGCCGATCATCGGCATCGAGGCCTACGTCGCCCCCGAGTCCCGGCGAAACAAGCGGCGCATCCAGTGGGGCCAGCCCCACCAGAAGCGCGACGACGTCTCCGGTTCCGGTGGTTACACCCACAAGACGATCTGGGCGGCGAACTCCACCGGCCTGCACAACCTCTTCCGGCTGTCCTCCGACGCGTACGCCGAGGGCTGGCTCACGAAGTGGCCGCGCATGGACAAGGAGACCATCAGCCAGTGGTCGGAGGGCCTGATCGCCTCCACCGGCTGCCCCTCCGGCGAGCTGCAGACCAGGCTGCGCCTCGGCCAGTTCGACGAGGCCCTGAAGGCCGCCTCCGAGTACCAGGACATCTTCGGCAAGGACCGCTACTTCCTGGAGCTGATGGACCACGGCATCGAGATCGAGCGCCGGGTCCGCGACGGGCTCCTGGAGGTCGGCAAGAAGCTCGGCATCCCGCCGCTGGTGACGAACGACTCGCACTACACGTACGCCCACGAGTCGGCCGCGCACGACGCCCTGCTGTGCATCCAGACCGGCAAGAACCTCTCCGACCCGGACCGCTTCCGCTTCGACGGCACCGGCTACTACCTGAAGTCCACGGAGGAGATGTACGCCGTCGACTCCTCGGACGCCTGGCAGGAGGGCTGCCGCAACACCCTCCTGGTCGCCGAGCAGATCGACACCACCGGCATGTTCGAGGCCAAGAACCTCATGCCGAAGTTCGAGATCCCGGAAGAGGGCTTCACCGAGGTCACCTGGTTCAAGGAGGAAGTGCGGCGCGGCATGGCCCGCCGCTACCCCGGAGGCGTCCCCGACGACCGGCAGAAGCAGGCCGAGTACGAGCTGGACGTCATCATCCAGATGGGGTTCCCGGGCTACTTCCTCGTCGTCGCCGACTTCATCATGTGGGCCAAGAAGCAGGGCATCGCGGTCGGCCCCGGCCGAGGCTCCGCCGCCGGCTCGATCGTCGCGTACGCCATGGGCATCACCGACCTCGACCCGATCACCCACGGCCTGATCTTCGAGCGCTTCCTGAACCCCGAGCGCGTCTCCATGCCCGATGTCGACATCGACTTCGACGAGCGCAGGCGCGTCGAAGTGATCCGGTACGTGACCGACAAGTACGGCGACGACAAGGTCGCCATGATCGGCACGTACGGAAAGATCAAGGCGAAGAACGCCATCAAGGACTCGGCGCGAGTCCTCGGCTACCCGTACGCCATGGGCGACCGGCTCACCAAGGCCATGCCCGCCGACGTCCTCGGCAAGGGCATCGACCTCAACGGCATCACCGACCCCTCGCACCCGCGCTACGGTGAGGCCGGCGAGATCCGGGCGATGTACGAGAACGAGCCTGACGTCAAGAAGGTCATCGACACCGCCCGCGGCGTCGAGGGCCTGGTCCGCCAGATGGGCGTGCACGCCGCCGGCGTGATCATGTCCAGCGAGCCGATCGTCGACCACGCGCCGGTCTGGGTCCGGCACACGGACGGCGTGACCATCACGCAGTGGGACTACCCCCAGTGCGAGTCGCTCGGCCTGATCAAGATGGACTTCCTGGGCCTGCGCAACCTCACGATCATGGACGACGCCGTCAAGATGGTGAAGGCCAACAAGGGGATCGACCTCGATCTCCTCGGCCTGCCGCTCGACGACCCCAAGACCTTCGAACTGCTCGGCCGCGGCGACACCCTCGGCGTGTTCCAGTTCGACGGCGGGCCCATGCGCTCCCTGCTGCGCCTGATGAAGCCCGACAACTTCGAGGACATCTCCGCCGTCTCGGCCCTGTACCGGCCGGGCCCGATGGGCATGAACTCGCACACGAACTACGCCCTGCGCAAGAACAAGCAGCAGGAGATCACCCCGATCCACCCGGAGCTGGAGGAGCCGCTCAGGGAGATCCTCGGCGTCACCTACGGCCTCATCGTGTACCAGGAGCAGGTCCAGAAGGCCGCCCAGATCATCGCCGGCTACTCGCTCGGCGAGGCCGACATCCTGCGCCGCGTGATGGGCAAGAAGAAGCCCGACGAACTGGCGAAGAACTTCGTCATCTTCGAGGCCGGCGCCAAGGAGAAGGGCTTCAGCGACCAGGCGATCAAGGCGCTGTGGGACGTCCTGGTCCCCTTCGCCGGCTACGCCTTCAACAAGGCCCACTCCGCCGCGTACGGCCTGGTCTCCTACTGGACCGCCTACCTCAAGGCCAATTTCCCGGCCGAGTACATGGCGGGCCTGCTCACCTCGGTCAAGGACGACAAGGACAAGTCCGCGATCTACCTGAACGAGTGCCGCCGGATGGGCATCAAGGTGCTCCCGCCGAACGTGAACGAGTCGGAGGCGAACTTCGCCGCCCAGGGCGACGACGTGATCCTCTTCGGCCTCACCGCCGTGCGCAACGTCGGCACCAACGTCGTCGAGTCGATCATCAAGAGCAGGAAGGCCAAGGGGAAGTACTCCACCTTCCCCGACTTCCTCGACAAGGTCGAAGCGGTCGTCTGCAACAAGCGCACCGTCGAGTCCCTGATCAAGGCCGGGGCCTTCGACGAGATGGGCCACACCCGCAAGGGCCTGGTCGCCCACCACGAACCGATGATCGACAACGTGGTCGCCGTCAAGCGCAAGGAGGCCGAGGGCCAGTTCGACCTCTTCGGCGGAATGGGCGACGAGGGCGCGAGCGACGAGCCCGGGTTCGGCCTCGACGTGGAGTTCTCCGACGTCGAGTGGGAGAAGGCCTACCTGCTCGCCCAGGAGCGCGAGATGCTCGGGCTCTACGTCTCCGACCACCCGCTCTTCGGCCTGGAGCACGTGCTCTCCGACAAGACCGACGCCGGCATCTCCCAGCTCACCGGCGGCGAGCACGGCGACGGCGCGGTCGTCACCATCGGCGGCATCATCTCGGGCCTCCAGCGCAAGATGACCAAGCAGGGCAACGCCTGGGCCATCGCCACCGTCGAGGACCTGGCCGGCTCCATCGAATGCATGTTCTTCCCCGCGACCTACCAGCTCGTCTCCACCCAGCTGGTCGAGGACACCGTCGTCTTCGTCAAGGGACGCCTGGACAAGCGCGAGGACGTCCCCCGGCTGGTCGCCATGGAGATGATGGTCCCCGACCTCTCCAACGCCGGCACCAACGCCCCCGTCGTCCTCACCATCCCGACCGTCAAGGTCACCCCGCCGATGGTGACCCGGCTCGGCGAGATCCTGCGCCACCACCAGGGCAACAGCGAGGTGCGGATCAAGCTCCAGGGGCCGCGCACCACCACCGTGCTCCGGCTCGACAAGCACCGGGTCAAGCCCGACCCGGCGCTCTTCGGCGACCTCAAGGTGCTGCTCGGCCCCTCCTGCCTGGCCGGCTGACCAGTCCCTTTCCGCCCACGCGCTGCCCGCTCCGCACGCCGGAAGGCCCGCCCCTGTCGACGGGGGCGGGCCTTCCGGTGTACGCGGGGAGTCGTCAGTTGTGGCCGAACTTCTTTTCCCTCTTCTTGCCGGCCATCTGCAGCGGACTCGGGGCCGCCGGGGCGGAGGCCGGGGGCGAGGATTCCATCGAGGTCTTCGCCGGATCCTGTGCGGCCGAGCGGTCCTGTGACTTGGCAGGCTGCTGGCGGTTCTTGTTCTTGGCCATGGAATGCCTCCGTGGGGGGTGTAGGGGCCAGGGCCGCCTTCACACTCACACAGCGCCGTAAACGGCGCATTTTGGATCATTACCGCGCGTAGTCGGGGCTCCTGTCGGGGAACTCTGAGAGATACGCCACGCCGATGATCGAGTTCCGGCCGTCAAGGCCGTTGCCGTCGGGCAGACTCGGGGAAACCGCGAAAGACACAGAGGACCCCCAGGGAAGAAGAGGGTGGTACGCGTGGACCGCTGCGTCGTCCTGGTGGACGCCGGCTACCTGCTGGGCGCCGCCGCGAGCCTCCTCGCAGGAGAACCGTCCCGCTCCCGGATCACCGTCGACCATGCGGCGCTCATCCAGGGCCTGCGCGAACGCGCCGAAGCCGACACCGAGCAGCCGCTCCTGCGGATCTACTGGTTCGACGGCGCACCCGACCGGGTGCCCCAGCCCGAGCACCGGCGACTGCGCGTCATGCCCCGCGTCACCGTCCGCCTCGGCGCCCTGACCCGCAGCGACGGCCGCTGGGCCCAGAAGGGCGTCGACGCGGCCATGCACGCCGAGCTCACCGAGCTCGCCCGCAACCGGGCCTGCTCGGACGTCGTACTCGTCACCGGCGACGGCGACCTGCTGCCCGGCCTGATGTCCGCCAAGGAACACGGGGTCGCCGTCCACCTGTGGGCCGTCCAAGCCGCCGACGGCGACTACAACCAGTCCGAGGACCTCGTCGCCGAAGCCGACGAACGCCGCGTCCTGGACCGCACCTGGATCACCCGCGCCGTCCGCGCCCGCGACCTCACCGGACTCTGCGCCCCGGCGCCGGCCCCGCGCCCCGAGATCGCCGCCATCCTCTCCGCACCGCTGCCCGAAGCCGCCCTCGCCGAAGCCGCCCGCGGCAACGGCAACGGAACCCGGCCCCCGGCCCCCGTGGAGCCCGAGGAGGGCGGCGTGGCGGCCACCGCCGGGGCCACCACCGCCAACGGCAAGACCGTCCCGACCCCGAAGGACCTCGCGGGCGCCCTGCGCGCCCCCGGCACCGCCGCGCCCGCCCCCGGGCCCGGCCCGGCCCTCGGGGCCGCCCCGGCCGGCAGCGCCCTGCGGTGGTCCTCCGACAAGGGGTGGATCGACCGCGGCGGACCGCTCGGCGAGCCCGCCGAGACCGCCTCGCTGCCCACCCTCGCCCAGCTCACCTCCGCCGAGCAGCGCTGGGCGGACCGCGAGGAGGACATCACCACCGTCGGCGGCGACCCCTTCGAGGTCGGCCAGGTCTTCGCCCGGCGCTGGATGGAACGGCTCCCGGAGACCGTGCACCTCCAGAAGCTCGCCACCATGTACCCGCGCATCCCGCACCGGATCGACGGCGAGCTGCTGCGCTACGCCGCCCGGTTCGGACTCCTCGCGCACAAGGACGACCAGATCGACGAGCACGACCGCTACGCCATCAGGGCCGGCTTCTGGCGCGAGATCGACGTGCGGGCGGCCGCGGAACACGTGGCCGGCGCCGGATCGCCGGCCGGACCGGCCCCCGTCGGCGCCCCCGTCGCGGTGGCCCCGGCGGCCCCGGCAGCCGAGTAGGGGCCAGAACCCCGTAGGCTGCTCCCTCGTGAGTACGGGGACAGCACAGGCGGATACGGACACGGCAGGGGCCGCGGGACCGGCTCCCGACGTGGTCTGCGCGGTACGCGACCTGGTCAAGACCTATCCCGCGGTACGTGGACGGCGCGGGGCCCCGGCCCTGCCCGAGACCCGTGCCACCGACGGGATCTCCCTGGACGTGCGGCGCGGCGAGATCTTCGGGCTGCTCGGCCCCAACGGCGCCGGCAAATCGACCCTGGTCCGCCAGCTCACCGGCCTGCTGCGGCCCGACTCCGGCTCGGTGACCCTGCTCGGCCACGACCTCGTGCGCCACCCCGACCGGTCGGCCCGGCTGCTCTCCTACCTCGGCCAGGAATCCACCGCCCTCGACGAGCTCACGGTCTCGCTGGCCGCCGAGACGACCGGCCGGCTGCGGGGCCTCGGCCTGCGCGAGGCGCGGACCGCACGGGACTCCGTACTGGAAGAACTCGGGCTCACCGGGATCGCCGGCCGCCCCCTGAAGAAGCTGTCCGGCGGGCAGCGGCGCCTCGCGTGCTTCGCCGCCGCACTGGTGGGGGAGCGGCCCGTCCTGGTGCTCGACGAGCCCACGACCGGCATGGACCCGGTGGCCCGGCGGGCCGTCTGGGCAGCCGTCGACCGGCGCCGCGCCGAGACCGGCGCCACCGTGCTGCTGGTCACCCACAACGTCATCGAGGCCGAGACCGTCCTCGACCGGGTCGCCGTCATCGACCAGGGCCGGGTCATCGCCTGCGACACCCCGGGCGGGCTCAAGGCCAGGGTGTCCGGCGAGGTCCGGCTCGAACTGGTCTGGCGCGAGTCCGCTCCGCTGGGTTTTCCCGAGGTCGCGGAGCTGCGCGAGCTCGCAGTGGAGACGGGGCGGCGCTGGGTGCTGCGACTCGGGCCCGACGAGGCGCGGGCCGCCGTGGCCGCGGTGACCGGCGGCCCGGCCTTCGCCGCCCTCGACGATTTCACGCTGGCCACGCCGAGCCTGGAGGACGTGTACCTCGCGCTGGGCGGGAAGATGAAAGGGCTGGTGAAGTCGTGAGCGATCGTCCGGCAGGCGCTGTCGCGCCGATCGGGGCCGCGTCGATGGTCGGCACGCCCACCAACGGCGTGCTGACCGCCACCGCCACCTCACCCGCGACCTCCGGGCAGGGCGCCGCCTCGCCGAACGCGGTCCGACAGCTCGCCACCGCGCCGCTGGCACCCCGCGCCCGGTTCTTCCCGGCGCTGGCCGCCGTCTACCGGGCCCAGCTGTCCCGCGCGCGGGTCTCGCGGATCCCGCTGCTGTTCGTGGCCACCTTCCAGTCCGTCGGGATCATGATCCTGATGCGGGGCGTGGTCGACGGGGGCTCCGAGGCGCGGGCCGTCGTCGCCGGTTCCTCCGTGCTGGTCGTCGCCTTCGTCGCGCTGAACCTGCTCGCGCAGTACTTCGGGCAGCTCCGGGCCAGCGGCGGGCTCGACCACTACGCCACCCTGCCGGTGCCGCCCGCGTCCGTGGTGCTGGGCGCGGCCGCCGCGTACGCCTCCTTCACGCTGCCCGGCACGCTGGTGACGGCCGTCTTCGGCAGCGTGCTGTTCGGGCTGCCGATGGGCGGCCTGTGGATCCTGGCCGCCGTGGTGCCGCTGGCCGGCGCCGCCCTCGCCGGGCTCGGCGCGGCGCTGGGCCTGCTGGCCCCCCGGCAGGAGCTGGCCACCCTCGCCGGACAGCTCGGCATGTCCGCGGCCCTGCTGCTGGGCGTGCTGCCGCCCGAGCGGATGCCGGACGTCATCGTCTGGGCGCGGGACCTGCTGCCGTCCACGTACGGAGTGGAAGCCTTCGCCCGCACCTTCGAGCCGCACCCCGACTGGGCGGCGGTCCTCCTCGACCTCGGCGTGTGCGCGGGGGTGGGGGTGCTGTCCCTCGCCGTCGCGACCTGGGCCTATCGGCGGGCAGCGGTCCGCTGACGCCCGCCGGCGCCGATCGTTAAATCAAACACTTCCTGGCACGATGTGGGAGTGACCGAAGCCGTGACCCCTTATGACAAGCCCGACCAGCCGCCGTCGGAAGCGCCTTCGGCTCCGCCCGCGCCCGCGTCCGAGCCCGCCTTCTCCCCGTCCGACATCCGCGACGGGGCCGCCATCGCCCTCGTGATCGGCGTGGCCGGTGTGCTCCTCGGACTGCTGTGGGTCTGGCTCGCACCGCGCGTGCAGTACGTCTCCAACGGCGAGGCCGTGTTCCTGCGGGACACCGAGAGCGAGGCCCGCATCGGGTCCGACGCGACCTTCCTGCTGCTGTCGGTGGGATTCGGCGTGCTGAGCGCGCTGGCGGTGTTCCTGTGGCGCCGGAGCGGGGGTGCGGCGCAGGTGGTCGGGCTCGCGGTCGGGTCGGTCTTCGCCGCGCTGGTCGGCTGGCGCGTGGGCCTGTGGCTGGGCCCGTCCTCCGACCTGGTGGCGGCCGCCCGCAAGGCGGGCAAGGGGGTCCCCTTCGAGGCCCCGCTGGAGTTGCTCGCGCACGGGGCGCTGCTCGGCTGGCCGATGGCCGCGGTCGTCGTCCACCTGGGCCTGACGGCCCTGTGGGGTACGCGGGATCCGGCGCCGGAGCTCGCGATGTGGCCTTCGGCGTATTACCAGGCCCCCGTCGATTCCGCCGTCTCCCCGGCCTCGTCCCCGTCGTCGGACCCGTCCGGTACGGAGCCCCCGCGGCCGTAGCCCCGGCCGGGACGGGCGGGCCCTGCGGGGCGAAGTCCCCTACCCGCCCTTCCGCCGTTCCCCGGGCTCTGCCCGGACCCGGAAAAGATCGCCTCAAACGCCGGCGGGGCTGGATGCATCCGGCCCCGCCGGCGTTACGCGCGGGCGATCGGGGCCAGGGTGGCCGCGGTCAGGGTGGTGAGGGTGGCCGCCGGGAGCTCGACCTCCAGGCCGCGGCGGCCCGCCGAGACGCAGATCGTGGGGAAGCCGGAGGCCGAGGCGTCCAGGACCGTGCGCAGGCGCTTGCGCTGGCCCAGCGGGGAGATGCCGCCCAGGACGTAGCCCGTGGTGCGTTCCGCCAGGGCCGGATCGGCCATCGCCGCGCGCTTGCCGCCCACCGCGGCGGCCAGGGCCTTCAGGTCGAGGCTGCCCGAGACCGGGACCACCGCGACCACCAGGGAGCCGTCCACGTCCGCCAGCAGCGTCTTGAAGACCTGCGCGGGGGAGACCCCGAGGGCCTGGGCCGCCTCCTCGCCGTAGGACGGGTGGGCGGGGTCGTGCTCGTAGGCGTGCACGGTGAAATCGGCGCCGGCCGCCGTCAGGGCCACGATCGCCGGAGTGCCCGCCGGCTTCTTCTTCGCCATGGGTCCTTCGTCAGTTGGGGCTCGTCGGCGCGCGCGTGAGGTCCACGGCCGGGAGCGAGGGGAGATGGCGGATGACGGCCGTCTCGGCGCGCAGCAGCTTCAGCTCCTCCGCGAGGCGGGTCGCCGTGTCCGGGGCCTGGAGCAGGCGCTGCTTGGCCGGGATGTCCAGCACCGCGGCCGCCGCGACCAGGTAGGAGACCACCGAGGGCTCGTCGGGGAGGTCCATGCCGGTCAGGGACCGCTCGCGGGCTCCCGCCAGCCGCTTCTGGTACGTGCGGAACGCCCGCAGCACGCCCTCGGCCAGCGCGCCCGCGCCGTCGCCCGCGTCCTCCGGGAGCTCCTCCAGCTCCGCCACGAGGAACGGGCCGGAGGCGTCGACCGACAGCAGCCGGACCCGGACCGTGCCGGTCGCCATCACCTCGAAGCTGCCGTCCTCCCGCTCCCGGATCGAGGCCGCGTCCGCGATGCAGCCCACCCGGTGGAAGGCCTGGACCGGGTCCGCGCCGAAACCGGCGGCCGGCCCGCGCTCGGGCACGGCCGTCTGGTCGGGCAGGCCGGGCGCGGTCGGGGCGACTTCCCGGCCGTCGCGGATCGCGACGACCGCGAAACGGCGGGGCTCGTCCTCTCCCGCCTTCAGCAGCTCGCGCATCATGGCGCGATAACGCTCCTCGAAGATGTTCAGCGGGAGCACGAGTCCCGGGAACAGCACCGAGTTCAGCGGGAAGAGGGGCAGGCGAACGGTGGTCACGAGGCACAGGGTAGTGGCCGTGGCCCGGGGATCGTTATCCCCGCCTCAGGACGCGGGAAGCGCCCGCCGCCACCGTCGTCGCCAGGATCCAGCCGAGGATGACCAGGGCGGCCGTGCCCCACTGCCAGCCGCCCCGCAGAATCCACTGGTCCTGCTGGCCCAGGTCGATCACCGGGAGCAGCAGGTCCAGGGCGAACAGCACGGAGTTCCAGTCCGGGTGCTCCTGCGCCTTGAGCGGCGGCGGCTCGCCGTGCACCTCGAAGAGCACGGCCCCGGCCGCCCACAGCACGGCCATCCACAGCGCCGCCCGCCCCGGCCGGTAGCCGTAGACCACCGTCCAGTCCTGGAGGTACCCCCACGCGCGCAGCGCCGGCGGCAGCGTGGCCCGCCGGCGCCGCTGTTTGGCCACCAGCACCTCGCGGGCGTCCGCGTCCTCCCCGGAGGCCCGCAGGACCGCGGCGAGCCGCTCGTACGGTTCCGGGGAGTACTCGGGGGTGGCCGCCTCGACCCACTCCAGCCGGCGGGCCGGCGGGAAGAGGCCCCGGGGCGCCAGGTTCTCGTAGGCGAAGCCCTCGATGGACAGCCGGCCCGGGCGGGCCGGCCAGCTGGCGGCCGTGTCCACGAGCTTGACCACCCGCGAGCCCGACAGCACCACCCGGCCCCGCTCCGGCCGCTCGCCCACGAACCGCAGCTCCGGGGTGTGGATGCGGCGCAGCGCGACCTCCTGGTCCTCCGTGAGGGTGAACCGGGCCCCGTAGAAGTCCACGGCGTCCCCGAAGCGGCCGTCGTCCAGCCGCAGGCCGCCCACGCACTCGAAGTGCTGCGCGGGCTCGCCCCGCAGCGGGGTGTGGCCCTGCCCGTAGGGGGGAGTGGCTGAACCGGGGTCGCCCGAGGTGTAGTCCAGGGCGATGGAGGTGAGGTAGAGGGTGCGCTCGACGGTGAGCTGCGGGGCGTTCAGCGCCCGCTTGCCGGCCGGGTTGCTCAGGCGGGCCCCGCGCAGGCTCATCGACACGCCGACCGTGGCGCCGCGCAGGCTCACCTCCCCGTAGGTCTGCAGCAGCTCGCCCTGGAAGTCCTGCGCCACCGACATCCCGTCGGCGGCCAGTGCCCGCCCCTTGGCGTCGCGCTGCACCACCGCCTCGCTGATCAGCAGGTCGGTGCCGATCTGCGCGTCCGTGAGCCGGATCCCGCGCGCCACCCGGCAGCGCGGCAGGTGCAGGTCGCCCTCCGTCTGCAGGCGGGCCGCCTCCAGCCGGGGTATCGCGCAGTTGACCAGGCGCAGCGTGCCGAAGCGGGTCTCCGAGAGCTGCACCTCGCCGTCGAAGCGGCAGGACTGGAGCTCCACGTACGGGGTGACCGTGCCACCGGAGAGGTCGAGGCGGCCGGTGATCCGCACGCCGCGCAGCTTCAGGGAGGCCACCCGGCCCGGCACCGGGCCCGGCCCGTGGAGCAGCAGGAGTGCCACCACCGCCGCGCGGACGCTGCGCTCGGGGCCCCAGACCCGGTCGGCGTGCGGATCGTCCCGCTCGGCGGTGCGGGCGCTGAGATCGCAGACGCTGCCGGTCCGGTACGCGTCCCACATGAGCCGCTCGGGGCCGGTGAGATCGGCCGGTTCCCCGTTCGGTCGTGCTTCGGCCATGGCGGCCCCCCTCCGCTCGTACGCACGGACTCCGCCGCGCGGCCCCTCCCGCTTGAACGCGCGGACGAGCCGCGCGCAACTGCACGCTAGAGGGCCTCCGTGACATCGGGAAACGTCCGTGGCCTGTATCAGCCAGTGATACGGACGAACGGCGGCGCGAAGCGGTCTGAGAGAATTGGCAGGTGATCTCTCGTATCGACCTGCGCGGCGACACCCTCCCCGAGGGTGGCGCCCTGCGCGATCTGCTGCCCCGTGCCGAGTTCGACGTAGAAGCCGCCCTGGAGAAGGTGCGGCCCATCTGCGAGGACGTCCACCATCGTGGAACGGCGGCGCTGATCGAGTACGCGCAGAAGTTCGACGGTGTCGAGCTGGAGCAGGTCAGGGTGCCCGCCGAGGCGCTCAAGACCGCTCTCGACGAGCTCGACCCGGCCGTCCGCGCCGCCCTGGAGGAGTCGATCCGGCGCGCCCGGATCGTGCACCGCAGCCAGCGCCGGTCCGAGCACACCACCCAGGTGGTCCCCGGCGGCACGGTGACCGAGAAGTGGGTTCCGGTGGAGCGCGTGGGGCTGTACGCCCCGGGCGGCCGCTCGGTGTACCCCTCCTCCGTCGTCATGAACGTCGTCCCGGCCCAGGAGGCGGGCGTCGAGTCCATCGCGCTCGCGTCCCCGCCGCAGGTCGACTTCGACGGGCTGCCGCACCCGACGATCCTCGCCGCGTGCGCGCTGCTCGGTGTCGACGAGGTGTACGCGGTCGGCGGGGCCCAGGCCGTCGCGATGTTCGCGTACGGCACCGAGGAGTGCGCCCCCGCGAACATGGTCACCGGCCCCGGCAACATCTGGGTCGCCGCCGCCAAGCGCTACTTCACCGGCAAGATCGGCATCGACACCGAGGCCGGCCCGACCGAGATCGCGGTCCTCGCCGACTCCACGGCCGACCCGGTGCACGTCGCCGCCGACCTCATCAGCCAGGCCGAGCACGACCCGCTGGCCGCCGCCGTCCTCGTCACGGACTCCGCGGAGCTCGCGGCCGCCGTCGAGAAGGAGCTGGAACCGCAGGTCGCGGCCACCAAGCACATCGAGGACCGGATCAAGCCCGCGCTGGCCGGCCGCCAGTCCGCGATCGTGCTGGTCGACAGCCTGGAGGACGGCCTCAAGGTCGTCGACGCGTACGGCGCCGAGCACCTGGAGATCCAGACCGCCGACGCGGCCGCCTGGGCCGCCCGCGTGCGCAACGCCGGCGCGATCTTCGTCGGCCCCTGGTCCCCGGTCTCGCTCGGCGACTACTGCGCCGGCTCCAACCACGTGCTGCCCACCGGCGGCTGCGCCTGCCACTCCTCGGGCCTGTCCGTGCAGTCCTTCCTGCGCGGCATCCACATCGTCGACTACACGCGCGACGCCCTCGCCGAGGTCACCCACCACGTGGTGACCCTGGCCGAGGCCGAGGACCTGCCCGCGCACGGCGCGGCTCTGAAGGCACGATTCGGGTGGAAGGTTCCCCAGGCATGACCCGCACCACTGACAGCGCGGACGGCGCGGCCGTCATCGGCATCGACGACCTCCCCATCCGGGACGAGCTGCGCGGCAAGACCCCGTACGGCGCCCCGCAGCTGGACGTGCCCGTCCAGCTCAACACCAACGAGAACCCGTACGGGCTACCCGAGGCACTGGTCAGCCGCATCGCCGAGCGGGTCGCCGAGGCCGCCCGCACCCTCAACCGGTACCCCGACCGGGACGCCGTCGAGCTGCGCACCGAGCTGGCCGCCTACCTCACCCGCACCGGCAAGCACCCGGTCGCGCGGGAGAACGTCTGGGCCGCCAACGGCTCCAACGAGGTCCTCCAGCAGCTGCTGCAGACCTTCGGCGGACCCGGCCGCACCGCGATCGGCTTCGAGCCCTCGTACTCGATGCACGCGCTGATCGCGCGCGGCACCGGGACCGACTGGATCTCGGGCCCGCGCAACGAGGACTTCACCATCGACGTGGAGACGGCCGAGCGGGCGATCGCCGAGCACGCGCCCAACGTCGTCTTCATCACCTCGCCCAACAACCCCACGGGCACCGCGGTCGGGGCGGAGACGGTCCTGGCCCTCTACGAGGCCGCGCAGGCGGCCGGGCCCAGCCTGGTCGTCGTGGACGAGGCCTACGTGGAGTTCAGCCACCGGGACTCGCTGCTGCCGCTGATCGAGGGCCGCCCGAACCTGGTGGTCTCCCGGACCATGTCCAAGGCCTTCGGCGCCGCGGGCCTGCGCCTGGGCTACCTGGCCGCGCACCCGGCCGTGGTCGACGCCGTACAGCTCGTACGCCTGCCGTACCACCTGTCGGCCGTCACCCAGGCGACCGCGCTGGCCGCCCTGGAATTCACCGACACCCTGCTCGGCTACGTCGAGCAGCTCAAGGCCGAGCGCGACCGCCTGGTCACCGAGCTGCGGGGCATCGGCTTCGAGGTCACCGACTCCGACTCGAACTTCGTACAGTTCGGCCGGTTCGAAAACTCCCACACCGCCTGGCAGAACATCCTCGACCAGGGCGTCCTGGTCCGGGACAACGGCGTGCCGGGATGGCTGCGGGTCACCGCGGGCACCCCGGCCGAGAACGACGCGTTCCTGGAAGCGGTTCGCGCACTGAAGAAGGAGCAGCACGCATGAGCCGCATCGGACGGGTCGAACGGACCACGAAGGAGACCTCGGTCCTCGTCGAGATAAACCTCGACGGCACGGGCAAGGTCGACGTCTCGACGGGCGTGGGCTTCTACGACCACATGCTCGACCAGCTCGGCCGCCACGGCCTCTTCGACCTCACGGTCAAGACCGAGGGCGACCTGCACATCGACAGCCACCACACCATCGAGGACAGCGCGCTGGCGCTCGGCGCCGCCTTCAAGCAGGCCCTCGGCGACAAGGTCGGCATCTACCGCTTCGGCAACTGCACCGTGCCGCTCGACGAGTCCCTCGCCCAGGTGACCGTCGACCTGTCGGGCCGCCCGTACCTCGTGCACACCGAGCCCGAGAACATGGCGCCGATGATCGGCTCGTACGACACGACGATGACCCGGCACATCTTCGAGTCCTTCGTCGCGCAGGCCCAGATCGCCCTGCACATCCACGTGCCGTACGGCCGCAACGCCCACCACATCGTGGAGTGCCAGTTCAAGGCGCTGGCCCGGGCCCTGCGCTACGCCGCCGAGTTCGACCCGCGCGCCGCCGGGATCCTGCCCTCCACGAAGGGCGCCCTCTAGCGTGAACGGGCTCAACACGATCCTGATCGTCCTCGGCCTGTTCCTGGCCGGAGGCGTCTACTCCTTCAAGAAGCAGGAGATGCCCGCCTCGGTCATCGCCCTGCTCGCCATCGGCTCCGTGATGTGCCTGGTCGCCGGAGTCCTGCGGATCCAGGGAATTTGGGAATGAGCGCAGTCAGCCCCACCAAGAAGGTCGTGGTCTTCGACTACGGCTTCGGCAACGTCCGCTCCGCCGAGCGCGCCCTCGCGCGCGCCGGCGCGGACGTGGAGATCACCCGCGACTACGACAAGGCCATGGACGCCGACGGACTCCTCGTCCCCGGTGTCGGCGCCTTCTCCGCCTGCATGCAGGGGCTCAAGGACGCGCGCGGCGACTGGATCATCGGCCGCCGGCTCTCCGGCGGCCGCCCGGTCATGGGCATCTGCGTCGGCATGCAGATCCTCTTCGAGCGCGGCATCGAGCACGGCGTGGAGACCGAGGGACTGGACGAGTGGCCCGGCACGGTCGGCCCGCTCCAGGCCCCGATCGTCCCCCACATGGGCTGGAACACCGTGGACGCGCCGACCGACAGCCAGGCCTTCGCCGGCCTGGACGAGGACGCCCGCTTCTACTTCGTGCACTCCTACGCGGCCCACGACTGGTCGCTGGAAGTCACCAACCCGCTGATCAAGGCCCCCAAGGTCACCTGGGCCACGCACGGCGAGCGGTTCGTCGCGGCGGTGGAGAACGGGGCCCTGTGGGCCACCCAGTTCCACCCCGAGAAGTCCGGGGACGCCGGCGCCCAGCTCCTCACCAACTGGATCGAGACCCTGTGATGACGACGTCGAAGAAGCTCGAACTGCTCCCCGCCGTCGACGTCCGCGACGGCCAGGCCGTCCGCCTCGTGCACGGCGTCTCCGGCAGCGAGACCTCCTACGGCTCCCCGCTCCAGGCCGCCCTCGCCTGGCAGTCCGCCGGCGCCGAATGGCTGCACCTGGTCGACCTGGACGCCGCCTTCGGCACCGGTGACAACCGCGCGCTCGTCGCCGAGATCACCGGCGCCATGGACATCAAGGTCGAGCTGTCCGGCGGCATCCGCGACGACGCCTCGCTCGCCGCGGCCCTCGCCACCGGCTGCACCCGCGTCAACCTCGGCACCGCCGCCCTGGAGACCCCCGAGTGGGCCGCCAAGGCCATCGCCGAGCACGGCGACAAGATCGCCGTCGGCCTCGACGTACGCGGCACCACCCTCAAGGGCCGCGGCTGGACCAGCGAGGGCGGGGACCTCTACGAGACCCTCGCGCGCCTGGACTCCGAGGGCTGCGCCCGCTACGTCGTCACCGACATCGGCAAGGACGGCACCCTCACCGGCCCCAACCTGGAGCTGCTGAAGAACGTCTGCGCCGCCACCGACCGGCCCGTCGTGGCCTCCGGCGGCATCTCCTCCCTCGACGACCTGCGCGCACTGGCCGGGCTCGTCGGGGCCGGCGTCGAGGGCGCCATCGTAGGCAAGGCCCTGTACGCCAAGGCGTTCACGCTCGAAGAAGCCCTGAAGGTGGTCTCCGCATGAGTTCCGAGAACGGTTCCGCGAACAGTTCCGACGTCCGACGCATCTCCTCCGGCGGCGCCTACGAGGACGTACTCGGCTACTCCCGCGCCGTCCAGCTCCCCCATGGGCTGGTCCTGGTCTCCGGCTGCACCGGGGCCGACGCGGGCGGCCCGTACGACCAGACCAAGAAGGCCTTCAGCGTGGCCTTCAAGGCGCTGGAGCAGGCCGGGCTCGGCCCCGAGCACGTGGTCCGCACCCGGCTCTACCTCACGCACGCCCGTGACGTGGACGAGGTCGGCCGCGCCCACAGCGAGCTCTTCGACAAGATCCGCCCCGCCTCGACGCTGATCATCGTCAACGGGTTCGTGGACCCGAGCATGGTCGTCGAGGTGGAGGTCGAGGCCTTCGGCCCCGTCGCGGGAGGCTCGGCATGACCCTCGCCGTACGGGTGATCCCCTGCCTGGACGTGGACAACGGCCGCGTGGTCAAGGGCGTCAACTTCCAGAACCTGCGCGACGCCGGCGACCCGGTCGAGATGGCCAAGCTCTACGACGCCGAAGGCGCCGACGAGCTGACCTTCCTCGACATCACCGCGTCCTCCGGGAACCGGGAGACCACCTACGACGTGGTGCGCCGCACCGCCGAGCAGGTCTTCATCCCGCTGACCGTGGGCGGCGGCGTCCGCACCGCCGACGACGTGGACAAGCTGCTGCGGGCCGGCGCCGACAAGGTCGGCGTCAACACCGCCGCCATCGCCCGGCCCGAGCTCATCCAGGAGATCGCCGAGCGCTTCGGCCGTCAGGTGCTCGTCCTGTCGGTCGACGCCCGCCGCACCGCCTCCGGTTCCTTCGAGGTGACCACCCACGGCGGCCGGCAGAGCGCCGGCATCGACGCCGTCGAGTGGGCGCACCGGGCGGCCGAGCTGGGCGCCGGGGAAATCCTGTTGAACTCGATGGACGCGGACGGTACCAAGGACGGCTACGACACCGAGATGATCGCGGCCGTGCGCAAGCACGTCACGGTCCCGGTGATCGCCTCGGGCGGCGCGGGCAAGCTCGCGCACTTCCCGCCGGCGATCGCGGCGGGCGCCGACGCGGTGCTCGCGGCGTCGGTGTTCCACTTCGGAGACCTGCGCATCGGCCAGGTCAAGGACGCGCTGAGGGAAGCGGGCCACCCGGTCCGCTGAGGCCGGCTTTCGCCCGTGGGGGGCTCGCAGTGAACGGGAACGTCTGGCGGGACGCCAATGTCCTGCGCTGGCTGGCCGCCTACGGGGCTTCGCTCGTCGGGGACGGGGTCTACTTCCTCGCCCTCGGCTGGGCGGCCGCCCAGACGGCCGGCCCGGCCGAGGTCGGCCTGGTGATGGCGGTCGGCGCGATACCGAGGGCCCTGCTCATGCTGGGCGGCGGGGTGATCGCCGACCGCTTCGGGCCCCGGCTCGTGGTCATCTCCTCCGACGCGGTGAGGTGTGGCGTCGTCCTGGCCTTGGCGCTCGTCCTGGCCCTCGGCTCCCCGGGCCTGTGGGTCCTGGTGCTCGTCGCGCTGGTCTTCGGCATCGTGGACGCGCTGTTCATGCCGGCCGTCGGCGCGCTGCCGCCGCGGATCGCGGGGCCCGGGCAGCTGGTACGGGTCCAGGGGCTGCGCAGCCTCGCCGAACGCGTCGGGCACACCGCCGGGCCGCCGGTGGCGGGGCTGGCGATGGGGCTGGGCGGGCCGGCATCGGCCTTCGCGGTGGCCTCGGCGCTGTTCGGGGTGTCGCTGGTACTGCTGATCGCGGTACGGATCGCCCCGCTGCCGGCTCCGGACCCCGGCTCGGCGCCCCCGCCCGGGGAGAGCCTCTGGGGGCAGCTCCGCTCGGGACTCGCCTACATCCGGCGGCACGGGCTGATCGGGCCCCTGGTCCTGTCCGGAGCACTGAGCCAGCTCGGCACGTCCGCGCCGATGACGCTGGGGCTGATCCTGGTCTCGGAAGAGCGTGGCTGGGGGCCGGGCGGGGTCGGCTGGATCATCGGCGGGATGGGCCTGGGCGCGGCGTCGAGCGCGCTGGTGCTGACCCTGATCCCGAGGTTCCCGCGGGCCGGGGCGATCCAGAACCTCACCCTGATCATCGGCTCGGCGGGCATCGGCGGCCTCGTGCTGGCGCCGAACCTGCCGGTGGCGGTGGGGCTGGCCGTGCTGACGGGGCTGGTCTGCGGGATCTGCGGCGGCCTGGCCATCGCCCTCATCCAGACGGCCACGGACCCCTCCTACCTGGGGCGGGTCAGCTCCGTGATGGCCTTCACGGCGGTCGGCCTGGCCCCGCTGGCCTACCCCGTCTTCGGCTTCGCCGCCGATGTGTGGGGCGTGACCCCGGTCTTCCTCGCCGGGGCGGCGGTGAGCATGGCGGGCGCGATAGTCGGCACCTCGGCCCCCGCGGTCCGCCGCGCGGAACTCGCCCTGGCCTGAGCCCTGCGGGGCCGTCCCCTCCCCGCAGGGCCGACCCGGCCGCACCCGCCCACCGGGCCCCGAGCCGCGACGGCAGGGGCGACACCGCCGCCCGCCCACCGCCGGACGGAGTCCCGCGTCAGGAAGGCATCACACGCCCAGCTGCGCCGCCGTGAGCTTCGCGATGGCCTCCTTCGGGCCGTCCAGTTCCACCGCGGCAGCGTCCTGGCGGCCGAAGCAGAACAGGGTCAGTTCTCCCGGCTCGCCCGTCACCGTCACCACCGGCGCCCCCTTGTGCGCCACCGCCGTCTGGCCGTTCGGGCGGCGCAGGACCAGGCCCACGGGGGAGCGGCGGCCCGTCAGCCGGGCGAGCTTCTCCAGGCGGGACCAGAGGGAGTCGGAGAAGACCGGGTCCAGGGCGCGCGGGGACCAGTCCGGCTGGGCCCGGCGGACGTCCTCGGAGTGGACGTAGAACTCCACCGCGTTCGCCAGCTCGTCGATCTGCTTCAGCGAGTAGACGGACATCTTCGGCGGGCCGGTCCGGATCAGCTGGATGAGTTCCTCGTACGGCTTGGCCCCGTACTCCTCCATCGCCTTGTCCAGGCGCGCCTTCAGCACGTTCAGCAGCAGTCCGCCCGCCGCGTCCGGGCGACGCTCCCGGACCACCACGTGCGCGGCGAGCTCCCGGGTCCGCCAGCCGTCGCACAGTGTCGGCGCCTCCGGGCCCGCCGACTCCAACAGGTCGGCCAGCAGCAGTCGTTCACGCTTCGCATGGGTAGACATGCGGGCCAGCCTACGGCCGGAACCCGCCCGGTGCCTGCCCATCAGGCGGACAGGGATCCATGATCGTCCCCCCGGCCCGGCACAATGGCTCCCATGAGTACGTCCTCCCTCGATCCCGCCATCGCCGCCCGCCTCAAGCGCGCCGCGGACGGTCTGGTCCCGGCCATCGCCCAGCAGTACGACACCGGTGAGGTGCTCATGCTCGGTTGGATGGACGACGAGGCCCTGCACCGCACCCTGACCACCGGCCGCTGCACGTACTGGTCGCGCAGCCGTCAGGAGTACTGGGTGAAGGGCGACACTTCCGGCCACTTCCAGCACGTGAAGTCCGTCGCGCTCGACTGCGACGCCGACACCGTGCTCGTCCAGGTGGACCAGGTCGGCGCGGCCTGCCACACCGGTGCCCGGACGTGTTTCGATGCCGACGTGCTCCCCCTGGCCGGTCCCTCCGGCCCCACCGCCGAAGCCGAATAGCCGAAGCCGATCACAAGTAAGGTCCCACGCCATGGATCTTGAGACGTTCCGCAAGCTCGCGGCCGACCGCCGCGTCATCCCCGTCAGCCGCAAGCTGCTGGCGGACGGGGACACGCCCGTCGGGCTCTACCGCAAGCTGGCCGCAGAACGCCCCGGGACATTCCTCCTGGAGTCCGCCGAGAACGGCCGCTCCTGGTCGCGCTACTCCTTCGTCGGCGTCCGCAGCGCCTCCACCCTCACCGTCCGGGACGGCGAGGCCCACTGGATCGGCACCCCGCCCGTCGGCGTCCCGACCTCCGGCGACCCCCTGGAGGCCCTGCGGCAGACCGTGGAGGCCCTGCACACCCCCCGGGACCTGGCCTCCGGCATGCCGCCCTTCACCGGCGGCATGGTCGGCTACCTCGGCTACGACATCGTGCGCCGCCTGGAACGCATCGGCGAGCACACCGAGGACGACCTGCAGCTCCCCGAGCTGACGATGCTGCTCACCTCCGACCTGGCGGTCCTGGACCACTGGGACGGCACCGTCCAGCTCATCGCCAACGCCATCAACCACAACGACCTCGCCGCGGGCGTGGACGAGGCGTACGCGGACGCCGTCGCGCGCCTCGACGCCATGGAGGCCGACCTCGCGCGGCCCGCCCCCTACGCGCCGATGCCGCTGCCCGACTCCGAACTCCCGGAGTACTCGGCCCTGTGGGGCGGCGAGAAGTATCAGGCCGCCGTGGAGGACGTGAAGGAGCGGATCCGGGCCGGAGAGGCCTTCCAGGTGGTGCCCTCGCAGCGGTTCGAGACCCCGTGCAGCGCCTCCGCGCTCGACGTGTACCGGGTGCTGCGGGCCACCAACCCGTCCCCGTACATGTACCTCTTCCGCTTCGAGAACGGCTTCGACGTCGTCGGGTCCAGCCCCGAGGCGTTGGTCAAGGTCGAGGACGGGCGGGCCATGGTCCACCCCATCGCCGGCACCCGGCACCGGGGCGCCACCCCGCAGCAGGACAACGAGCTCGCCGACGAGCTGCTGGCCGACCCCAAGGAGCGCGCCGAGCACCTCATGCTCGTCGACCTCGGCCGCAACGACCTCGGCCGGGTCTGCGAGCCGGGATCGGTGGAGGTCGTCGACTTCATGAGCATCGAGCGGTACTCGCACGTCATGCACATCGTCTCCACCGTCACCGGGCGGGTCGCCGAGGGGAAGACCGCCTTCGACGTGCTCACCGCCTGCTTCCCGGCCGGCACCCTGTCCGGGGCGCCCAAGCCGCGCGCCATGCAGATCATCGAGGAGCTGGAGCCCACCCGCCGCGGGCTCTACGGCGGCTGCGTCGGCTACCTCGACTTCGCCGGGGACTCCGACACCGCCATCGCCATCCGCACCGCGCTGCTGCGCGACGGCAAGGCGTACGTCCAGGCCGGCGCCGGGGTCGTCGCCGACTCGGTGCCCGAGCTGGAGGACGCCGAGTGCCGCAACAAGGCCGCCGCGGTGCTCCGCGCGGTGGCAGCGGCGAACCGCCTCCACGGCGCCTGAACCCGTAGGGGATAGTGGGGTACGTGAGTGCCGTACCCCCGCCCCGAACCGAAGACGCCGATGCCGCCGCCGAGCCCGAGGCCCCCTCGGGCCGCGGCGGCCGCCGCAGCGTGGCCGTCGCCCTGCTGCTCGGCGCCCTCGGCGCCACCGTCGTCCTGCTCGCCTCCGGCCGCGTCTGGGCCCGGGGCGTCGCCGCCATCGGCGGCGGCTCGCTGCCGGTGACCGCCGACGGGCGGGCCGTCACCGGCCTGCCCGCCGCGCTGGCCATCGTCGGGCTCGCCGCCCTGGTCGCCGTCTTCGCCGTCCGCGGCAGGAGCCGGCTGCTGGTCTCGGCGCTGCTCGCCCTGAGCGGCCTGGGCGCCGGGGCCGCCGCCCTGGCCAACGCGGACGGCCGGCGCGCCCTGGACGCGCAGGCGGCCCGTACGACGGCCGACACCGCGGCCCACGTGGCCGGCCTGACCCACACGGCTTGGCCCTACGTGACGGCCGCCGGCGGGGCGCTGATCCTGCTGGCCGGACTGCTGGCTCTGCGCTTCGGGAGCACCTGGCCCACGATGGGCGGCCGCTACGAGCGCGACGGAAGCCCGCGCCCCCGCAAGGCGGCCGTGGTGGACCCGGACCGGCCGGAGGACTTGTGGAAGGCTCTGGACCGGGGCGAGGACCCCACCGGCCCGGACCCGGCCCCCTGAACCCCGCCTCCTGACCCGGGACCCGAATCCCCGGCCCCGAATCCCCGGACCCGGAGCCGACCCCGTGAACGAGGCCGCCGCCTGGTACGGGACAATGACCAGCGAGCGTTCGGCAGAGCGCCGTTCGACACAGCACGTGCGGCGTGCGACAGAGCACACCCGAGTACGAGGAGCAACTCATGGCGGGCACTAGCCACGGACACACCCCGGCCGCCTGGACCGGTGTCACCATCGCAGTCATCGGTTTCTGCATCTCCGGTGCCTTCATGGTGCTGGCGAACCCGCTGGGCTTCTACGCGGGCCTCGTCGTCGTCGCCATCGGCGGTGTCGTGGGCGCGGCGATGAAGGCCGCGGGCATGGGCGCACCGAAGGCCGCGCACCAGGACCTCGCCGAGGTCATCGCCGCGAACCGCGTCGCCGCCAAGGTCTGACCAGGCGGTAGCCGGCACGTGGTTTTCGAAAGGCGCGGCCCTGTCGGGCTGCGCCTTTTGTCATGAGCGGAGAGAATCAGCGGGTGGACGCCTCCTCCGGAACGACCGATCTCGCACCGCCTCCCGCGCCCGTCTCCCGGGCCGGCCGGCTGGTGCGTCCGGCGCTCACGCTGGGCGCGGCCGCCGCGGCCCTCGCGTACGTGGGGACCGTGGATCCGAACGAACCAGGGCACTATCCGGCCTGCCCGCTGTTCCGGCTGACCGGGGTCCTGTGCCCCGGCTGCGGAGGGCTGCGGAGCGCGCACGCGTTCGCCCATGGCGATCTCGTGACAGCTATCGGGGCAAATGCCCTGGCGGTCGCCGGGTACTTCTTCTTCGCCGGCTTCATGGTCCTGTGGCTGGTTCGCGCCTACCGGGGGGTACCGGCCCCGAGGCTCGTCGTACGGCCGGTGTACTGGTGGGGGATCGGCGCTGTGGCCTTGGTCTTCTCGGTTGTCCGGAACCTGCCCATGGGCTCTTTCCTGGCGCCCTGAGGTGTAGCTGAAGTAAAGATTCCGAATGTCCATTTAATGGGACGCCGTCAACCGCGTGCGGAGGGCAAGGCGTCCTGCGGATACCATTTGAACTGCTGACCTTGCAGTTGTACGTGTCTGCAAGGCGGCCGACCGTCATCGACCCGGAAGGGGGCCGCTCGCGTGAGTGTGCTCGACGAGATCATCGAAGGGGTCCGCGAAGACCTTGCCGAACGGCAGGCGCGCGTCAGCCTCGACGAGCTCAAGGAGCGTGCCGCCAAGGCGCCCCAGGCCAAGGACGGCGTCGCTGCCCTGCGCGGCGACAGCGTCAAGGTGATCTGCGAGGTCAAGCGCTCCAGCCCCTCCAAGGGTGCGCTGGCCGCCATCGCCGATCCGGCCGGGCTCGCCGCCGACTACGAAGCGGGCGGTGCGGCGGTCATCTCCGTCCTCACCGAGCAGCGTCGTTTCGGTGGCTCGCTGGCCGACCTGGAGGCCGTCCGCGCCCGCGTGGACATCCCGATCCTGCGCAAGGACTTCATCGTCACGGCGTACCAGCTGTGGGAGGCCCGCGCCTACGGCGCCGACCTCGTGCTGCTGATCGTCGCGGCCCTGGAGCAGGAGGCCCTCGTCTCCCTCATCGAGCGGGCCGAGTCCATCGGTCTCACCCCGCTCGTCGAGGTCCACGACGAGGAGGAAGTGGAGCGCGCGGTCGCCGCCGGCGCCAAGATCATCGGCGTCAACGCCCGCAACCTCAAGGACCTCAAGGTCGACCGCTCCACCTTCGAGCGCGTCGTCGGAGAGATCCCGGCCCACATCGTCAAGGTTGCCGAGTCCGGCATCCGCGGGCCGCACGACCTGATCGCCTATGCGAACGAGGGCGCCGACGCCGTCCTCGTCGGGGAGTCCCTGGTGACCGGCCGCGACCCGAAGTCGGCCGTGGCCGACCTCGTCGCCGCCGGCGCCCACCCCGCCCTGCGCCACGGGCGGAGCTGACCCGCACCGATGGCCCGAAACCGCCCCTCCGTCCGCACCCGACCGGGCTCCGGCCTGGCCGGTGTGCCGACGGCGCACGCGCCCCTGGCGCGCGGCTGCCGCCCTCGCGGCTGCCGCGCCCCGGCCCGGCGCGTGCGGGGGCGGCGGGTCCGGTACGTGATCGGCTCCGAGCCCGGTCAGGTCAACGGCATGCGATGGCGACCCGGAGTCGCGTCGTAACGAGGCCCGCCGGACGGTGTACGTCGTACACCCGTGTCCGTCGGCGTCCTCTTACGGTCCGTCCCCCGAGCCGCCGGCTCCGGGGCGGGCCGCTCCGCACCCTCGTACGCCCATGCCCCAGCGGGGTGTGCGCGCCCGGGGCGGACGGCGCAATACGGTGAAGACATCCGCGTCGCATCCGTAGGAGTACCTGGGCATGTCCAGCGCCAGCAGTTTCTTCATCCCGGACCCCGAGGGTCACATCCCCAACGCCGAGGGCTACTTCGGCGACTTCGGCGGCAAGTTCATCCCGGAGGCGCTCGTCGCCGCCGTGGACGAGGTCGCCGTCGAGTACGAGAAGGCCAAGGGCGACCCGGCCTTCGCGGCCGAGCTCGACGACCTGATGGTCAACTACACCGGCCGCCCCAGCTCCCTCACCGAGGTGCCCCGGTTCGCCGAGCACGCAGGCGGCGCGCGGATCTTCCTCAAGCGCGAGGACCTGAACCACACCGGCTCGCACAAGATCAACAACGTGCTGGGCCAGGCGCTGCTCACTAAGCGCATGGGCAAGACCCGCGTCATCGCCGAGACCGGCGCCGGCCAGCACGGCGTGGCCACCGCCACCGCCTGCGCCCTGTTCGGCCTCGAGTGCACCATCTACATGGGTGAGATCGACACCCAGCGCCAGGCCCTGAACGTGGCCCGGATGCGCATGCTGGGCGCCGAGGTCATCGCGGTGAAGTCCGGCTCCCGGACGCTCAAGGACGCCATCAACGAGGCGTTCCGCGACTGGGTCGCCAACGTGGACCGCACCCACTACCTCTTCGGTACGGTCGCCGGCCCCCACCCCTTCCCCGCCATGGTCCGCGACTTCCACCGGGTCATCGGCGTCGAGGCCCGCCGCCAGATCCTGGAGCGCGCCGGACGCCTCCCCGACGCCGTCGCGGCGTGTGTGGGCGGCGGCTCCAACGCCATCGGCCTCTTCCACGCCTTCATCCCGGACGCCGGCGTCCGCCTGGTCGGCTTCGAGCCCGCCGGACACGGTGTGGAAACCGGCGAGCACGCGGCCACCCTGACCGCGGGCGAGCCCGGCATCCTGCACGGATCGCGCTCCTACGTCCTGCAGGACGAGGAGGGCCAGATCACCGAGCCGTACTCCATCTCGGCCGGTCTGGACTACCCGGGCATCGGCCCCGAGCACTCCTACCTCAAGGACGCGGGCCGCGCCGAGTACCGCGCGGTCACCGACGACCAGGCGATGCAGGCCCTGCGGCTGCTCTCGCGCACCGAGGGCATCATCCCGGCCATCGAGTCCGCACACGCCCTCGCGGGCGCCCTGGACCTCGGCAAGGAACTGGGCAAGGACGGCCTGCTCGTCGTCAACCTCTCCGGCCGCGGCGACAAGGACATGGACACCGCCGCCCGCTACTTCGACCTGTACGACGCAGAGACCACCGGCAGCACCGAGGGGGAGACCAAGTGAGCGGCACCATCGAACTCCTGTCGGCGACCCTCGCGAAGGCGAAGTCCGAGGACCGCGCGGCCCTCGTCGCCTACCTCCCGGCCGGCTTCCCGACCGTCGACGGCGCCATCGAGGCCGTCAAGGCCGTCATCGCCGGCGGCGCGGACGTGGTCGAGATCGGCCTCCCGCACAGCGACCCGGTCCTGGACGGCGCGATCATCCAGACGGCCGACGACATCGCCCTGCGCGGCGGTGTCAAGATCGCCGACACGCTGCGGACGGTCCGCGAGGCGTACGAGGCGACCGGGGCCCCGATCCTGGTCATGACGTACTGGAACCCCATCGACCGCTACGGCGTCGAGCGGTTCACCGCCGAGCTCGCCGAGGCGGGCGGCGCGGGCTGCATCCTGCCCGACCTGCCGGTCCAGGAGTCCGCGCTGTGGCGCGAGCACGCGGCCAAGCACGGTCTCGCGACCGTCTTCGTCGTGGCTCCCAGCAGCAAGGACGAGCGCCTCGCCACCATCACGGCGGCCGGCTCCGGCTTCGTCTACGCCGCGTCCCTCATGGGTGTCACCGGCACCCGCGAGTCCGTCGGCAACCAGGCCGCCGACCTGGTGCGCCGTACCCGCGCCACCAGCGACCTGCCGGTCTGCGTGGGACTGGGCGTCTCCAACGCCGCCCAGGCCAAGGAGGTCGCAGGCTTCGCCGACGGCGTGATCGTCGGCTCCGCCTTCGTGAAGCTGCTGCTCGACGCGCCGGACCTGCCCGCCGGGCTGGCCGCCGTCAAGGCGCTGGCGGGCGAGCTCGCCGAGGGCGTACGCCGGAGCTGACGGGGTGCGCGTTCGATCGGGCAGCCGGACCCCTGAGCGGGTTCTGTAGCCCGATCGGGTGGAAGTAGGGGCAGGGAGGCACGAGAGTGCCTCCCTGCTTCGTTTGGCCGAACGTGAGCGACATGAACGACGGTGCGAACCGCGATGCGACGAAACGATCGGCCCGCGAGCGACTCCAGGTGGAGCGCGAGAAGCAGAAGGCGAGGGACAAGCGCCGGCGGACCCTCGTCGTGTCGGCGGCGGTGGTCGGCGTACTCGGGCTGGCGGCCGTCGTCGGCCTGATCGCGGCGAACGCCGGCAAGGGCGGCTCCTCCGCCAAGGGCGGCCCGCTGGTCGCCCCGTCCGGAGCCACGGGCAAGGACGCGCTCGCCATCCAGACCGGCAAGGGCGAGGCCCCCTCCACGCTGACCGTGTGGGAGGACTTCCGCTGCCCGGCCTGCAAGGCCTTCGAGACCAATTACCGGGACACCATCCACGAGCTGGAGGCCAAGGGCCTCCTCAAGGTCGAGTACCACCTCGTCACCCTGATCGACGGGAACATGGGCGGCACCGGCTCGCTCAAGAGCGCCAACGCGGCCGCCTGCGCACAGGACTCCGGGAAGTTCGCCCCGTACCACGACGTGCTCTTCGACAACCAGCCCGAGGAGACCAACGACGCCTACGGCAAGAACGCCAAGCTGCTGGAGCTCGCCGGGAAGGTCGACGGACTGGACACCGCCGAGTTCCGCACGTGCGTCGAGGACGGGACGCACGACAGCTGGGTGAACAAGTCGCAGGACGCCTTCCGCACGGGCAAGTTCCGCGGGACCCCGACCGTGCTGCTCGACGGCAAGGACATCTTCGGGGACCAGGCCAACCCGCTGACCCCGCAGAAGCTGAAGGAGAAGGTGGAGGCGGCCGGCAAGGGCGGCCCGGGCGGAGTCAAGGGCTCCCCGTCCCCGTCGGCATCCGGCTCCCCGGCCAAGTCCAAGTCCGGAACCGGGTCCGGGGCGCCGTCCGCGTCCGCTTCCGCTTCCGGCTCGGCGAAGGCCTCCTCCGGCCGCTCGGCCGCGCCCTCGGCCCAGGCCTCTTCGGCACGCTCGGCGGGACGGTCGGCCACGGCCGGTTCGGGCTCCGCCGACGCCTCCCCGGACCACGCCGGGATGCCCATGGACCACTGAGGGCCGTCTCGATTCGGGAGCAGCTTGCCGGGCGGGTTGCGGTCCCCACCGTCCGGCAAGGTAGCGTCGGCTCTTGCCATGAACCTTGCCTTCATTCCCAGTCCGTCGACGGGCGTGCTCCATCTCGGGCCGATCCCGCTGCGCGGCTACGCGTTCTGCATCATCATCGGCGTCTTCGTCGCCGTCTGGCTCGGCAACAAGCGCTGGATCGCGCGCGGCGGTAAGCCGGGCACGGTCGCGGACATTGCCGTGTGGGCGGTGCCGTTCGGCCTGGTCGGCGGTCGCCTCTACCACGTGATCACCGACTACCAGCTCTACTTCGGCGAGGGCCGTGACTGGGTCGACGCCTTCAAGATCTGGGAGGGCGGCCTCGGCATCTGGGGCGCCATCGCGCTGGGCGCGGTCGGTGCCTGGATCGGCTGTCGCCGGCGGGGCATCCCGCTGCCGGCCTGGGCCGACGCCCTGGCTCCCGGCATCGCGCTGGCCCAGGCCTGCGGACGCTGGGGCAACTGGTTCAACCAGGAGCTGTACGGCCGCGCCACCGATCTGCCGTGGGCGGTGGAGATCACCGACGGCCCGAACCGGGTCGCCGGGACCTACCACCCGACCTTCCTCTACGAGTCCCTGTGGTGCGTCGGTGTCGCCCTGCTGGTGATCTGGGCCGACCGCCGCTTCAAGCTCGGACACGGGCGGGCGTTCGCGCTGTACGTCGCCGCGTACTGCGTGGGGCGCGGCTGGATCGAGTACATGCGGGTCGACGAGGCCCACCACATCCTCGGCCTGCGGCTCAACGTCTGGACCTCGATCGTCGTGTTCGTGCTCGCCGTGGTCTACCTGGTGCTGTCGGCGAAGCTGCGGCCGGGCCGCGAGGAGGTCGTCGAACCGGACGCTGACGCCGGCGCCGTGGCCGGCGCCAAGGACGGGGACACCCCGGCCGGGGACGGAGCAGCCGAGGGCGACGAGGCCAAGTCCGAGGCCAAGTCCGACGCCGAGGCCAAGGACAAGACCGAGGACGAGACCGGCGCCAAGGACGGGGACAAGCCCGCGGGTGAGGTCGCCGCCGAGGCCGGGGACGAAGTCGCCGCCGAGGGCGGAGCCGACGGCAAGGCCGAGGCCCCCGGGGCCAAGAAGCTCTGACCGGAGCAACGGTCGAACGGGAGGGGCGTCGCGCACACCGCGCGGCGCCCCTCCCGTTTCGCGTGCGCCGGGTGGCGCGGGGCCGCGCCGCCGGCGGGCCGGCGGGCCCCGTGCCCGGGGCGGGCGGCCACCGTCAGGACAGCACCGGTGCGTCGCGGCGGGACAGGGCCACGACCCGTTCCGCGCCCGCCAGCATCGCCGGGTCGACGAAGCGGCCGTCGGGGAGGGCCACCGCGCCCGGGGTGCGGCGGGCCGCGGCCACGATCTCCTCGGCGGCGCTGACCTCCGCCGGGCCGGGCAGGTAGGCCCGCTCGATCACCGGGAGCTGGCGCGGGTGGATCGCCGCGCGGCCCAGGAAGCCGAGGGCGCGGCCCCGGGCGCAGGAGGCCGCCAGTGCCTCCAGGTTCCGGATGTCGGGGAACACCGACTGGGCCGGCGGCGCCAGCCCGGCCGCGCGGGCCGCGACCACCACCCGGGAGCGCGGCCAGTCCAGGCCCGACTCCGCGGTGACGCCCAGGTCGGCCCGCAGGTCCGCCTCGCCCAGGGACAGGCCGCGCAGGGCGGGGTGCGCGCGGGCGATCTCGTAGGCCCGTTCCACGCCGATCGCCGATTCCAGCAGGGCGTACAGGGCCACCCCGGGGGTGCGGTCGGCGGTGGCGACGATCTGCTCCGGCGAGGAGATCTTCGGCAGCCGCAGTCCGGCGAGTCCCGGGAGCCCGCCCAGCGCGCTGAGGTCGGCGCCGCCCCAGGGGGAGTCCAGGGCGTTGACGCGGACGTGGACCGGTACCGGATGCCGGTCGCCGAGCCGTTCGGCGGTGGCGGCGCGGGCGTACTCCTTGCGGGAGGCCGACACCGCGTCCTCCAGGTCCACGATGACGGCGTCGGCCCCCGCGTGCAGGGCCTTCGACACCACCTCGGGGCGGTCGCCGGGTACGTAGAGCCAGGTCAGGATCACAGCGCCCCCTCCGTGCGGAGGGCGCTGACCTCGGCGGGGGAGAGGCCGATCTCGGCGAGGACGGCATCGGTGTCCGCGCCGTGCGGGCGGCCCGCCCAGCGGATCGAGCCCGGGGTCTGCGAGAGCCGGAACAGGACGTTCTGCATGCGGATCGGGCCCAGCTCCGGATCCTCGACCTCGGTGATGGTGTCCAGGGCCGCGTACTGCGGATCGGCCATGACGTCCCGTACGTCGTAGACCAGCGCGACCGCGGCCTGGGCCTCCTCGAAGGCGGCCGTCACCTCGTCCGCCTTGTGGCGGGCGATCCAGCCGCCGACCGCCTCGTCGAGCACGTCCGCGTGAGCGGCCCGGCCGGAACCCGACGCGAACCACGGCTCGGAGATCAGCTCCGGCCGGCCCACGAGCCGCATCACGCGCTCGGCGATGGACTGGGCGGAGGTGGAGACCGCCAGCCAGCGGCCGTCCAGACTGCGGTACGTGTTGCGGGGCGCGTTGTTGGTGGAGCGGTTTCCGGTGCGCGGCTGGACGTAGCCGAGCTGGTCGTACCAGAGCGGGTGCGGGCCCAGAACGGTCAGGATCGGTTCGATGATCGCCAGGTCCACCACCTGCCCGTGTCCGGTGCGGTCCCGCCCGGCGAGCGCCGCCATCACGGCGTACGCGGTGGTCAGCGCCGCGATCGAGTCCGCGAGCCCGAACGGCGGCAGGGTCGGCGGCCCCTCCGGCTCCCCGGTGATCGCCGCGAAGCCGCTCATCGCCTCCGCGAGGGTGCCGAAGCCGGGACGGTGGGCGTACGGGCCCTCCTGGCCGAAGGCCGTCACGCGGGTCAGGATCAGCCGCGGGTTCGCGGCGGACAGCTCGGGCCAGCCCAGACCCCAGCGCTCCAGGGTTCCGGGGCGGAAGTTCTCGATCACCACGTCGGCGGTGGCGACCAGGCGCAGCAGGGTGTCCCGGCCGCCGGGCCTGGACAGATCGAGGGTCATCGTCCGCTTGTTGCGGCCGAGCAGCTTCCACCAGAGGCCGATGCCGTCCTTGGCGGGACCGTGGCCGCGGGAGGGGTCGGGGCGGGTCGGGTGCTCGACCTTGACGACCTCGGCGCCGAAGTCGCCGAGGAGGGTGGCGGCGAGGGGACCGGCGAAGAGGGTGGCGAGATCGAGGACGCGGAGCCCGCGCAGGGGCGGGAGGGAGGGGGCGCCGGTGCCGGTTTCGGGTTCGGTTTCGGGGTCGGTCCCGGGCCCGGCCCCCGTCGCGGTGGTGTGCTGGCCGGTGGGGGTCACGAGGCGGCTCCGGAGCGGGCGAAGGTGTCGGTCTGGGAGCGGGTCGGCATCGAGTCCTGGGCGCCGGGGCGCTGTACGGACAGGGCGGCGGCTGCCGAGGCCCAGCTCAGGGCCTCGGGCATCGGCCGGCCCTCGCCCAGGGCCACGGCGAGCGCGCCGACGAAGGTGTCCCCGGCGGCGGTGGTGTCCACGGCCCGTACGCGCGGCGCGGGCACGGTCCGCGGCTCGCTGCCGCGGGCGGCGTACAGCACCCCGGCCGCGCCGAGGGTGACGACCACCTCCGGCACGTCCTGGAGCAGGGCCGCCGCGGCCAGGCGGACGTCGGTGAGCCCGGTGAGCGCGGCGGCCTCGTGCTCGTTGGGGACCAACAGGTCGGTGGCGGCGAGGAGTTCGGCGGGCAGCGGCTGGGCGGGGGCCGGGGTGAGGATGGTCCGGACACCGTGCGCGCGGGCGGCGAGCGCGCCGGCGAGCACGGCCTCCAGGGGCAGTTCGAGCTGGAGGAGCAGGGAGTCGGCGGCGCCGATGCGGGCGTCGTCGCCCGGTTCCAGGGAGGTGACGCGGGCGTTGGCGCCGGGGATGACGATGATGCTGTTGCCGCCCTCGTCGTCCACGGTGATGTGCGCGGTGCCGCTGGCGCCCTCGACGGTGCGCAGGGCCGCCGTCTCCACCCCTGCGCCGGCGAGCGCGGAGCGCAGCCGTACGCCGAACTCGTCGGCCCCGACCGCACCGATCATCACCACCTCCGCGCCGCAGCGGGCCGCGGCGACGGCCTGGTTGGCGCCCTTGCCGCCGGGAACGGTGCGGAACTCGCGGCCGGTGACGGTCTCCCCGAGGCGGGGGGCCTTGGAGACGTAGGCGACGAGGTCCATGTTGGTACTGCCGAGCACGGCGATGGCCGTCATGAGCGGGCTGCCTCCTGTGCGGTGAGGTGGGCGAGGGTGTCGAAGCCGATGCCGTCGAAGCCGGGGACGGTGGTGGCGAGGCGGTTCTTCAGCGGGGCGGTCCAGCGGTGCGGGATGGCGTCGGGGGAGCCGGCGATCAGTCCGGCGAGGGCGCCCGCGGTGGCGCCGTTGGAGTCGGTGTCCCAGCCGCCGGAGACGGCGCGGCAGACGGAGTGGGTGAAGTCCCCGTCGGCGTGGGTGAGGGCGGCGGCGATCACGGCGGTGTTGGGAACGGCGTGGACCCAGTGGTAGTGGCCGTAGCGGGCGTGGAGCAGGTCCACGACGGTATCGAAGTCGGCGGCGGTGGCGTGCGCGTCGCAGGCCGTCCGGATCCCGAAGCGGACGGCCTCGGCGAGGCGGGAGCGGGGCGGTACGACGGCCAGGCCGGCCCGGAGCGCGGTGTGCACGTCGGCCCGGCCGGTGGCCGCGGTGGCGGTGGCGGCGGCCACGAACGTGGCGGCGTGGACGCCGTTGCCGGTGTGGGTGAGGGCGGCGTCCCGGTACGCCTGGGCCGCGGCGGCGGCCGGGGCGCCCGGGTTGGTCCAGCCGTGGACGTCGGCGCGGATCAGGGCGCCGATCCATTCGCGGAAGGGGTTGTGGTGGGTGGCGGTCGCCGGGGGCTCCAGCCCCTGGAGGAGATTGCGGTACGCGACCCGCTCGGCCGTGAACGTACGGCCGGCCGGGAGCTCGTCGAGCCACAGCCGGCCGACGTCGGCGGTGGTGAAGCCCTTGCCGTGGCGCTGGAGGAGGAGCAGCCCGAGGAGGGGGTAGTTGAGGTCGTCGTCCTCGGGGGTGCCGTCGATGTTCTCGGCGAGGGAGGTGGGTGCGGAGCGGCGGTTCCAGGGGTGGGCGGCGAGTACCTCCGGTGGTACGCCGCGTTCGGTGAACCAGTCGGCCAGGGGCCAGTTTCCGGCGGCCCGGGCCAGGGTGCGGATCCCGTGCAGGGGGAGCTTCTCCACGGGCTTGCCGAGGACGCAGCCGACGGCGCGGCCGAGCCATGCGGCCTCCAGCCGCCGCCGCAGGGCGGTGTCCTGGGCGGCCGGTCCCGGCCGGGCCCCTGCGAAGCCGGCGCCGGGTCGGGACCCGGGTCGGGACCCGGGTCGGGCCTCGGGTCGGGCCTCGGGTGTGGCCTCGGGGCCGGGCCCGGGGGCAGGCGTGGCCTTGGGTCCGGCCTCGGCGCTGGGGCCGCTCTCGGCGCTGGGGCCGCTCTCGGCCCTGGGTCCGGCCTCGGCCCTGGGTCCGGCCTCGGCCCTGGGTCCGGCCTCGGCGCTGGGTCCGGCCTCGGCGCTGGGTCCGGCCTCGGCGCTGGGTCCGGCCTCGGCGCTGGGTCCGGCCTCGGCGCTGGGTCCGGCCTCGGCCCTGGGTCCGGCCTCGGCCCTGGGTCCGCTCTCGGCCTGGGGCACGGTCCGGGACCCGGCCCCGGGCATGGACTCTGCCTTGGGCACGGACTCCGTCTCAGGCGCGGTGCCGGTCCTGGCCTCAGGCGCGGGTCCGGTCCCGGCCCCGGCCTCAGGCGCGGGTCCGGCCTCAGGTACGGACTTGGGTGCGGCCCCGGTCTGTGGCACGGCCTCGGCTCCGGCTCTGGGCGCGGCCCCGGCCCCGGCCCCGGCCTCGGCCTCGGCCTCGGGTTCTGGGCGGTGGGGCGGGGTGAGGGAGGGTTCCCCCGCCCCGCCCCTTCCCGAAACCAGGGGCAGGCCCCTGGACCCCGGGTCACCGGAGCCGTCTCCACCTGGTTCGGGGGGTGAGGGGAGGGCCGCCAGGGCCGTCAGGAGGTCGGTGGCCAGGGCTCGGAGTTCCGGCGGGGCCGGGGTGGGGGAGGCGCCCGCCCGGGCCGGCGCGAGGTGGCCGCCCGCCGCCAGCCAGACGCGCAGCAGCGGCTCCGCAGCCTCTCCGCGGCCGTCCTCGGCGGCCTGCCGGAACTCGTGGCCGACCAGATCCTCGGGCTGCACCCAGGTGAGCCGGACGGGCCCGCCGGGCCCGGATCCGGGTGGCGGGGCCGTTCCGCCGCTCTGGGGGGACCGTCCGGGTCCGGGGACGGGGCCCGTCTCGTCGTTCGGGGCGGGCCGTCCGGGTCCGGGGGTGGGGGCCGTTTCACCGTTCGGGGCGGGCCGACCCGGTCCGGGGGTGGGGCTCGTCCGGTCGTTCGGGGCGGGCCGGTCCGGTCCGGGGGTGGGGGCCGGTACGCCGTTAGGGGCGGGCGGACCCGGGGGCACGGGGTCCAGGGGCTCGCCCCTGGTTTCGGGAAGGGGCGGGGTGGGGGAATTCCCGCCCCCGGCCCCGCCCCCGGCCCGGCCCGGGTCGGAGGCGGGCGCAGGCGGGGCCGAGCCGGGCGTCCCTGCTCCCGTGGCTCCGTGGTGGCCCAGGCCCGGGGCCGGGCCCGAGGGCGGGGAGGTGGGTGTTGGCGGGGCCGCGGGTGTGGCCTGGGTTGGGGAAGGCGGCCGGGGTGCGTGGGTGCTCGGGTCCCCGTGCGGGGGTGGGGAGGTGGGTGTTGGCGGGGCCGCGAGTGTGGCCTGGGTTGGGGAAGGCGGCCGGGGTGCGTGGGTGCTCGGGTCCCCGGGCGGGGGCGGGGGCGGGGAGGTGGGCGTTGGCGGGGCCGTCGGTGTGGCCCGGGCGGGGGAGGGGGGCGGCGCCGGCCAAGTGGGGGTCATCGGGGGGCCGTCAGGGTGGCGAAGGCGGCCTCGTGGGTGCGGCGGCGGGAGTGGTCGCGGGTGAAGATCTCCCGGGTCACCGAGGCCAGAGCCGACGCCGGGGCGCGCAGGTCCAGGCGGCTGGCCTCCGCGACCCGGTCCGCCCAGGCGGGCGGGACCGCGGCCCCGCCCGACAGGGCGCCCGCGATCGCACCGGCCATGGTCGCGATGGAGTCGCAGTCCCGGCCGTAGTTGACCGCGCCGAGCACGGAGGTCTCGTAGCAGCCGTCGGCGACGAGCAGCATGCCGAGCGCCACCGGGAGTTCCTCGATGGAGTGCAGGCGCGAGGGGCGCCGTGCGCCCAGGGAGGGGGCGCGGTAGTCCGGGCCGACCGAGTCGTACGGGGCGACCGCCGCCCGCAGGGGGGCCAGCGCCGACTCGAAGTCCCGGTGGCGGGCGGCGACTTCGCACACCGCCGCGATGGCCGCGCGGGTGCCGTCCTTGGCCAGGGAAAGGGCCGTTTCGACCACCGAGGCCGCCGTCGCACCCGGCACGCAGGCCGCCGCCACCGCCGCCGCGAACACGCCCGCCGCCTCCCGCCCGTACGAGGACTGGTGCGCGCCCGTGACGTCCAGCGCCTCCGCGTACGCCCCGGCCGGATTGCCCGCGTTGACGAGCCCGACCGGCGCCATGTACATCGCCGCGCCGCAGTTGACGATGTTGCCGTTGCCCGCCTCCCGCGGGTCCGCGTGGGCGTAGTGCAGCCGGGTCACGATCCACTTCTCGGCGAGGAAGATCCGCTGGAGGGGGAGGGCGTCCGCCTCCAGTTCCGGGATCCAGCGGGGGACCGTCATCAGGTCCGGCACCAGGTGCTCGGCGATCGCGTACGCGTCCAGGTGGTCCCGTACGGCCTCGTAGACCCGTACCAGCGCGTGCGTCATCAGGGTGTCGTCGGTGACGTGGCCGTCGCCCTTGTGGTACGGCGCGATCGGGCGGGCGGTGCGCCAGTCCTCGTGCCACGGGCCGACGATGCCGCGCACCCGGCCGCCGTGCCGCTCCACGATCTGTTCCGGGGTCCAGCCCTCCACCGGGCCGCCCAGCGCGTCGCCGACGGCCGCGCCGACGAGGGCGCCGGTGATCCGGTCGTCCAGGGAGGGGGAGGTGGGGGTCGAGGTGCTCTGGGGGAAGGGGGTCAGGGTCGTCATGTCCGGGGCTTTCCTTGGGGCTTGGGTGAGGTGAGTTCCGTACGGGTGAGCAGTGCGGCCAGTTCGACGAGGTCGGTGCCCGCCAGGCGGGGGAGGGCGCAGCCGGAGAGGGTGCGGCACGCTTCGCGCCAGGCGGCGGGGAGCGAGTCGCCGCCGCCGAGGGCGCCGGTCAGCGCGCCGGCGAGGGCGGGGGCGGAGTCCGCGACGCGCGACAGGCAGGCGGCGGCCGGGACCGCCTCGCCGACCCGGCCGCGGGCGGCGGTGGCGAGGGCGAGGGCCACGGGGACGGTTTCCGCGGCGGCGATCCCGTAGCTGTAGACGTGGTCGACGATCTGGTGCTCCAGGAGCGGGACGATGGCGAAGGCCCCGCCGGTCGCGGCCGTCTCGGCGCGGGCGAGTTTCACCGCGTGCCGGGCGTTGCGGCCGATCTCGGTGGACTCCGGCAGCTGCGCGAGGGCGGCGTCGACGGCGGCGTCGGTGTCGGAGGCGGTGCAGGTTCCGGTGCTCGCGAGGGCGGTGGCGATGGCGGCGGCCATGGCGCGGGCGCCGTGGACCCCGTCGCCGTCCTGGGTGTAGCGGGCGTCGAACTCGGCGAGGTCCGCGGCGGCCTCGGGGTCCCCGGGATGGACGACGGCCAGGACGCAGGCCCGGATGCAGGCGGCGTCGTCGAAGTAGTGCGGGTTGTCGTGGCCGGTGGCGGGCGGGCGCAGGCCGGCGGCGAGGTTGCCGAGGCCGGCGCGGACGGAGATCCGGGCGCGCAGGGGCAGGACGGCGGACTCGACCTCGGGCGCGCGTTCCGCCGCCGCGGCGACCTCGCTGGCCAGGGCGTTCCAGGCCAGGTCGATGGCGGCGCGCATGCGGCGGGACCGGGAGAGGTCGCTGAGCAGCACGCCGGCGGCGGTGAGGACGGACTCGGCGGCGAAGGCGGCCCACTCGGCGTCGTCGGAGGGGCCGAGGCGCAGCGGCTCCGGGGGCTGGTTGAGGGCGATGGGGACGGGGAGGGTGGTGGTGGCGTTCTGCTCGGCGAAGGTGTCGAGCTCGCGGGTGAGGCGGCGGGTCCACTCGGGCATGCGGCTGGCCCGGTGGCGGGCGGCGGGCCACCCGGCGGCGTCGCCCGCGGCGAGCCCGAGCAGCAGCCCCTCGATCCGGCGGGGCCCTTCGGGGGCGGGCCCGGGGGCCGGCGCGGTACGGGGCTCGGCGGTGGCGGTGGCGATGGCCGTGGCCGTGGCCGTGGCCGTACGGGGCTGCGCGTCCCGCGGCGCGGGTCCCGGCGGGGACGTGTGGGGCGGGGCGTCGGCGGGTCCTGACGGGGCGGTGAGCGGGCCGCCCGTGACCTCCGCCGGGGCGGTGCGGGCCGCGGGGCCGGGGTTGGTCCAGGCCCCTGGCGGGGCGCTGCGGGCCGCCGTGCGGGGCGGGGTGCCGTCCGGGCCCGGCGTGGCTTCCGCCGGGGCGGTGCCGGGCCGCGCGGTCCCGCTCGCGGCGCCGGTCGCCGGGGCGTCCCGGCCGGAGGCGGTCCCCTTCCGGGGCGGGGTGTCGCCCCCGGTTCCCCGGCCGGGCGCGTCCACCACCACCGCGCCGGCGGTACGGGGCTGCGTGCGAGGCGGGGCGTCGTGCCCGGTGGGGGCCGGCTCCGGGGCGGGGGGACTCTCCCCGTACCCGCCCCTTCCCGAAACCGGGGGCAGGCCCCCGGGCCCCCGGACCGGCGCCGGTGCCTCCGCCGGCCCGGGGGCGGCGGTCGCGGCGCGGAGGAACCCGGGCACCGGCGTACCGGCGATCCCCGGGCCCCGGGCGGGCTCGGGGCGACCGCCCGCGGGGGCGACGGCCCCGCCCGCCTCCCGGCCGTCGGCGGGCCGGGTCGGGGTGTCGTCCTCCGGGGTCCGCTCGGTTCGGGCGTCGGCCCGAGCGGCGTCCTGGCGGGTGGCCGGCCCGGTCGGGGTGTCGCCCTCCCGGGTCCGAGCGGCCTCCCGGTCGTCGGCCGGCCTGGTCAGGGTGTCGTCCTCCGGGGTCCGCTCGGTCCGGGCGTCGGGCTGAGCGGCCTCCCGGTCGTCGGCCGGCCGGGTCAGGGTGTCGTCCCCCGGGGTCCGCTCAGACCGGGCGTCGGGCCGCGCGGCGTCCTGGCGGGTGGCCGGCCCGGTCGGGGTGTCGCCCTCCGGGGTCCGAGCGGCCTCCCGGGCGTCGGCCCGAGCGGCCTCCCGGCCGTCGGCCCGAGCGGCCTCCCGGCCGTCGGCCGGCCGGGTCAGGGTGCCGTCCTCCGGGGCCCGCTCAGACCGGGCGTCGGCCCGCGCGGCGTCCTGGCGGGTGGCCTTCTCGGGTGCGGTGTCGTGTGGGGGAGGCGGGTTGGTGGGAAGCGGGGTGGTGGGGGGCGGGGTGGTCGGAGTCAGGGTCATCGGGGGGTCTCGGTTTCCGGGGTGAGGAGGTCCGCGATGTCCAGGACGTGGTAGCCGCGCATCGAGGGGAGGCAGCTTCCGCGGACCGGGCCGATCACCGAGGACCAGGCGGCCGGGATGGCGGGGGCGCCGGACATGGCGCCGGCGAGCGCGCCCGCCACGGCCGCCGTGGTGTCCGCGTCGCGGCCCATGTTGACCGCCATGAGGACCGAGGAGGCGAAGTCGCCGCCGCACGCGGCGAACGCGCCGAAGGCGAGGCCGACCGCCTCGGGGGCCAGGTCCGTCCAGGGGTAGCCGCCGATGACCACCGCCGAGCGGACCGCCCGCTCGCCGCGCGGGGCGGCCGTCACGGCCCGGCGCAGGGAGCGGGCCGTCCAGGAGTCGGAGGGGATGACGGAGAGGGCCGCCGAGATGACGGAGGCCGCGGAGCCCCCGGCCATCGCCGCGGCGACCCCGGCCGCGACGGCCTGGCCGCCGTAGATGCCCTCGCCGTCGTGGCTGACGCAGCCGTCGATGGCGACGAGCCGGGCGGCTTCGGCCGGGCGGCCCGCCGCGAAGACGCCGAAGGGGGCCGCCCGCATGGCCAGACCGTCCGACCAGGCGTGCCGGTGCTGGGCGGAGATGGGGGCCGCCAGCCCCCGGCGGAGGTTCTCCAGGGTGCCGCGTTCCGAGAAGCCCGCACCGCGGAACGGGCCTTCGTCCAGGTCCGCGATCCAGTGGTGCCACGCCCGTTCGACGTGGGCGACCGTCAGCGCCGACCCGTGTCGGGCCAGCAGCAGGCCCGAGAAGATCGCGTACTCCGTATCGTCCGTGCCCGCCGGGTCGTCCGAGACGAAGCCCTCGATCCGGCCCCACTTCGCCCGGATCTCCGAGGGCTTCATGTTCTCCGCGGGGGCGCCCAGCGCGTCACCCACCGCGAGTCCGAGAAGAGCGCCCCGGGCCCGTTCGAGGAGGACCTGCGGATTGCATGCAATCAGCTCCATGGCGCGCCTCTCCACTTGATGGGACTCATATTGAGCCCTTGGGGGATTTGTGCCATGGCATGTGGTTTGTCGCTCGTCGCGAAACACCCGCCGCAGGTCCCCGTCACCCGGTCGCCGATCCCCAAAACCCCAGGTAAGTACGGCCTTCCTTGCTGGCGGGCGGCAAAAATCGTGCGTAGTTTCGAGGTGTTCAGGGGGAGTGGGTGTCCGCGCGTCGTCCATGGCACAGCTCTGTGCACCCACTCGTACAAAAGGGGAGATAGCCGGAATGTCCATCATCGATATCGAAGCGCCGCTTCACACCGCCCACCGCACCAACCACACCCACCGTGACGTCAACGGCGGATGGCTGCGCCCGGCGGTCTTCGGTGCGATGGACGGGCTCGTCTCCAACCTCGCGCTGATGACCGGTGTGGCCGGCGGCGCCGTCGCCCCGCACGTCATCGTCGTCACCGGCCTGGCCGGCCTCGCCGCCGGAGCCTTCTCCATGGCGGCGGGGGAGTACACCTCGGTCGCCTCGCAGCGCGAGCTCGTGCTCGCCGAACTGGACATAGAGCGCCAGCAGTTGCGCAAGCACCCCATCGACGAGATGGAGGAGCTGGCCGAGCTCTACGTCTCGCGCGGCGTCGAGCCGGCGCTGGCCCGCGAGGTGGCCATGCAGCTCTCCCGCGACCCGGAGCAGGCGCTGGAGATCCACGCCCGCGAGGAGCTCGGGATCGACCCGGACGACCTGCCGTCGCCGATGGTCGCCGCCGTGTCCTCCTTCGGATCGTTCGCGCTCGGCGCGCTCGTCCCGCTGCTGCCCTACCTGCTCGGCGCGACCGTCCTGTGGCCCGCGGTGCTCGCGGCCCTGGTGGGGCTCTTCGCCTGCGGCGCGGTGGTCTCCCGGGTCACGGCCCGCTCCTGGTGGTACAGCGGGCTGCGCCAGCTCGTCCTGGGTGGCGCGGCCGCGGGTGTGACGTACATCCTGGGAACCTGGATCGGTGGAGCCGTAGGCTGACCGTGCAGGGAGTGAGACACTATGCAGTAGGCAACATAAGTAGTCAGTTACTCGGCGGTTTCGATCCTGTGTCCGCCGGGCATCAGACCCTGGGCGCCGGGCAATGAGGCCCGCCCCGTACCGGGACCTTCGTCCCGTGTCCCGATGCCGGACACCTGCGAAAGTCCCCTCTTGTCTGCTCCGTGCAGTGTCCGCATGCTGGAATGACATATCCGCTTCGCGGGATTGTCGTCATCATGTAATCTGCACGAAATTTCGCAGAGGGCCAACGTCGTCCCTCGGCTATGCACATATGCCACGACGACGACGGGAGAGCCGATGCGTTCCGCATCCACGCACTCCGCGACCGGCCTCAGCAACACCGCCTGGTCGCCCATGGACGGTCGCCCCGCCCAGCAGGGCATGTACGACCCGCGCAACGAGCACGACGCCTGTGGCGTCGGCTTTGTGGCCAACCTCACCGGCGAGGCCAGCCACACGCTGGTCGAGCAGGCGCTGACCGTATTGCGGAACCTCGAGCACCGAGGCGCCACCGGATCCGAGCCCGACTCGGGCGACGGCGCCGGCATCCTCTCCCAGGTCCCGGACGCGTTCCTGCGCGACGTGGCCGGTTTCGACCTTCCCGAGGCCGGCGCGTACGCCGTCGGCATCGCCTTCCTCCCCGCCGACGGCACCGCACAGGCCGTCGCCGTGGAGCAGATCGAGGCCATCGCCGCCGAGGAGAACCTCACGGTTCTCGGCTGGCGCGAGGTTCCGGTCACCCCCGACCTGCTCGGCAACGGCGCCCGCGCCACCATGCCGGCCTTCTCGCAGCTGTTCGTCAGCAACGGGACCTCGGGCATCGAGCTGGACCGCAAGGCCTTCGTGCTGCGCAAGCGCGCCGAGCGCGAGGCCGGGGTCTACTTCCCGTCGCTCTCGGCCCGCACGATCGTCTACAAGGGCATGCTGACCACCGGCCAGCTGGAGCCCTTCTTCCCGGACCTCTCGGACCGCCGCTTCGCCTCCGCGATCGCCCTGGTCCACTCCCGGTTCTCGACGAACACCTTCCCGTCGTGGCCGCTGGCCCACCCGTACCGCTTCGTCGCGCACAACGGCGAGATCAACACGGTCAAGGGCAACCGGAACTGGATGCGGGCCCGCGAGTCCCAGCTGGCCTCCGGCCTCTTCGGCGAGGGTGCCCTGGAGCGGATCTTCCCGATCTGCACCCCGGACGCCTCCGACTCGGCCTCCTTCGACGAGGTCCTGGAGCTGCTCCACCTCGGCGGCCGGTCCCTCCCGCACAGCGTGCTGATGATGATCCCGGAGGCGTGGGAGAACCACACCTCCATGTCGCCGGCCCGCCGCGCGTTCTACAAGTACCACTCCACGCAGATGGAGCCGTGGGACGGCCCCGCCTGCGTCACCTTCACCGACGGCACCCAGGTCGGCGCGGTCCTCGACCGCAACGGTCTGCGCCCCGGCCGCTACTGGGTCACCGACGACGACTTCGTCGTGCTCTCCTCCGAGGTCGGCGTCCTGGACATCGACCCGGCCAAGGTCGTCCGCAAGGGCCGCCTGCAGCCCGGCAAGATGTTCCTCGTCGACACCGCCCAGAAGCGGATCATCGAAGACGACGAGATCAAGGACGCGCTGGCCGCCGAGCACCCGTACGCCGAATGGCTGGAGACGGGCGAGATCGAGCTGACGGACCTGCCCGAGCGTGAGCACATCGTGCACACCCACGCCTCGGTCACCCGCCGCCAGCAGACCTTCGGCTACACCGAGGAAGAGCTCCGCGTCATCCTCGCGCCGATGGCCCGCAGCGCCGGCGAGCCGCTCGGCTCCATGGGTACGGACTCCCCGATCGCGGCCCTGTCCGAGCGCCCCCGGCTGCTCTTCGACTACTTCACCCAGCTCTTCGCGCAGGTCACCAACCCGCCGCTGGACGCCATCCGCGAGGAGCTCGTCACCTCGCTGCTGTCCTCGCTCGGCCCGCAGGGCAACCTGCTGGAGCCGACCGCCGCGTCCTGCCGCAGCGTCACCCTGCCGTTCCCGGTGATCGACAACGACGAGCTGGCCAAGCTCATCCACGTCAACGCCGACGGCGACATGCCGGGCATGAAGGCCGCCACCCTCTCGGGCCTGTACCGGGTCTCGGGCGGCGGTGCGGCCCTGGCCGCCCGCATCGAGGAGATCCGCGGCGAGGTCGACGCGGCCATCGAGAACGGCGCGCACCTGATCGTCCTCTCGGACCGTCACTCCGACGCCGAGCACGCGCCGATCCCGTCGCTGCTGCTCACCTCGGCCGTGCACCACCACCTCATCGCCACCAAGCAGCGCACCCAGGTGGGCCTGCTGGTCGAGGCCGGCGACGTCCGCGAGGTCCACCACGTCGCGCTGCTCATCGGCTACGGCGCGGCCGCGGTCAACCCGTACCTCGCCATGGAGTCCGTCGAGGACCTCCTCGCCGCGGGCACCTTCCTGTCCGGCCTGGAGCCGGAGCAGGCCATCAAGAACCTGATCTACGCGCTCGGCAAGGGCGTCCTGAAGGTCATGTCCAAGATGGGCATCTCCACCGTCGCCTCCTACCGCGGCGCGCAGGTCTTCGAGGCCGTCGGCCTGAACGAGGAGTTCGTCGCGGCGTACTTCGCGGGCACCGCCACGAAGATCGGCGGCGCCGGCCTGGACGTCATCGCCAAGGAGGTGGCCGCGCGCCACACCAAGGCGTACCCGGCCTCCGGCATCGCGGCCACGCACCGCGCGCTGGAGATCGGCGGCGAGTACCAGTGGCGCCGCGAGGGCGAGCCGCACCTGTTCGACCCGGACACGGTCTTCCGCCTGCAGCACGCCACGCGCAACCGCCGGTACGACATCTTCAAGCAGTACACGGACCGGGTGAACGAGCAGTCCGAGCGCCTGATGACGCTCCGCGGGCTCTTCGGCTTCAAGTCCGAGCGCGAAGCCATCTCCATCGACGAGGTCGAGTCGGTCGCCGACATCGTCAAGCGCTTCTCCACCGGCGCCATGTCGTACGGCTCCATCTCCAAGGAGGCGCACGAGACCCTCGCCATCGCCATGAACCAGTTGGGCGCGAAGTCCAACACCGGTGAGGGCGGCGAGGACCCGGACCGCCTGTACGACCCGGCGCGCCGCTCCTCCATCAAGCAGGTCGCCTCCGGCCGCTTCGGTGTCACGAGCGAGTACCTGGTCAACGCGGACGACATCCAGATCAAGATGGCGCAGGGTGCCAAGCCCGGCGAGGGCGGCCAGCTGCCCGGCCACAAGGTCTACCCGTGGGTCGCCAAGACCCGGCACTCCACCCCGGGTGTCGGCCTGATCTCCCCGCCGCCGCACCACGACATCTACTCCATCGAGGACCTGGCTCAGCTGATCCACGACCTCAAGAACGCCAACCCGGTCGCCCGCATCCACGTGAAGCTGGTCTCCGAGGTCGGCGTGGGTACGGTCGCGGCCGGTGTCTCCAAGGCCCACGCGGACGTCGTGCTCATCTCCGGCCACGACGGCGGTACGGGCGCGTCCCCGCTCACCTCGCTGAAGCACGCGGGCGGTCCCTGGGAGCTCGGCCTCGCCGAGACCCAGCAGACCCTCCTGCTCAACGGGCTGCGCGACCGCATCGTGGTCCAGACGGACGGCCAGCTCAAGACCGGCCGCGACGTCATCATCGCCGCGCTGCTCGGCGCCGAGGAGTTCGGTTTCGCGACCGCGCCGCTCGTCGTCTCCGGCTGCGTCATGATGCGCGTCTGCCACCTGGACACCTGCCCGGTCGGCATCGCCACCCAGAACCCGGTCCTGCGCGACCGCTTCTCCGGCAAGCCCGAGTTCGTCGTCAACTTCTTCGAGTTCATCGCGGAGGAGGTGCGCGAGCTCCTCGCCGAGCTGGGCTTCCGCACGATCGAGGAGGCCGTCGGCCACGCCGAGCTCCTCGACACCAGCAAGGCCGTCACGCACTGGAAGGCGCAGGGTCTCGACCTGGAGCCGCTCTTCTACGTGCCGGAGCTGCCCGAGGGCGCGGTCCGCCACGCCCTGATCGAGCAGGACCACGGTCTGGAGAAGGCGCTCGACAACGAGCTCATCCGCCTCGCCGCGGACGCGCTGAACGCCGACTCGGCCGAGACCGCGCAGCCGGTCCGCGCCCAGGTCGCGATCCGCAACATCAACCGCACGGTCGGCACCATGCTCGGCCACGAGGTCACGAAGAAGTTCGGTGGCGCGGGCCTGCCCGACAACACCATCGACCTGACCTTCACCGGCTCCGCCGGCCAGTCCTTCGGCGCCTTCCTGCCCAGCGGTGTCACGCTGCGCCTCGAGGGCGACGCCAACGACTACGTCGGCAAGGGCCTCTCCGGCGGCCGCGTCGTGGTCCGCCCGGACCGCGGCGCCGACCACCTGGCCGAGTACTCGACCATCGCGGGCAACACGATCGGCTACGGCGCCACCGGCGGCGAGCTGTTCCTGCGCGGCCGCACCGGCGAGCGCTTCTGCGTCCGCAACTCCGGCGCCCTGGTCGTCTCGGAAGGCGTGGGCGACCACGGCTGCGAGTACATGACCGGCGGCACCGCGGTCGTCCTCGGCGAGACGGGCCGCAACTTCGCGGCGGGCATGTCGGGCGGCGTCGCGTACGTCATCGACCTCGACCCGAACAACGTCAACGTCGGCAACACGGGCGCGGTCGAAGCCCTCTCCGACACGGATGCCCAGTGGCTGCACGATGTGGTGCGCCGCCACGAGGAGGAGACCGGCTCGACCGTGGCCGCGAAGCTCCTGGCTGACTGGACCGCCTCGGCGGCCCGCTTCAGCAAGATCATCCCGACCACGTACAAGGCAGTGCTCGCCGCCAAGGACGCCGCTGAGCTCGCCGGACTCTCCGAGTCCGAGACCACGGAGAAGATGATGGAGGCGGCGACCAATGGCTGACCCGAAGGGCTTCCTCACCACCCCGCGCGAGACCGCCTGCACCCGTCCTGTGGCCGAGCGCCTCCAGGACTGGAACGAGGTCTACGTTCCGGGCTCGCTGCTGCCGATCATCAGCAAGCAGGCCGGCCGCTGCATGGACTGCGGCATCCCGTTCTGCCACAACGGCTGCCCCCTCGGGAACCTGATCCCCGAGTGGAACGACTTCGCGTACCGCGAGGACTGGACCGCCGCCTCCGAGCGGCTGCACGCGACGAACAACTTCCCGGAGTTCACCGGGCGGCTGTGCCCGGCGCCGTGCGAGTCCGCCTGCGTGCTCGGCATCAACCAGCCGGCCGTCACCATCAAGAACGTCGAAGTCTCGATCATCGACAAGGCGTGGGACAACGGCGACGTCACCCCGCAGGCGCCCGAGCGCCTGTCGGGCAAGACCGCCGCGGTCATCGGCTCCGGCCCGGCGGGTCTCGCCGCGGCCCAGCAGCTGACCCGGGCCGGCCACACCGTGGTGGTGTACGAGCGCGCCGACCGCATCGGCGGGCTGCTGCGCTACGGCATCCCCGAGTTCAAGATGGAGAAGGTGCACATCAACCGCCGCATCGAGCAGATGCGCGCGGAGGGCACCAAGTTCCGTACGGGCGTCGAGGTCGGCCGCGACGTCACCGCCACGGACCTGCGCAAGCGGTTCGACGCGGTCGTCATCGCGGCGGGCGCGACGATCTCCCGCGACCTCCCGGTCCCGGGCCGCGACCTGAACGGCATCCACTTCGCGATGGAGTACCTCCCCCTCGCGAACAAGGTCCAGGAGGGCGACTTCATGGCGCCCCCCATCACGGCCGAGGGCAAGCACGTGGTCGTCATCGGCGGCGGCGACACCGGCGCGGACTGCGTGGGCACCGCCCACCGCCAGGGCGCGGCCTCGGTCACGCAGCTGGAGATCATGCCGCGTCCCTCCGAGGACCGGCCGGCCGGCCAGCCCTGGCCGACCTTCCCCATGCTGTACAAGGTCACCTCTGCTCACGAGGAGGGCGGCGAGCGGATCTACTCCGTCTCCACCACCCACTTCGAGGGCGACGAGGACGGCAACGTCAAGGCCCTCCACCTCGTCGAGGTCGCCTTCGAGGACGGCAAGCTCGTCCAGAAGCCCGGCACCGAGCGCGTCCTCCCCGCGCAGCTGGTCACCCTGGCGATGGGCTTCACCGGCACCGACCAGGAGAACGGCCTCACGGCGCAGTTCGGCCTGGCGATGGACGCCCGCGGCAACATCGAGCGCGACGCCTCCTACGCGACCAACGTCGACGGCGTCTTCGTCGCCGGCGACGCCGGCCGCGGCCAGTCGCTGATCGTCTGGGCCATCGCGGAAGGCCGCTCGGCCGCCCGCGGCGTGGACCGCTTCCTGACCGGCACCAGCGCCCTCCCGTACCCGGTCAAGCCGACGGACCGCTCGATCACCGTGTAACACGCAGTACCTGCAGAACCCCTCCTCCGGGAGGACCCCTCATACGGTCCGTACAACGAAGTACGGCACTCGACACAACGCCCGCCACGTCCCCGACCAGGGGTGGCGGGCGTTGTGGCGTTCCGGGGTGGTCAGGCTTCGGGCGCGAACTCGTACTGGAGCTCGTACAGGTGGCCTGCCTTCACCATGACGGTGACCTCGATCGGCTGTCCCTCCGCGCCGTAAACCGCACGGAGGGTCCGCAGGACGGGGAGGTCGCCGGGTAGCCGTAGGGCGGTGTACTGCTCCTGCGTCGCGACGCGGGCGGAGAGCCGGTCCATGCTGTGGCGGGGTGGGAAGCCGAGTTCCGTCAGCAGGGTCGGAGTGCCGCCCCGGATCCGGCGGGGTTCCGCGAGGGCGGTGCCGCGCGCGAGGTCCGGCGGGTAGTACGAGCTCACCAGCTCGGCGGGTTCGCCCTCGATGGTGATCAGCTGGCGTCTGCACACGGCCGCACTGCCCTCGGGGAGGCCGAGAGCGGCGGCGACATCACCGACGACGGACACCTCTTCCACTGCCAGCAACGTGCTGTGTGCCGCGCGGGCCGGTTCCGATGCTTCGGTGAGCCATGGGTAGGACGCCCCATCCACGGCGGGCGTGAGGGAGCCTGAAGGGCGGACGGTCCGCTGCCGGGTGTCTCGTACGGTCACTGCCGCGCCCGCACGGCCCAGAGCCAGTCCCTCGTCCTTGAGGAGCCGGACGGCCTTCTGGATCGTTGCGTTGGAGGCGTCGAACCGGGATTTCAGCTGTGACGTCGAAGGCAGCTTCGATCCGGGTGCGAGGTCGCCGTTCATGATCTCGTCCCGCAGATCGGCGGCGATGCGGGCATGGAGCGGCCGGGGGTCGGGGCCTGCGGCTTCGGAACTGGACAGGGTCATGCGACCTCGATGTCGATCTCGTACCGCAACTGCTGGCGTCCGGCAGGCATGACCATCACGTCGGCCTGAATCGGCCGGCCCGCCGAGTCATAGGTGGTCCGGGCGAGTTGGAGGATCGGCTCGAACGGCCCGAGGCCCAGATGCTCCCGCTCCTCGGAGCCGGGCATCCGGGCCGTCACGTTCTCGACGGCCCGTACGCCGATGTGTCCCAGCGAGGCCAGCAGGGTCACCGCGCCGCCCCGGATCTTTGCCGTGCCGGCCAGAGGGGTGCCCGCGGCGATGTCGGCAGGGTAGTAGGTGTCGGTCAATTCGGTTGGCTCGCCGTCGAGTTCGATGATCCGGCGGCGGACGATGACGGATTCCCCGCTTGTGAGGTCGAGCATGCGGGCGACCTCGGCCGGGGTGTCGGCCGCGCCGGCGTGCAGGATGCGCTGCGCGCCGCGGCGGCCCGCTGCCTCAGCCTCGGCGGTCCAGGCATCGGAGTCCCCGTCGGGGCGAGGGGTCAGGTACGGCATCGACGTGCCGGTCCATCCGCTGCCGCTCACGGTGCCTCCCGAGTGTCCGTCGCTGTCTGCCGGTGCCCACGTTAAGCGACGCCTCCGCGCTATCCCAGCCTGCAAACCTTGCCGCTTTTCGCGAATAGCGATACGTTCTGTGAGGCCTTGGAAGCTCAGCGTTAAGGCGGTGGGGTGCTATGTCCTTGTCCCGGCAGCAGCGGTTCCCTCGGGCCCGTGCCTCGGTGCGCGCGGCCCGTCAGTTCGTGGGAGACACGCTTGGTGATTGGGGCGTGTCCGAGCGGCGCGACGACATACGGCTCTGTGTGTCCGAGCTCGCCACGAATGCCGTTCTGCACGGGGTCCCGCTGGGGCGGGAGTTCGCCGTGCGTCTGGAGTGGGCGGGCGGGATCGTGACGATCGAGGTGCGCGACAGCGGCCCGGGTCGCCCCGTCGTGGAACAGCCCGACCTCGGTGCCCGGAGCGGCCGGGGGTTGTGGTTGGTGGTCGAGCCTGCGGACGAGTTCCGGATCCGCGACGAACGGGTGGGCAAGGTGATCCGGGCCGGATTCAAGGTGGCCTCGGCGTGAGGTGAGTGACTGGGACACAGCGCCCGCCACGTCCCCGACCAGGGGTGGCGGGCGTTGTGGCGTTTCGGGGTGGGTGTGCCGAACTGCGGGGTGGGCCGTGGCGGGTTATCAAGGGGGTGAAGGCGAGCCCGGATGGTGTGGGGGTCGTCGCCCCCCACGGTTGAGGAGTGCGTCTCGTGGAGTTCGAGGTCAATGGCGTCCCGTGTGTGGTGGACGTGGACGATGATCCGGCTGCCGTGGAGGTGGTGCGGGAGCAGTTGGGGCTGACGGGGACCAAGCTGGTCTGCGCCGGCGGGGTCTGCGGGGCGTGCACGGTGCAGGTCGACGGCGAGCCGCGGGTGGCGTGTCTGACGCCGGCGGTGCGGCTGGCCGGGAGGCGGGTGACGACGGTGGAGGGGCTGGCCGGTCACCCGGTCGGGCGTGCCTTCGCCGGTGAGGACGCGCTCCAGTGCGGTTACTGCACGCCCGGGTTCGTGGTCGAGGCGGCCGCGTTCTTCGAGCGGTGGCGGGCCGCGCACGGGCGGAGCAGGCCGGGGCGGGAGGAGATCGCGGAGGCGCTGGCGGGGCACCTGTGCCGGTGCGGGGCGTACGAGGGGATCTTCAGTGCCGTGGCGGCGGCCTGTGCGGGGGACTACGACGGGGAGGTGCCGGCGCCGCCGCGCGCCGAGGCTCCCGAGAAGGTCGACGGGTCGGCCCGGTACACCACCGATCACCGGCCGGAGGGGCTGCTGGAGGGGGTGATCATCCGCTCGCCGCACGCGCACGCGTACGTACGGTCCCTGGAGGCGGGGGATCTGGCGCTGGTGCCGCTGCTGCCCCCCGACGGAGTGGTGCGGTACGTCGGGCAGCCCGTGGCGGCGGTCGCCGCGGCGGACCGGGCCTCGGCGCGGGCGGCCGCCGGGCGGGTCAAGGTGGAGTACGAGGTGCTGCCGGCCGCCCTCGACGTGAGCCGGGCCCGGGCCGGCGAGGGGCCGCTGGTCTACGAGGACAAGGCGTCGCGGAAGCTGGCGCCCGGGTCGGGGGAGGCTCCTCAGCTGACGCCCGCGCGCTGGCGCGGGAACCGGCGGGGACCCTCCGCCATGAGCAAGCGGCCCGCCACGGCCGTGCGCCGGATCACGGAGGCCCGTAAGAACAGCCCCGAGCGGGTGGTCGAGGGGCTGTTCACGACCGCCGCGCAAACCCACACCCCGCTCGAACCGCACGCCTGCCTGGCCCGCTGGGACGAAGGCACCCTCCACCTGGAGGTGTCCACGCAGTCGGTCAAGCAGGTGGCCGTACTCGCCGCCGAGCGCTTCGGCGTGCCCCTCGAACGGGTGGTGGCCCGGGCCGTCCACGTCGGCGGCGGCTTCGGCTGCAAGATGGGGCTGACCTCCGACGTGATCGCCGCGGCGGAACTGGCCCGGCTGCACGGCGCCCCCGTACGGGTGGTGCTGGACCGGGACGAGGAGCTCACCGACGGCGGGTACCGGCCCGGCACCCGGATCCGGCTGGCGATGGCCGCCGACGCCACCGGCGGGCTGAGCGCGCTGGCCATGGACGTGGACACCGACGGCGGGGTCTCGGTGGGCGGCACCGTCGCCGCGCTCGCCCGGTTCATGTACGGCAAGGCCCCGCGCCGGCTACGGGACTTCGACACCGTCACCCACCGGCCGCCGGGCGCGCCCTTCCGCGGCCCGGGCGGACCCACGATGTGCTGGGCCCTGGAACAGGCCGTCGACGAGATGGCCCACCGGCTGGGAGAGGATCCGATCGCCCTGCGGCGCCGCTGGGACGGCAACCCGAAGCGCCACGCGCTGTACGACCTGGCCTCCGCCCTCCCGGCCTGGGCGGGCACCCGCGGCGGCACCGGGCGCTTCCGCCGGGGCGTCGGCGTCGCGGCGGCCAACTGGCTGTACTTCCTCGACCCCGTCACCGAGGTCGAGCTCACCGTCGAGGACGGGATCGTCGTCGCCCGCTGCGCCGTGCAGGACATGGGCACGGGCTCGCGCACCGTACTGCGCCGCGCCGTCGCCGAAGGGCTCGGCGTACCGGAGGAGAGGGTGCGCGCCGAGGTCGGGCACAGCGACACCGTCCACGGCCCGACTTCCGGCGGCAGCCGCACCACGCCGTCGATCGTGCCCGCCGCCGCGGACGCCGCCGCACGGCTGCGCGAGGCGCTCGGCGGCGGTGACGGCGACGTGGCCTCCCGGCTGGGCATGGCGCACGGCGTACGGGTCACCGGCCGGCGCACCCGGGACCACCGGGGCTTCGTGACCCCCCTCAACCTGACCATGGGTGGCGTGGCGATCGGCCGCGGCTTTACCGGATCGGTGCAGGTCGCCGAGGTGGAGGTGGACACCCGGCTCGGCCGGATCCGCCCGCTGCGCGTGTGGAGCGGCATCGCCGCGGGCCGCATCCACGAGGAACGGCTCGCCCGCAGCCAGTGCGAGGGCGCTGTCGTCCAGGGCGTCGGCTACGCCCTGTTCGAGGAGCGGCGCACCGACCCGGCCACGGGGCGGGTGCTGACCGACAACCTGGAGGACTACCGCATCCCCGGCATCGGGGACACCCCCGAGATCACCGTCCACTTCCACCAGGAGGGCTTCGACCACGTCCCCGGCGGCGGAGTCGGCCTCGGGGAGATCTCCACCCTGCCCACCGCGGCCGCCCTGGCCAACGCGGTCCACGACGCCACCGGCTGGCGCCCGTACGACATGCCCATCCGCCCCGACCGCCTCCTGGAAGGACTGGGTACGTGAGCACCGAGCCCACCCTCACCGACCTCTCGGCCGCCGTCCTGGCGCGCGGCGGGGAGCTGCGCGCCGGCGGAACCGACACCACCGCCCGGCAGCGCTCCGGCATCGCCCCGGGCCCGTTCACCGACCTCGACGGTGCGGGCAGCCTGCGCGGCTGTACGCCACTGCCCGACGGCGGGCTGCGGATCGGCGCCCTGACCACGCTCGCCGAGCTGACCACCGACCCGCGGGTACGCTCCGGCTGGCCCGCCCTGGCGGTGTCGGCCGGGACCGCGGCGACCCCGCAGATCCGCGCCGCCGGCACGCTGGGCGGCAACCTGCTCCAGCGCAACCGCTGCTGGTACTACCGCAATCCGCACTTCAGCTGCCTCCAGAAGGGCGGCTCCGGCTGCCCCGCACGCGAGGGCGACCACCACTTCGGTGTGGTCAGCGGCGACGGCCCGTGCGTCGCCCCGCACCCGTCGACCCTCGCGATGGCCCTGCTCACCTACGACGCCGGGGTCGAGGTCCACGGCGAATCGCCGCGCGGCGTCGCCGAGTTGTACGGGGACGGCGACCGGCTCCACCAGGCCGACCACCTGCTGGCACCGGACCGCATCCTCACCGCGGTCCTGCTGCCGCCGCCCCTGCCGGGCGAACGCGCCGCCTGCCACCGGGCGACCAGCCGGGCCCACGGCGAATGGCCCCTGGTCGAGGCCACCGCCCGGCTCGCACTGGACGGCGCCACCGTCACGCACGCCGCCGTCGCGGCGGGCGGGGTGGCACGGGTTCCGCTGCGGCTGCCGGAGGTCGAGGCCGCCCTGATCGGCCGGGAAGCCACCCCCGAAGCCCTCGCGGCGGCGGCCGCGACGGTACTGGCCCGCTGCCGCCCACTACCGCAGACCGGGTACAAGACCACCCTGTTCCGCGACACCGTCCTGGAGGTGCTGGAGCGGGCCGCCGCCCCGACCCGGTCGTAGGGCCGAGCACCCGCCCTACGGCTGCCGGACCCGTGCCATGGTCCGGTAGGCGGTCGGGGTGAGGCCCGTGGAGCGGACCAGGTGGGTACGGAGGGAGTCCGCCGTGCCGAGGCCGCTCCGGGCGGCCACCTGGTCCACGGGGAGGACGGTCGTCTCCAGGATCTCGCGGGCCCGGTGCAGGCGTTGGTGCAGGAGCCACTGCAGGGGGCTGAGACCCGTCTCCGAGCGGAAGCGGCGGGTCAGGGTGCGCACGCTCAGGCCCGCGTGCCGGGCCAGGTCGGCCAGGGCGGTCGGTTCGTGCAGGCGGGCCAGGGCCCAGGCGCGGGTCGCGGCGAGGGAGGTGCCGCGGTCGGCCGGGAGCGGGGTCTCGATGAACTGGGCCTGACCGCCCGGCCGTACGGGGGCCGCGACCACCAGGCGGGCGGTGCCGTTCGCGACGGCGGCCCCGTAGTCGCAGCGCACCATGTGCAGGCACAGGTCGATCCCCGCGGAGAGCCCCGCCGAGGTCAGCACCCCGCCGTCCTCGACGAACAGCACGCCCGGCACGAGGTCGACCGCGGGGAAGCGCTCCCTGAACTCCTGCGACATGCTCCAGAAGGTCGTGGCGCGGCGGGAGCCGAGGAGACCGGCCTGGGCCAGGACGAACGCGCCGGTGCAGATGGACGCGATGCGCCGGCCCTGCGCGGCGGCGGTCCGCAAGGCGTCCAGTACGCGCGGGTCGGCGCTGACCCGGGCGCCCGTCCCCGTCACCATCACCGTGTCGGCCCGCTCGATCGCCTCCAGGCCGTGGCGCACGACGATGTCGATGCCGATCGCCGCGGCGACGACGCCGGGGGCGGGGGTGCAGACCGTCACCTCGTAGGCCGGGTCCTCCCCGATGCGCGTCGCGCCGAAGACCACCTCCGGGATCGACAGGTCGAAGGTGGTCACCGGGGGGACCGCGATGACCGTCACGCGATGCGGGCGGTGGGCCGCAGGGGCGGAAGCGGGACCGTGTGCGGGAGGAGTCGTCATGGCTCGAATCTCCGGACGGCTGGCATTCGGGCCACTACTGTACGGCGCCGCACCGGGCGAGGGTTGATCCATCGCGTGAACAACTCGCGCCCTCGACAGGGGAGTACAGCCATGTCCGTGCACGTCGTCACCGGCGCCGGCCCGATCGGCACCGCCACCGCCCGCCTGCTCGCCGCGTCCGGCGAACAGGTCCGTGTCATCACCCGCAGCGGCGGCGGGCCCGAGCATCCGCTCGTCGAGCGGGTCGCCGCCGACATCACCGACACCGACCGCCTCACCGAACTGCTCCGCGGTGCGCGCACCCTCTACAACGCGGCCGCTCCCGCCTACCAGGACTGGCGCACCGCCTTCCCGCCGCTGGCGGCCTCCCTGCTCACCGCCGCCGGGCGGACCGGCACGGACTACGTGATGCTGGGCAACCTCTACGGGTACGGATCCGCGGCGCAGCCCCTGACCCCCGGTCTGCCCCTGCGGCCGACCTCGGACAAGGGGCGGGTGCGCGCCGCGATCTGGGAGGAGGCCCTGGCCGCCCACGAGGCCGGGCGCGTGCGCGCCGCCGAGGTCCGGGCCGGCGACTTCCTCGGCGAAGGCGCGCTCTCCCTGTTCACCTGGACGGTCGCCCCCGCCGTCCTCGCGGGCACGGAGGCGGCGCTCCCGGTCGGCCTGGACGAGGCGCACGCCTGGTCCTACGTGGGCGATGTGGCCCGCACCCTCGTCGCCGTCGGCGGCCGGGAGGACGGCTGGGGCCGCGCCTGGCACGTGCCGTCCACCTCGGAACTGTCCATCCGGGCCTTGGCCGCCCGGCTCGCCGCAGCCGCGGGTGCGCCGGACCCGCGGCTCCGGCGGATGACGCCCGGGGAACTGGCCGAGCTGGTCGCCCGGGACGCCGTCATGGCCGAGGTCCCGGAGATGGCGTACATGTACGACGGGGCGCTGCGCCTCGACGCTTCCGAGACCGAGACCGTGCTCGGCGTACGGGCCACCGCGCTCGACCTCGTCCTCAAGGAGCTGGTGGAGAGCGGGAGCTGATGCCCCCGGGCGGCCCTACCCGCAAGTATTGACTATTAGTCAATTCGGGCCCACGCTCGACGCGAGCCGTCGTGTCGTCTCTGGTGTGGGAGGTCGTCCCGTGCGTACAGATGAGGAAATGGGCCGCTTGAGCGGGGAGTTGGGGGGCGCCCGGCCCCCCGCGTCGTTCGCGGAGCTGGATGCCGGGGAGCTCGTACGGCTCGCCGAGGCGCTCAAAGCGGAGCGGGCGCGTCAGGCCGAAGGCCTGAACCAGGCCGCCGAGGAGGCGCTGGGGCTGGTCCCCGCCCTCGCACGCGGGGCCGTGCGCAAGGTGCTGTTCCGGTGAGCCGCGCCGAAGTGGAGAAGATCGCCCGGCTGGTGGGCGCGGAAGCCGGGGAGCTCGGCTTCCTGCGCGGGCTGCCGGACGAGGACGTACGGGCGTTCCGGGAGCAGGTCAGCGGCGTACTGAACGACGGCGCACCCGAGATGCTCGACCGCATCGCCGCCGCGACCAAGCTGGTGCCGGCCGGGGTGGCGGCCGCCATCTCGCAGAAGGCGCTCGGACCCCGGCTGGCCGCCGGCGTGGCCGGCCGGCTGGAGGCGGGCCGGGCCGCCGCCATCATCGAGAAGCTGCCCGTCTCCTTCACCGCCGAGGCCTGCGGACACCTGGACCCGCGGAAGATCTCCGGCATCGTCGACCGGCTCGACGAGGGGCTCGTCGTACGCATCGCCACCACCCTCGCCGAGAACCGCGACCACCTCACCATGGGTCGGTTCGTCGGCCACATGCGGGACCAGGTGCTCCGCCGGATCCTCGACCAGGTCGACGACGCCGTCGTGCTGCGCGCCGGTTTCTACGTGGACCTGCCCGAGCGGCTGCCCCGGATCCTGGAGCTCATGGGCGACGACCGCCTCGGCGCGGTCGTACGGGCAGCTGCCGCCGAGGGGCTCTGGGAGGAAGCCCTCGGGGTCGCCGCGATGGTCGGCGGCGACCAGCGGCTGCGGATCGCCGAGCTCACCGCCCGCCTCGGCGCCGCCGAACTCGACTCGCTCGTACGGGTGACGCACGCCGAAGGCCTGTGGGAGTCGCTGCTCCCGCTCGTGGCGCTGCTCGGCGAGGAGGACCGGCTCGCGGTGGCCCGGCTGGACTCCCTGCGGGACCCGCTCGTGCTGGCCGGGGTGGTACGGGCCGTCGTGGCGACCGCGCTGTGGGGCGCCTTCCTCCCGCTGGTCGGCGTCCTGCCCGAGGAGGCGCGCAAGGTGGTGGCCGATGCCGCCGCCGGACTGGGCGACGCGGAGCTCGACGGACTGGTGCGCGAGGTCGGCGAGCAGGACCTGTGGGAGCTGGTGCTGCCGCTCGTCGAGCTGATGGAGGAGGCGGGGAAGGAGCGGATCTTCGCCCTGCCGGCCTTCCAAGACCAGGAGTAGGGGAGGGGGAGGAAGGAGAGGGGGAAGGAAGGGGAGAAGGAGGGGGCGGGAGCCGGCGTGGCCGCCCCCGTCCTCCCGCCCGGTCAGCGCTCGGCGGCCGGGACGAGGCCCGGGGCGAACCGGTAGGACACGGCCTCCATCAGGGGCTTGCGCTTGGTGTTCTGGAAGGCGGCGATCCGCCATGACCCGTCCGTGTCGCGGACGAGGGTGTACGTCTGGATCTTGGTGAGCTTCTGCGGGCGCTTGCCCTTGTAGGTGTCCCCGCGGCCGTTGACCACGGCCGCGTCGGGCCCGTAGAAGCGGATGTCGAGGATCTCGTCCGCCAGCCGGGTGCCCTTGAGGAAGCCGGCGAAGAGGGCGCGGTGGCTGTCCGCGATGTCGCGGCGGCCCCGGTAGAAGGTGCCGACGTAGGTGACGTACGTGGCGTCCTCGGTGAACAGCTCGCCGTACGCCTCGGCGTCGTGGCGCTCCCAGGCGGAGACGAGCCGGTCGAGCACGGTCCGGACGGAGGCCGAGGCGGAGGCGATGGACTCGCTGGTGGGCTGCTGCATGACGGATCACTCCCCATTTGGCTAGACTGGCGCAGATACTGAGCGAACGCAGTATCTGCATGCGTGCAGATATAAAGGTAGGAGGCGATCCCGAACATGGCAACAGGCAGCGGTGGTCCGGATGCGCACACGGTCTTCCGGCACTACCTGGACGCCGTCGGCCTCCAGGGGCTGGCCAGTGCCGAGGCGGCCGGTCTGCACACCTCGGAGTGGTACGCCCTCAGCCTCATCACCCTGGAGGGGGGCCTGTCCTCCGGCGAGCTCGCCACGCGCACCGGGCTCACCACGGGCGCGACGACCCGGCTCATCGACCGCCTCGAACGGGCCGGTTACGCCCGCCGGGCCGCCGACCCCGGGGACCGGCGCCGGGTCATCGTGGAGCCCGTGGCGGACGCGCTGGACCGGGTCGAGGACGCGGTCGCACCGGCCCGCCGGCACATCGCGGCCGTGATCGGCTCCTACACCCCGGAGCAGCAGGCCCTGCTCTTCGACTACTTCGCCCGCGCCGCGCCCGCGTTCCGCGCGGCCACGGAGGAGATCCGCGGCGCCGCCGCGCCCCGCCGGAGCAAGGGCCGCCCGGCGGTGGAGTAGGAGAGCGAGGGGGGCGTCCGCGGTGAGGTGCGGCCGTCACGTCAACAGGTGACGCAGGGCTCTCGTGCCTCTGCGTCAACACCCGGGCCTTCTGGTAACAGTGGGTCACATGCTCCCCTCCCACATGATGTTGAGCTGCCTGCTGGGCGCCGCGCTGCTCGCTCCCGTCCCCCTCGGGGCCGCCGACGGCCCCGTCCCCGACGGCCGCACCGTCGACTACCGCGGGCTGCGCCTCACCGTCCCCGCCGACTGGCGGGTCGTCGACCTCGACCGGAACCCCGACGCCTGCCTGCGCCTCGACCTGCCCACCCTCTACCTCGGGCACGCCGGCGCCCAGGGCGAATGCGGAGCCGCCCGCGCGGCCGCCCCCCGCTCCGACACCCTGCACCTGGAGCCGCTCGACGGGGCCCCGCCGCGCGCCGACATCCCCACCGTCGGGGGCGACGAGGGCGACCCCCTGCCCAAGGTCCGGGGCGACAGCAACGAGATCCGCTACGCCCTGCGCCGCGCCGGGGTGATGGCCACCGTTTCCTACGGGTCCACCCCCGAGGCCGTCCGCGCGGTCCTCACCCGGGCCCGCGCCCTCACACCCCCGGCCGCCCCCGGCCCGGTCCCCGTCGATCCGGTCGGCACCGTCGGCGGGGGTCCCCGTACCACCGTCCAGACGCCCTTCACCGGCGAGGGCTTCGACGCCTGCACGGCCCCCACCCAGCGCACCATGAACGCCTGGCGGACCGACTCGCCCTTCGGCGCCGTCGGCGTCTACATCGGCGGCCGCGCCCGCGCCTGCGCCCAGCCGCAGCTCACCGCCGGATGGGTGAGCCGGCAGGCCGAGGCGGGCTGGCACCTCATGCCGATCTGGGTCGGCCCCCAGCCCTGGAACAGCTCCTCCACGGGGCTGTCCACCGACCCCTCGGAGGCCAACGACCAGGGCCGGGCCGAGGCCGAGGGCGCGGCCCACGCGGCCGCGGCACTGGGCCTGGCCGAGGGCACGGTCCTCTACAACGACCTGGAGAACTACTCGGACCGGGCCACCTGGGACGCCCCGGTCGTCGCCTACCTCACGGCCTGGACGGTCCGCCTGCACGAACTGGGCTACGGCGCCGCCGCCTACGTCGCGGCGAGCTCCGGGGCCAAGGCGCTGAGCGCCCACTACGCCCAGGCCCCGGACGCCATGCCCGACGTGCTGTGGGTGGCCCGCTGGAACGGCGCCGCCTCCGTCACCGACGCCGACCTGGGCCTGCCCGCCGGTACGAGCCAGTGGACGGGGGGCCGCCGCGCCCACCAGTTCCGGGGGGACCACGACGCCACGTACGGGGGCGTGACGCTCAACATCGACCGGAGCTGGCTGGACGTCGGCGCGCAGACCCCGGCCCCGGCCAAGGCCCCGAAGGCCCCGAAGGCCCCGGGCAAGACGCCCAAGGCCCCGAAGGCCTCGGGCAAGACCCCGGCCAAGGTTCCGGCCAAGGCTCCGAAGGTCCCGGCGAAGACCCCGGCCAGGGTCTAGTGCCGTGACCAGCACGGGCTCAGCCCGCCGCGGGCTCCTCGCGGGCCGGCTCGTCGTCGTTGCCCCGGCGCAGGGTGCGCAGCCCGTGCTCCGGGGTCCACGAGCGGACCACCAGGTCGTCGCCCTCGACGCCGACGTGCACCACCTCCGTCAGCTCGGCGCGGAACAGGTCGAAGGGGTGCGGGGTGTCGTTCTCCTCGGCCTCCTCCGCGTACCGGTGGAGCTCGGGCTGCTCCACGATCTCCACCGCGCGCCCGGAGATCCGTACGTCCCCGTCGGGCATGGTCTCGCCGGCGCCCGGGTTGGTGTGCAGGGCGAAGCGCCCGTCGCGCCGCAGGTCCTTGCCCTTCATCGAACCCGGCATCATGCCCAGCCACAGCTCGCCGCCGCGGATCTCGACGTTGAGTCCGGTCGCGCGCGGGGAGCCGTCCTTGCGCAAGGTCGCCAGGACGTGGTGCGGGAACTGAGCGAAGCGGGCCTGTACGGCCGCCGCGAAGTCCGGTTCCGCCTTTTCGAATACGGCCCAGTTGTTCGTCGTCATACGTCCATCAAAGCGCGAGGGGGTGACAACCGCCGGTCAGGCGCGCACGATTCCCGCCGCCCGGGCCGCCGCCAGCCAGCCCGGGAACTCCCCGACCAGCCGGTCGTACAGCTCCGGGTCGGGGACGGTCCGCGGGTCCGGGCCGGCGTGGAAGTAGCCGGCGTTGTCCACGACCCGCTTGGCCGGGACGGGCAGTTCGTCCAGCCGCCGCAGGAAGTCGAACTGTGAGCTGCGCGTGTTGCCGAAGCCGACGAACTGCCAGAAGAGCGGCAGCCGGGCCGCCTTGCACAGGTACCTCTCGGCGGCGAGCTTGTTGATGGGACCGCCGTCGGTCTGGAAGACGACGAGCGCCGGGGCGGTCGACCCCGAGTCCAGGTAGTGGTCGATCACCGCGTCCATCGCCGCGTGGTAGGCCGTCTTGCCCATGTGGCCGAGGCCGGCGGCGATCGCGGTGACCCGCCCCTCGTGGCCCGCGAGGGAGATTTCCTCCAGCGCGTCGACCTCCGTGGAGAAGAACACGACGGGTACGCGGGCGTCGTCGTCCAGGTGCGCGGACAGCCCCAGCACCCGGTCGGCGAGGGCCTGCACGCTGCCGTCGTCGTAGTACGGGCGCATCGAGCCGGAGTAGTCGAGGACCAGGTACACCGCGGCGCGTCCGCCCTCCAGGCCGTGCTTGCGGAGCGAGGTCCCGGCGCTCTTGTACAGGCTCACCAGCGCCGGGGCGGTCTCTTCGATCTTCCGGAGGTTTATCGCACTGCCCGTCATGGGCCGAGCGTACGACAGCGGCCGTTCCCCGTGCCCCCGGTCGCCGGCGCGTCACCCGGTCGGGAGGAACCCCAGCCGGGCCGCCAGCCGTTCCCTGTGCGCGGAGGGAGAGCCGAAGAGCTGGGCCGAGCCGTGGGCCCGTTTGAAGTACTCGTGCGCCTCGTGCTCCCAGGTGATGCCGATGCCGCCGTGCAGCTGGATCATCTCGCCCGCCACGTACGCGTAGGCCTCCGAGCAGGCCGACTTGGCGGCGGCCGCCAGGTCCGGGGCCGCGTCGGCGGCGGCCGCCGCGAGCGAGAGCGAGCGGGCCCCCTCCACCGCGGTGTGCAGGTCGGCGAGCCGGTGCTTGACCGCCTGGAAGGAGCCGATCGGCCGCCCGAACTGCACCCGCTCCTTCGCGTACCGGACCGTCGCCTCCAGCGCGCGCGCCGCCGCCCCCGTCTGCTCGGCGGCGAGCGCCGTGCAGGCCAGGTCCCGGACCCGGGCGAGGACCCCCGCGCCGTCGGCCGAGAGCAGCCGGGCCGGGGTCCGGTCCAAGGTCAGCTCCGCGAGGGGGCGGGTGCGGTCCATCGTGGACCGTACGGTGAAGGCCGCCGGCGCGGCGAGGAGCTCGAACAGCCCGAGCGGGCCGGTGTCCCGGCCCGCGCCGGGGGCCGGGGCCGTCCTGGCGAAGGCCAGCAGCAGGGACGGTTCCGCCGGCCCGGCCAGGACGTACCGCTTGGTGCCCGTGAGGAGCCAGTCGGAGCCTGCCGGCTCGGCCCGGGCCGCGAGCTCGTGGGCCTCCCAGCCCCCGCGCGGGACGCCGGGCCCGGGCGCGGCCCCCGTCACGGGCCCGCTGCTCGCCCCCGGGTCCGGATCGGCCTCCCGGGAAGGCCGGGGCGCCTCCCCGCCGGCCGGGGACTCCGCCCAGGCCAGGGCGCCCACGACCGTGCCCTCCGCCAGGTGCGGCAGGTGCTTCGCGCAGGCCTCCCGGTCGCCGGACGCGAGCAGCGCCCCCACGGTCAGCACCGCCGAGCCCAGGTACGGTACGGGGCTCAGCGCGCGCCCCAACTCCGCCATGACCACCCCGACTTCGGCCTGCCCGCAGCCCAGCCCGCCGTACTCCTCGGGGACCGCCAGCGCGGCGGCGCCGATCTGCGCCGTCAGCGGAGCCCAGGCCGTGTGGCCCGGGTGGCGTGCCAGGACGGCCCGTACCGCGTCCCGGAGTTCTTCGTGCTCCGCGGTCGGCTCCAGCGGCCTCATGCCGACTCCCCTCGCGCCGTGCGGCGCAGCTCCGTCTTCAGCAGCTTGCCGCCCGCGTTGCGCGGGAGCTCCTCCAGCCGGGTGAACCGGCGCGGCACCTTGAAGTTGGCCAGTCGTTCCCGGGTCCAGGCGGTCAGCTCCTCGGAGGTGACCGGCCCGGTGGTGACGACGTAGGCCACCCCGACCTCGCCGAGCCGCTCGTCGGGGGCGCCGACGACCGCCGCGTCGGTGATGGCGGGGTGGGTCAGCAGCACGTTCTCCACCTCCGCCGGATAGGCGTTGAAGCCGCCGACCACGTACATGTCCTTCAGCCGGTCGGTGATGGCGAGGTAGCCCCGCCCGTCCAGCACGCCGATGTCCCCGGTGCGCAGCCAGCCGCCGGGCAGTACGGCTTCGGCGGTGCTCGCCGGGTCGTCCAGGTAGCCGGGGGTGACGTGGTAGCCGCGGACCTGCACCTCGCCCGGCTCCCCGGCGGGCAGTACGGCGCCGAGCGGGTCGGTGATCCGTACCTCGGTGTCCGGCAGCGGCGGGCCGACGGTGTGGGCGAGGGTCCAGGCGTCGGCGTCGGTGGGGCAGACGGACACGACCCCGCCGGACTCGGTGAGCCCGTACGCGGTGAACACGTCGGGCGCCCCCAGTTCGCCGCGGATCTCCTCGACGAGGGAGGTGGGCACCGAGGCGGCTCCGGTGCCGGCCAGGCGCAGTGCGGACAGGTCGTGGGCGGCCCGCGCCGGGTGGCGGATCAGGCCGTGGAAGACGGTCGGCGGGCCCATCAGGCAGGTGACGCGCTCGGCGGCCATGCGGTGCAGGATGCGGTCGGTGTCGTAGACGGCCTCGGGGAGCATGGTGACCCCGCGCAGGAGGCAGGCGAGCACGCCCGCCTTGTAGCCGAAGGTGTGGAAGAAGGGGTTGACCAGCAGGTAGCGGTCGCCGGGGCGCAGGGAGACGAGGCCGGACCAGGAGGCGTAGAGCCGGACGGTCTGGCCGTGGGTGGTCATCACCCCTTTGGAGCGGCCGGTGGTGCCCGAGGTGTAGAGGACGTCGCTGAGGTCCCCGGGGCGTACGGCGGCCGCGCGCGCGGCCCGCTCCGCTTCGGGGACGGCCTCGCCGGCCTGCAGGTACGCCTCCCAGGAGACGCTCCCGGGCGGGCCGTCGGCACCGGTCGGGAGGCTCTTCTCGCGCCCGTCCCGCAGGATCACCGTCGAGGCGAGCGCCCCGAGGGCCTCGCCGGAGGCGTGCAGGTCGCGGGCGTAGTCGGTACCGAGGAACCCGCGCTCGGTGAACAGGACGCGGGCGCCGCTGCGCCGGATGATGTCGGCGGCCTCGGCGGGCTTGTAGCGGGTGTTGACCGGTACGAGGACCGCTCCGGCGCCGACCGCGCCGAGGGCGGCGGTGATCCACCGGCGGCTGTTGGGCGCCCAGATCGCGACCCGGTCGCCGGGGCGGATGCCGTGGGCGATGGCGGCGCGGGCGGCCGCGGAGATCTCGGCTGCGAGGCGGGCGAAGGTCCAGCGGACCTCTCCGTCGGCGAGCGCCTCGCGCTCCCCGTACGCGGCGGCGGCGTACTCGGGGAGCCGGGCGAGCGTGGCGGGCGGCTGCGGCAGCGGCTGCGCCTGCGGCTGTTGCTGTTGCTGTTGTTGAGGCGGGGGTGGTGGTGGCATCGGACCCTCCCTACTTGACGAGCGAGCGTGGGCGGTATCCAATCACAGGTGTTTCGGTTAGGCATATACCTAGTAGAAATAATCAGGGAGGGTTCTCATGAGGGAGGAAGCCATGTCCGACATGAAGTCGGTCCTGTCCAGCTTCTGCACCGGTGTCGCCGTCATCACGGCATGCGGAGCCGACGGCCGTCCCGTGGGGATGGCCGTGCAGTCCTTCTCGTCCGTGTCCCTGGATCCGCCGCTGGTCTGCTTCTGCCCGGCGCGCACGTCCACCACCTGGCCCCGGATCCAGGCGGCGGGGGCCTTCGCCGTCAACATCCTCGCCGCCGACCAGCAGGAGCTGTGCCGCCGGTTCGCCGTGACCGGGGGCGACAAGTTCGCCGGGGTCCCCTGGCGGGCCGGCGGCAACGGCGCGCCCCTGCTCGACGGGGTCCTCGCCACCGTCGAATGCGGCGTGGAGGCCGTCCTGGACGGCGGCGACCACGCCATCGCGCTGGGCCGGGTCACCGCCCTGACGGCGCACCGCGAAGGGGCGCCGCTGCTCTACTTCCGGCGCACCTACGGGCGCTTGCCGGGCTTGCCCGGCGCCGAGTCCGGGTCGGGGGACGCGCCGCGCGCCCTCTCCAGCTCCGCGATGTCGTCGAGCATGGCCCCCGCGAGGTCGCGCTCGGAGGCGTAGTACCGCTCGGCCCACTTGAGGGTGAGCGTCGGGTACGCCCACGAGGCCTCTTCCCTGGCCCCGTCCGCGTCGGCCACCGCGCGCCGCCGCATCTTCTCCGCGAACTCCTGGTGCTGTACGAGGACTTCGCGCATCTGCTCCGGCTCCAGCAGGTGGCCGAGCCACAGCCGCAGCATCGGCCCGTGCTTGAGCACCGGCGGGTCGACGGGTGCCTCGCGCGCCCAGCGCCGTACGGCCGTCATGCCCTCCTCGGTGATCCGGTACACCCGCTTGTCGCGGGTGCCGGTCTCCTGGGCGACCATCCGCGAAGAGGCGTAGCCGGCCTTCTCCAGCCGCTTGAGCTCGCCGTAGATCTGGCTGAAGGACGGGCTCCAGTAGAAGAAGCGCAGCGACCAGTCCGACCACTTCTTCAGGTCGTAACCGGAGAGCTCCTCGCCGAAGGAGAGCAGCCCGAGCACCGCCCAGCTGGTCGCGGGGAGCGTGCGGCCGTTCGCCTCTTCTGTCGCCTCGTTCGTCACGCAGCGCAGTCTACGACCGGTCTTCGCGGCGCCCTTCCCCCGGCGGGGTATGACTGCTAGAAGTATTCCTATTCGAAATACATCACCGATGTGCCGTGCGCAGCGCACGGCTGGGAGGCACCCCGTGAAGTTCTCGATGATCTTCGAGGCGCAGCTCGTCGACCCGACGCCCGAACGCGAGCGCCAGGTCATCCACGACTGCGTCGAACAGGCCGTGTTCGCCGAGGAGATGGGCTTCGACCGGATCTGGGCCGTGGAGCACCACGCCCTCACCCAGTACGCCCACATGAGCGCCTCCGAGATCTTCCTGACCTGGGTCGCCGCCCGGACCCAGAAGATCCGCATCGGCCACGGCGTCGTCACCATGCCCTTCGGCTACCAGCACCCCGTCCGCGTCGCCGAACGCGCCGCCATGCTCGACGTGCTCTCCGGCGGCCGCGTGGACATCGGCGCCGGCCGCGGCGCCACCCGCCAGGAGATGTCCATGTACGGGGTCCGCCCCGAGGACACCTACCCGCAGATGGAGGAAGCGCTGCGGATCTTCTCCTCCGCCTGGCGCGAGGAGAAGTTCGAGTGGCACGGCTCCATCGACATCGGCCCCGGCGCGATCCTGCCCCGCCCCGTCCAGGACCCGCACCCGCCGCTCTTCATGGCCTGCTCCAAGCACGACACCCTCAAGCTCGCCGCCGAACTGGGCATCGGAGCGCTCGTGATGGGCTTCGCCGGCGCCGACGACGTCCGCACCATGCGCAAGGTCTACGACGAGGCCATCGCCACCCGCAGCGGCGACCGCTTCGTCTCCACCGAGGTCAACGACCACCTCTCCGCACTCTGCCCCACCATCGTCCTCGACGACGCCGAACGGGCCCTGCGCCTGGGCACCCGCGGCCAGCGCTTCTTCGCCGAGTCCATCGCCCACTGGTACGGCAACGCCCCCGAGCCCACCGGCTACTCCGAGGACGAGACCGCCGAGGAGCACGTGGCCGCGCTGGACAAGGGCCGCGAGGAACTGGTCGCCAGGCTCCACGAGGCGAACATCCCGGCCCGCCCCATAGACACCGGCACCTACAACGCCGAGCATGCCTACGGCAACGCCCAGACGGCCATCGCCTACGTCGAGCAGCTGCGCGAGATCGGCGTCGACGAGGTCATGTGCCTGATCCAGATGGGCACCGTCCCGCAGGAGGCCTGCATGGAGACCATCCGCCAGTGGGGCGAGACCGTCATCCCGCACTTCCGCGCCCTGGAGGGCTGACCGGTGAACACCTCCCTCGACGCCGAGGTCCTCAACGCCGAGGTCCTCAACGCCAAGGTCCTTAACGGCAAGGTCGTCGTCATCACCGGCGCCGGACGCGGCCAGGGCGCGGCCGAGGCCCGGCTGTGCGCCGAGGCCGGCGCGCGGGTCGTGGTCACCGACATCCGGGAGGAGGAGGGCCGCGCGGTGGCCGCCTCCCTCGGTGACCAGGGGCTGTACGTACGCCACGACGTGGCCGACGCCGACAGCTGGGCGGAGGTGGTCCACGAGGCCGTACGCGCCTTCGGCACGGTCTCCGCCCTGGTCAACAACGCCGCGCTGTGGCGCACGGCCCACGTCGAGCGCCAGGGCCTCGAAGACTTCGAAGCCCTGCTGCGCGTCAACCTCCTCGGACCGTTCCTCGGCATCCAGGCGGTGGCCCCGGTGCTGCGCGCCGCCGGCGGCGGCTCGATCGTCAACGTCTCCTCCACCGCCGGACTGGTCGGCATCCCGGGCCACGCGGCGTACGGCTCCACCAAGTTCGCCCTGCGCGGGCTGACGAAGTCGGCCGCACTGGACCTGGCGGGGGACCGGATCCGCATCAACTCCGTGCATCCGGGGGCGATCGACACCCCGATGGTCAGCGAGGCCGTCGCGGGACGGGATTGGTCGCACCTGCCGCTGGGGCGGATCGGGCGGCCCGAGGAGGTCGCGGAGCTGGTCCTCTTCCTCTGCTCGGACGGGTCCTCCTACATCACGGGCGCGGAGTTCACGGTCGACGGCGGGATGACCGCGCGATGAGCGCCGCCGACCGGCTGTCCCCGGCGGCCCGCCGGCTGTGCGACGCGATGGCGGCGGTCTTCCCAGGCCCGGGCGACGCGGCGGCCCTGCGGGCGGCCGTGGCCGGCTCCCCGGGAGGCGGCGTGGAGGTGGCCTCCGTACGGGACGCGGTCGCGGACGGGGTCCCCGTCCGGATCTACGACCCCGCGCCGGGCGCGGGGGACCGCCCGCTGGTGGTGTTCTTCCACGGCGGGGGCTGGGTGATGTGCGGCCTGGACACCCACGACGCGCTCTGCCGGGCGCTGGCCGTGGCCTCGGGCGCGGTGGTGGTCTCCGCGGACTACCGCCTCGCCCCCGAACACCCGTGGCCGGCGGCGCCGGACGACGCGCTGACCGTGCTGCTCTGGGCCCGGGCGCGGGCGGCCGAACTGGGCTGCGACCCCGCACGGATGGTCGTCGCCGGGGACTCCAGCGGAGGCAACCTCGCGGCCGTGACGGCCCTGCGGGCCCCCGGACTGATCGCGGGCCAGCTGCTGTTCTACCCGGCGCTGGACGCCTCGATGGGCCACCCCTCGGTGGCCGAGTTCGCGGAGGGCCACTTCCACACGGCCGCGCACATGGCCTGGTACTGGGACCAGTACGGCGGCGACCCGGCCCACCCCCACGTCTCCCCGCTGCGGGCCCCCGACCTCTCGGGGCTGCCGCGCACGCTGCTGGTCCTGGCCGACTGCGACGTCCTGCGGGACGAGGGCCTGGCCTACGGGCGAAGGCTGGGGGAGGCCGGAGTCGACTGCGGGATCCAGCTGCTCCCCGGAGTCTTCCACGGCTTCCTCGGCCTGCCGCTCCCCGCCGCGGCCGCGGCGATCGGGGCGGCGGGGGCGTGGGTGGCGGCGACGGGCGCGAAGTAGGGGGAGGGGGAGGGGGGCTGGGCGGCCGGATTCGAACCGGCGTCCTCCTCCATGCTGTGTAGGCGCACTACCTCTGTGCTACGACCCAGCCCTTGCCCCGGATCCTAGGTGCGGCCCCGCCGGACGCGCACACGAATATCCCCGGCATGATGTGCGCATGTCGATATCGGTCCCGGGGGTTGCGCTGCGCAACTCCCTCGCCCTCGCTGCGGAGTTCGCCGCCGCCCTGCTGATGCGCGGCTCCCAGCCGCACTGGCTGCCGATCCTGCTGGCGCTGGTCGCCCTCGTCTCCGGCCTGCCGCACGGCACGGAGGCCGGCTTCGTGCACCGGATCGTGCTGGCGCTCGGCGCGGTGGCGATCGCCCTGTCCGCAGCCCGAGCCCTGGACGCCCCCGACCCGCTCCTCTGGCAGGCCCTGACCGGAGCCCTGCTCCTGACCCAGACGGTCTCCCTGACCCGCCTCTCCCGCCGCCGCGCCGCCTGAAAAGCGCTGGTCAGGGCCGTGGTCACCCGTCTACGCTGCGCCCCATGTCCCCTACTACGACGCTGTGGCGCCCGACGGGCCCCGTGGAACTCGGCCTGGTCCGTGACCTCGACTGGCGTGCCTGGCCGCCGCGACTGCCGGAGCAGCCGATCTTCTACCCCGTGCTGAACGAGGACTACGCGGTCCGCATCGCCCGTGACTGGAACGTCAAGCACAGCGGCGCGGGATACGTGACGCGGTTCGAGGTGGACTCGGTGTTCCTGGAGCGGTACCCGGTCCAGCAGGCCGGCGGGGAGACCATCCTGGAGCTGTGGGTTCCGGCGGAGGAGCTGGACGAGTTCAACGCGCACATCGTGGGGCGCATCGAGGTGGTCAGGGAGTTCCGCCCCTGATCCCCGGCTGCCCGAAGGTCTCCGGGACAGGCAGGCCCGCCCAGCGGGTGAGCGGCCAGGCGACGACCACGGCCCGGCCGACCACTTCCTCGACCGGCACGAACCCGTGGGTCTTCGGGTCGTTCAGGTGATAGCGGGAGTCGGAGGACTTCTGGCGGTGGTCGCCCATGACCCAGAGCTTTCCCTCGGGCACGGTGAGCGGTCCGAACGGCTTGTCTCCGCACGGGGTGTTCCCGGGGAAGACGTACGGCTCGTCCAGTGCCTTGCCGTTGACCTCGACCGGTCCGTTCCCGTGGCACTCGACCGTGTCGCCGCCGACCGCGATGACCCGCTTGATCAGGTCCTTCTCGTCGGCCGAGGGCATCAGGCCGATGGCGGAGAGGGCGTTCTGGACGGCGTTGCGCTCCGGGACGGGCTCGTCGGCCAGCCAGTCGCTCGGGTCGTGGAAGACGACGACCTCGCCGCGTTCGGGCTTCGAGCCGAACCAGGGGGTGAGCTTGTCGACCAGGACCCGGTCCCCGCGCTGGAGGGTGTTCTGCATCGAGACGGAAGGGATCGAGAACGCCTGGAACAGGCACGTCTTGATCCCGAACGCCAGCACGAGGGCGATGGCGACGAGCAGCGGCAGCTCCTTCCAGAGGGGGCGCCGCCCGGACCCGGACCCGGACCCGGACCCGGTGCCGTCGCCCGTGGTCGGCATGCGGGCGGCGTCCGGATCCCGGGAATCGGTCTGCGCGTCCGGTGGGTCGCCCATGGGGGCCTCCGATCGTTTGTCGATCAGGCCACGAAACACCATGGGGCGGTTTGCCGGCCGTAAAGACGGCCCCCGGAGCAGTGCCCCGGGGGCCGACTTCCGGCGGGAGCTACAGCCGCTCGATGATGGTGACGTTGGCCTGGCCGCCGCCCTCGCACATGGTTTGGAGGCCGAAGCGGCCGCCCGTGCGCTCCAGTTCGTGCAGCAGGGTCGTCATCAGCTTGACGCCCGTCGCGCCCAGGGGGTGGCCCAGGGCGATCGCGCCGCCGTTGACGTTGACCCGCTCCGGGTCCGCGCCCGTTTCCTTCAGCCAGGCCAGGGCCACCGGGGCGAAGGCCTCGTTGATCTCGACCAGGTCGATGTCGGAGAGGGACATGCCCGTCTTCTTCAGGGCGTACGCCGTCGCCGGGATCGGCGCCGACAGCATGCGGATCGGGTCCTCGCCGCGGACCGACAGGTGGTGGATGCGGGCCCGCGGGCGCAGCCCGTGTTCCCGTACCGCCCGCTCCGAGGCCAGCAGCATCGCCGCCGCGCCGTCCGAGACCTGGGAGGAGACCGCCGCCGTGATGGTCCCGCCTTCCATCACCGGCTTGAGGCCCGCCATCTTCTCCAGGGTGGTGTCGCGGCGCGGACCCTCGTCCACCGACACCGACCCGTACGGCACGATCTCCCGCTCGAAGCGGCCCTCGTCGATCGCGCGCAGCGCCTGCTGGTGGGAGCGCAGGGCGAACTCCTCCATGTCGAGGCGGGAGATGCCCCACTTCTCGGCGATCAGCTGGGCCCCGTAGAACTGGTTGATCGGGGAGTCCCCGTACCGCGCCCGCCACCCCTCCGAGCCCAGGTAGGGGCCCTCGGTGAAGCCCAGGGGCTCGGCCGCCTGCCGCGAGGCGAAGGCGATCGGGATCATCGACATGTTCTGGGTGCCGCCCGCGACCACCAGGTCCTGCGTGCCGGACATGACGCCCTGCGCCGCGAAGTGCACGGCCTGCTGCGAGGATCCGCACTGGCGGTCGATGGTGACGCCCGGGACCTCCTCGGGGAGCCCCGCCGCCAGCCAGGCCGTCCGGGCGATGTCGCCCGCCTGCGGTCCCACCGTGTCGAGGCAGCCGAAGACCACGTCCTCCACGGCCGACGGGTCGATCCCGGACCGTTCGACGAGGGCCTTGAGGACGTGCGCCCCCAGGTCGGCCGGGTGGACCTCCGACAGGCCTCCCTTGCGCCGCCCCACGGGGGTGCGTACCGCTTCGACTATGTAGGCCTCGGGCATCAGAACTCCTCAGGGTTACGTGCGTGTGGCGATGCCGTCCAGGACCATCGACAGGTACTGGCGGGCGATCTCCTCGGGGCTGTGCTGGCCGCCCGGCCGGTACCAGGACGCCGCCACCCACACCGTGTCGCGCACGAAGCGGTAGGTGAGGCGGATGTCCAGGTCGGCGCGGAAGACCCCGTCCGCGACCCCGCGCTCCAGCGTCCCCAGCCACGCCTTCTCGAACTTGACCTGCGAGTCGGAGAGGTAGTGGAAGCGGGGCTGGACCGACAGGGTCCGGGACTCCTTCTGGTAGATGGCGACCGCGGCGCGGTGCCGGTCGATCTCCCGGAACGATTCGGTGACGAGGGCCTCGATGGTCTGCCTGGGTCCGAGACCGGCGGCGAGGACGGTGTCGTACCCCTCCCACAGCTCGGTCAGGAAGGCGGAGAGGATCTCGTCGAGCATCGATTCCTTGGAATCGAAGTGGTAGTAGAGGCTGCCGGCGAGCATGCCGGCGGCGTCGGCGATCTTGCGGACGGTGGTGGCGTTGTAGCCCTGCGCGGCGAAGACCTCGGCGGCGGTGTCGAGGAGTTCGCGGCGGCGTTCGGGCGACGCCGTCACCTGGGGCTTCTTCTTGGCCGTCGATGAGATCGGCTTGTTCGTTGGCACCCGGCCATTCTCGTCATAGGTCGCCCTACGCGTGCTGACTGCTGACCGACACGGTCTCGCCCGTCATGTACGACGAGTAGCCGCTGGCCAGGAACACGATGACGTTGGCCACCTCCCAGGGCTCGGCGTACCGGCCGAAGGCCTCGCGGGAGGTGAGTTCGGCGAGCAGCTCCTCGCTGGTGACCTTCACCAGGTGCGGGTGCATGGCCAGGCTCGGCGCGACCGCGTTGATCCGTACGCCGAACTCCGCCGCCTCCAGCGCCGCGCAGCGGGTCAGCGCCATCACCCCGGCCTTGGCGGCGGCGTAGTGGGCCTGCCCGGTCTGCGCGCGCCAGCCGATGACGGAGGCGTTGTTGACGATCACCCCGCCCGTCCCGGAGGCCTGCATGGAGCGCATCGCGGCGCGGGTGCAGCGGAAGGTGCCGTTCAGCGTGACGTCGAGGACGCGGGACCACTGGTCGTCGGTCATGTCGACGAGGTTCGCCGTGCCGCCGAGCCCGGCGTTGTTGACGACGAGGTCGAGGCGGCCGTGGAGCCGCTCGGCGAGCGCGAAGAAGGCGGCCACCTGCTCCTCGTCGGTGACGTCGCAGGGCAGGGAGGCGACCCGGTCCGCGCCGAACTCGGCGGCCAGCGCCTCCTCGGTCTCCTTGAGCCGCCGGGCGTGCGCGTCGCCGATGAGCACGCGGGCCCCCTCCTCCAGGAAGCGCCGTGCGGTGGCCCCGCCGATGCCGGCCCCGGCGGCCGCGGTGATCACGGCGCTCCGGCCGGTCAGCAGCCCGTGCCCGGCCACGTACTCGGGTGCGTTGCGGAGCACGTTGCGGGACTCTTCCGGTGCGTTCATGCCCGGACCTCCTTGGGAAGGCCGAGGATGCGCTCGGCGACGATGGTGCGCTGGATCTCGTCGGAGCCCGCGTAGATGGTGTCGGAGCGGGAGAAGAGGAAGAGCCGCTGCCAGTCGTCGAGGTCGTACGGGTCCCCGTGCGCCCCCGCCGCCGGCAGCGAGGCGGCTCCGCAGACGTCCATGGCGAGCTCGCCGAGGTCCCGGTGCCAGCGGGCCCAGTAGAGCTTGGCCGTGGACGGCGCGACCCCGGGCCGCAGCGCGGAGGCGCGCATGGTCTCCAGGCCGATCCAGGCCCGGACGAGCCGGTCGCGGATCAGCGGATCGGCCATCGCGCCGTTGCGCTTCGCCAGCGCGGCCAGGTCTTCGAGCTCGCGGCGGAAGCCGACCTGCTGGCCGAGGGTGGAGACCCCGCGCTCGAAGCCGAGGGTGGCCATGGCGACGGCCCAGCCCTCGCCGGGCGCGCCGACGACGTGGGCGGCGTCGGTGCGGGCCCCGTCGAAGAAGACCTCGTTGAACTCCGAGGTCCCGGTCAGCTGCACGATGGGCCGGACCTCCACCCCGGGCTGGTCCATCGGGACCAGGAGGTAGGACAGCCCCGCGTGCCGGCGGGATCCCGGCTCGGTGCGGGCGACGACGAAGCACCACTGGGAGGCGTGGGCCAGGGAGGTCCAGATCTTCTGGCCGTCCACCACCCACGCGCCGTCCACCAGGGCGGCCCGGGTACGGATGTTGGCCAGGTCCGAGCCGGCGTCGGGCTCGCTGTAGCCCTGGCACCACAGCTCCTCCACGGCCCGGATGGGCGGCAGGAAGCGCCGCCGCTGCTCCTCGGTGCCGTGGGCGATGAGGGTGGGGCCGAGGAGCTGCTCCCCTATGTGGTTCACGCGCGCGGGCGCGTCGGCCAGCGCGTACTCCTCGTGGAAGGCGATCTGCTGCTCGGTGCTCGCGCCGCGGCCGCCGTACTCGACGGGCCAGCCCACGCAGGTCCAGCCGTGCGCCGCCATGTGCCGCTCCCAGGCGAGGCGTTCGGCGAAGGCCTCGTGCTCCCGGCCCGGTCCGCCGCGGCCCTTGAGGGCGGCGAACTCACCGGTGAGGTGGGTCCGTAGCCAACTCCGAACCTCGGTGCGGAACTCCTCGACGCTGCTCATGGCCGTACGTTAACCTACCAAACACTTGTTAGGGAAGGATGCAGCGATGCCCGGAGAGATGTCCGACGAAACCCCCGTGCTCTACGAGCGCCGCGGACCGGTCGCGTACGTGACCATGAACCGCCCCCGGTACCGCAACGCCCAGAACAGCGCGATGACCTACGCCCTCGACGACGCCTTCTACCGCGCCGCCGACGATCCCGCGGTCAAGGTCGTCGTCCTGGCCGGGGCCGGCGAGCACTTCTCGGCGGGCCACGACATCGGCACCCCGGAGCGCGACGCGCACCTGCCCTTCGAACGCCGGGCCGGCCTGTGGTGGGACCACTCCCAGCGCTCCGGCGCCGAATCCCGCTTCGCCCGCGAATCCGAGGTCTACCTCGGCATGTGCCGGCGCTGGCGCGAACTGCCCAAGCCCCTCATCGCCTCCGTCCACGGCGCGTGCGTGGCCGGCGGGCTGATGCTCGCCTGGGTCTGCGACCTGATCGTGGCCAGCGAGGACGCCTTCTTCGCCGACCCCGTCGTCCGCATGGGCATCCCCGGCGTCGAGTACTTCGCCCACCCGTGGGCCATGCCCCCGCGCATCGCCAAGGAATTCCTCTACACCGGCGACCGGATGCCCGCCCGCCGCGCCTACGAGATCGGCATGGTCAACCGTGTCGTCGAGCGGGCCGAACTGACGGAGGCCACCGACCGGCTCGCCCTGCGGATCGCCGAGATGCCCTCCTTCGGACTCGCCCTCACCAAGCGGGCCGTCAACCAGGCCGAGGACCTCCAGGGCCTGCACACCGGCATGGACTCCGTCTTCGGCCTGCACCACCTCGCGCACGCCCACAACGCCGAGACCGCGGCGGACTCGCTCGGCGGCATGAACATTTCGGCGATGAAGGAGGCGAACAGCTGATGGACCTGAACCATGCGGCGGACGTGGAGGCCTTCCGGGCCGAGGCGCGCGACTGGCTGGCCGCCCACGTGCCCGCCACCCCCCTGCCCTCCCTGGAGACCCGCGAGGGCTTCGCCGCCCACCGGGAATGGGAGGCGCTCCTGCACTCCGCCCGCTGGTCGGTGGTGTCCTGGCCCGAGGAGTACGGCGGCCGCGGCGTGGACATCGAGCACTGGCTGGTCTTCGAGGAGGAGTACTGGGCCGCCGGCGCACCCGGCCGGGTCTCCCAGAACGGCATCAACCTGCTCGCCCCCACCCTCTTCGACCACGCCACCGACGAACAGCGCGCCCGCGTCCTGCCCTCCATGGCGAGCGGCGAGACCATCTGGGCCCAGGCCTGGTCGGAGCCCGAATCCGGCTCCGACCTCGCCTCCCTGAAGTCCCGCGCCGTGCGCACCGAAGGCGGCTGGCTGCTGTCCGGGCAGAAGACCTGGTCCTCACGGGCCGCCTTCGCCGACCGGGCCTTCGGGATCTTCCGCACCGACCCCGAAGCCCCCAAACCCCACCAGGGCCTCACCTATCTGATGTTCGACCTGCACGCCCCCGGGGTCACCGTGCGGCCCATCGGCCGCCTCGACGGCAAGCCCGCCTTCGCGGAACTCTTCCTCGACGAGGTCTTCGTCCCCGACGCGGACGTCATCGGGGAGCCCGGACAGGGCTGGCGGATCGCCATGTCCACCACCGGCAACGAGCGCGGGCTCACCCTGCGCGCCCCCGGCCGCTTCCTCGCCGCCGCCGACCGCCTCGTCGAGCTGTGGCAGAGCCACGGGGACCCCGCCGACACCGCGCTGCGCGACCGGGTCGCCGACGCGGTCGTCGGAGCGCGCGCCTACCAACTGTTCACCTGGGCCAACGCCTCCCGCTTCGCCGCCGGCGAGACGATCGGCGCCGAGTCCAGCCTGAACAAGGTGTTCTGGTCCCAGTACGACATCGCCCTGCACGAGAGCGCCCTCGACCTGCTGGGCCCCGACGCGGAACTCGCCGACGGCGCATGGGCCGAGCCGTGGATCTTCTCCCTCGCCGGCCCCATCTACGCGGGGACCAACGAGATCCAGCGCGACATCATCGCCGAGCGGCTGCTCGGCCTCCCGAAGGGCCGCCGCTGATGCGCTTCCTGCCGACCGAAGAACAGTCGGACTTCGCCCGCACCCTGCACGGCCTGCTCGCCGCCTCGGACGTCCCCGCGGCGGTACGGGCCTGGGGCGCGGGCGACCACACCCCCGGCAGGGCCCTGTGGGCGCGGATCGCCGCCACCGGACTGTTCGCCCTCGCGGCCGACGAGGCCCACGAAGGCATGGGCCTGATGCCCCTGGAGATGGCGGGCGGCTTCGTGGAACTGGGCCGCGCCGGGGTCCCCGGCCCGGTGGTGGAGACGGCCGCCGCCGCCGTACTCCTCACCCGGCTCGGCGACGAAGCACTGGCCAAGCGGTTCCTCCCCGGGCTGGCGGCGGGGGAGACCTCGGCCACCCTCACCCTGCCCGGCGCAGGCCCGTACGCCCTGGACGCCGACGCGGCCACCCACCTCTTCACGGTGTCGGCGGCCGGCGAGCTACGGCTGGCCGCCGGAGCCGGCCCGCTGCGCACCTCCATCGACCCCGCCCGCCGCCTGGCCCTCCCGGACGCCGGCGGCGAACTCCTCGCCGCGGGCCCCGCGGTGATCACGGCGGCCCGGGACGCCGCGGACTGGGCCCGGCTGCTGACCGCCGCCCAGTGCCTCGGAACGGGCGAGGCCCTTCTCGCGCGCACGGTGGAGTACGCGAAGCAGCGCACCCAGTTCGGCACGGCGATCGGCGGCTTCCAGGCGGTCAAGCACCGGCTGGCCGACACCCTCATCGGCCTGGAGTTCGCCCGGCCCCTGCTGTGGGCGGCCGCGCTCTCCCTGGCCCCCGGGGAGGTCGCCGCGGCGAAGCTGACCGCGGGCGAGGCGGCGTACGCGGCCGCCATGACCGCGCTCCAGCTCCACGGCGCCGTCGGCTACACCGAGGAGCTCGACCTCTCCCTGTGGCTGCGCAAGGCCCGCCCACTGCGCGACGCCTGGGGGAGCCCCTCGCAGTGCCGGGCGGCGGTGCTTCAGGAGCGGTTGCGGTAGTAAGCGGAGAGAGCCGTGTTCACGACCACGGCCACCGCGAACCACAGGGCCGGCTGCCGCTGCCCGAGCGCGAACAGCGCCAGGGCGGCGGCGCCGAACACCACCGCCTTCACCCCGAGCTGAGCGGCGAGCGGGACGGCGTACCGGGCCTTCGGCGCGGCGAACATCCCCCAGAGCACGGCGGCGGCGGCCGGCGCGGCCACCGCCAGAGCGAGGGAGCCCGCCCAGCCGACGTCCCGGCTGAAGCCCCACCAGGCGAGCACGACCAGGATCAGCAGCTCCAGCAGGAAGGCGAGCCCTTCGTTGACGAGGAAGAACGCGTGGACGGGCGGAGACAGCCGGGAAGACGGCGGAGTGGGCGACATGGCGGTCAGCCTCACGTGGCCGGGGCGCAATCCGCTAGGGCTGCGACCGCGCCGTCTCAGATGACGGCCACGCTGAGCGTGACCACGTAGGGCTCTTCCACCACTCCGTCCGGAAAGACCGGATCCAGCCGCTCCCGCTCGGCGTCCAGGAACTCCCACGTCCCGGCCTCGCCCAGCAGCAGGAACGCGGAGTGGCTGGCCAGGTTCGCCAGGTGCGCCTCCAGCGGGATCCGCCGGGACCACGCGACGGTCCGTGTGGCGAAACCGGAGTCGAGGCCGCGCGGCAGCGTGCGGTAGCCCAGGGTCTGGGCGCTCCCGCCGACCGCGCCGGCCCCGCCGGTGACCGCGCCGCCCGGGCCGTCGGCCGCGAAGAAGGCACGGATCCGCTCGCCCTGCTCCGCGACCCAGCCGGCCGACTCGTCCAGGTCGTTCCACCAGATCGCCAGCGCCCCGCCGGGCTTCAGCACCCGGCGGGCCTCGGGCACGGAGTGCGCCGGATCCGTCCAGTGCCAGGACTGGGCGTACGTCAGGAAGTCGAAGGCGGCCCCGGCCAGCGGCAGCCGGTCCCCGTCCCCGCGCACGATCGGGATCCCCGGCCGGGTGCGCCGGAACTCCGCCGCCATCCCGTCCCCGGGCTCCACCGCCACCACCTCGGCTCCCCGGGCGCGCATCGGCGCCGTCCCGATCCCGGTCCCCGCACCCACGTCGGCCACCCGGGCCCCGGCGAACCGGCGCCCGGCCAGCTCCTCGACGGCGTCGTACAGCGCCTCGGGATAGCCGGGCCGGTGCTGCCCGTAGAGAGCGGCGGCGCTGTCGAAGGACCGGGCCCGGGACCGGGGAGTCGTCGTCATGGGCGCCATTGTTTTCGATCACGCACGTCCCGGCCAGACCCCTTCGGGACAGTGGTCACGCGGCGCGGACCAGCCCCGCCTCGTAGGCGAGGATCGCGGCCTGGGTCCGGTTCGAGAGGTCGAGCTGCGTCAGGATCCGCGAGACGTACGTCTTCACGCTCGCCGGGGACAGGTGCAGCGCCTCGGCTATCTGCAGGTTCGTCCGGCCCTCGCCGACCAGCGCGAGGACGTCCCGCTCACCGGGGGACAGGGTGGAGAGCTGTTCCGCGTGGTCGGGCGCCTCGGTGCGGCTGTCCGCCCGTTCCAGCAGCACCCGCATGACCCCGGGAGCCAGCGCGCTGCCGCCCGCCGCGACCGTACGGATGCCGGCGAAGAGCTCCTCGGGGCGCAGGTCCTTCAGCAGGAACCCGGCCGCTCCGGCCCGCAGCGCGTCCAGGACCAGGTCGTCCGCCGTGTAGCCGGTGAGGACGAGCACGCGCGGCGGATCCGGCAGCCGCAGCAGCTGCAAGGTCGCCTCCAGGCCGTCGACCTTCGGCATGACCAGGTCCATCAGCACCACCTCGGGCCGGTGCGTCCGCGCCAGCGGCACGGCCTCGGCGCCGTCGGCGGCTTCCGCGACCACCTCGATGTCGGGCGCGCTCGCGAGCAGGGTCACCAGGCCCGACCGTATGAGGCTCTGGTCGTCGACCACCATCACGCGGATCGTCATGTGACCCACCTCCCCTGAATCCCCGTCTTATTGCGGACATTACCGCCATATAGGGACTTAAGTCCGCCCAACCCTCCCTCCCCAGTCCCCTTTTGCTGCCCCGCTTGTCCTCTTTCGGCGACTTCGGCGACCCCCCGTCTTCCCGGACGGTGGTTACCGAGGCCGAACGCGCCACCGCTTCACCCGGTGCACCGGCCTCCGCAATGTCCCCGAAGTCAGGAACTCCGCATGTCTTTCCCGTCTGCTCGTACCCTCGCCGGTCTCGTTGTCGCCGGTATCGCCGCACCCGCCGCCGTGGGTCTCGTGGCACAGCCCGCGTCCGCCGCGTCGGTCGGCACGTGGGACAAGGTCGCCCGGTGCGAGTCCACCAACGACTGGAGCATCAACACCGGCAACGGCTACTACGGCGGCCTGCAGTTCTCCTCCGGCACGTGGGCGGAGTTCGGCGGCCGGCAGTACGCCAACCAGGCCAACCAGGCCACCAAGGCGCAGCAGATCGCCATCGCCGAGAAGGTCCTGGCGACCCAGGGCCCCGGCGCCTGGCCCTCCTGCGGCAAGCTCGCCGGCCTCCAGCGCGGCGGACCGGCCCCCGAGGCCCCCAAGGCCCCGGCCAAGGGCACCTCGACCGCCGGCAAGAACACCGAGACCCCGGCCGCTCCGAAGCGCGCCCAGGGCGCCCACAGCTACACCGTCGTCAGCGGCGACACCCTCGGCACCATCGGTTCCGAACTGGGCGTCAGCTGGCAGACCCTCTACTCCGAGAACCGCTCGGTGATCGGGTCCAACCCGCACATGATCCTCCCGGGCCAGCGCCTCGCGTACGGCTCCGGCGGCTCCTCCGACTCCGGCAGCAGCACCCCGGCCGCGCCGAAGTCCTCCAGCTCGTCGAGCTCGTCCGGCTCCTCGAAGTCCTCGAAGTCCTCGGACTCCTCCGGCTCTTCCGAGAGCGGCTCCAAGAGCAGCTCCAAGAGGAGCGGCGCCAAGGGCGTCCTGCCCGTCTCGGGCGGCAGCATCTCCGCGCGCTACCACCAGTCGGGCGGCTGGGCCGCCGGCTACCACACCGGCATCGACTTCGCGGTGTCCACCGGCACTCCGGTCCGGGCCGCGGCCGCCGGCACCGTCGTCTCCTCCGGCTGGCAGGGCGCGTACGGCAACGCCGTGGTCATCAAGCACGACGACGGCCGCTACACCCTGTCCGCCCACCTCTCCTCGGCGACCGCCTCCGAAGGCGAGCGCGTCTCCGCCGGCGAGCAGGTCGGCCGCTCCGGCAACACCGGCAACTCCACCGGCCCGCACCTCCACTTCGAGGTGCGCTCCAGCAACAGCTACGGCGCCGACGTCAACCCGGTCACCTGGCTGAACGGCCTCGGCGTCTCCCTGTAGGCGACGCGGGCAACGAGCCGGTCCGCAACGGGCCGGCTCACCGAGAACGCGTCCCCCCGGGATGCCCCTTCGGCGGAAGGAGGGCAACCTGGGGGGACGTTTTGGCATGCTCTGCGCACTTTTGTGCGCCGACGGGGGGTGGTGGAGTCATGCAGGCCGTGCCCGGTCGCGCCGGACAGCTGCTGGAACGGGGTCTGCGGACCCTGACCGGGGAGAGCGGCGGGGCGCCGGACCCCGTGCGCGCCCGCCGCACCGACCTCTGGCTCGCGCTGCTCTGCGGACTGCTCACCACCCTCAACCTCCACGACGTCCACCGCTTCGGCCTCGTCACCGACTACCCCACGAGCCTGGCCGCCGGCTGGCTCGCGGCGCTCTCCCTGCTCTGGCGCCGCTCCCACCCGTGGATCCCGGCCCTCGCGGCCACCGCCGCCACCGTCATATCCGACGACCGCGGCCCCCTCGTCTTCGCCGCCTACGCCCTGGCCGCGTACGGCCGCACCCACCGCTGGGGCGGGATCCTGCTCATGGCCGTCGCCTACGCCGCCACCCGGGACCTGTTCCTGCCGCTCGGCTACGCAGGGCGCGACCCCGCCTCCTTCGTCCTCGGCTCCATCCTCGTGCCCGCCCTCTACGGGGAGACCGTGCGCCGCAACCGGCACGTCATGACCGCGCTGCGCGAGCGGGCCCGCCAGGCCCACGCCGCCGTGGACCAGGCCGCCGACCTGGCCGTCGTCCAGGAACGCACCCGTTTGGCCCAGCGCACCCACGACGGGCTCGGCCACCGCCTCACCGCCCTCACGATGCAGGCCGCCGCCCTGCGCCTGGACGCGGAGGCCGATCCCCGGGTCCGCGAGGCCGCCGGCGCCGTGGAGGAATCGGCGCGGGCCGCGATGGCCGAGGTCAGGGAGGTGCTGGACATGCTGACCGACCCCGCGGGCAGCCGTGCGTACACCTCGCCCGTGGACGTGGGCCGCTTCCTCGGCTCCCTGGCCCGGAACATGCGGGCCACCGGCATGGAGATCACCCACCACACGCAGCCGGGCCTGGGGCCCTTCCCGGCGGCCGACGGGCGCCTCCTGCTGCGGATCGCCCGCGAGGGGCTCACCAATGCGGCGAAGTACGCCCCCGGCTCCGCCGTTCGGATGAATCTTTACGCCGAGGAGGGGGAGGTTCGCCTCGATGTGGTCAACACCGCCCCGGAGGGGGAACGGATCGTCCTCGACTCCGGCGGCATGGGCATTCCGGGGCTCCGCCGCGCCCTCACGGAGGTGGGCGGGAAGCTGCGCGCCGGACCCACTCGCGACGGAGGTCACAGGCTCGCGGCGACACTCCCCGACCGACGTGTGCTAGCTTAGAGCTCGTTGCAGTTGTGGTACCCATGAACTTTATGTGCGCCTGACGGGAATGCTCCGACAGGCGCTTTTATTGTTTTGCCGGAATCTCCGGATGGGGCCCTTTGCCGCCTATTCAGGAGATTCAAAAATGGCACTTGGCACCGTGAAGTGGTTCAACTCGGAAAAGGGCTTCGGCTTCATCGAGCAGGACGGTGGCGGCCCGGACGTCTTCGCCCACTACTCGAACATCGCCACCCAGGGCTTCCGTGAGCTCAACGAGGGCCAGCGCGTGTCCTTCGACGTCACCCAGGGCCAGAAGGGCCCCCAGGCGGAGAACATCCTCCCCGCCTAAGGCAGTCAGCACGCCGGGGTCCGCACCGAGTAGGTGCGGGCCCCGGCTTGTCTGCTGTTTCGAACCATTTGTTTGCAGTGCTTTGTGTAGTACCTGCCGGTTTCAGGAGGGCTTTCTCGCATGACCAGCTCCAGCTCCGCACGACCCAGCCGCCGCCCCACCCGGGGTCGAGGTGCGGCTCAGGGACGTCCGAAGGCTGGCGCGGGACGGCAGAAGTCCGCCCCCGTAGCCAGGCCCCAAGAATTCACCATGCCCGAACCGCTGACCCCGGCCCTGCCGCCGGTGGACTCGTTCGGCGACATGGACATGCCCGAGGCGCTGCTGAAGACCCTCGCCGCCCAGGGTGTGACCGAGCCGTTCCCGATCCAGGCCGCGACCCTGCCGAACTCCCTCGTCGGCCGTGACCTGCTCGGCCGCGGCCGTACCGGCTCCGGCAAGACGCTGGCCTTCGGCCTGGCCCTGCTGGCCCGCACCGCCGGCCGCCGCGCACAGCCGAAGCAGCCGCTCGCACTGGTCCTCGTACCGACCCGTGAGCTCGCGCAGCAGGTGACCGACGCGATGTCCCCGTACGCCACGTCCGTCAACCTGCGGATCACGACCGTCGTCGGCGGCATGTCGATCAACCGGCAGTCCGGCGCCCTGCGCCGCGGCGCCGAGGTGCTCGTCGCCACCCCCGGCCGCCTGAAGGACCTCATCGACCGCGGTGACGCCGACCTCTCCCAGGTCTCCATCACGGTCCTCGACGAGGCCGACCAGATGACCGACATGGGCTTCATGCCGCAGGTCACCGCCCTGCTCAAGCAGGTCCGGCCCGACGGGCAGACCATGCTGTTCTCGGCGACCCTCGACAAGAACATCGACAAGCTCGTCAAGATGTTCCTGACCGACCCGGTCGCCTTCTCCGTCGACCCGTCCGCCGGTGCGGTCAGCACGATGGAGCACCACGTCCTGTACGTCATGGACGAGACCGACAAGAAGGCCGTGGCCACGCGCATAGCCGCTCGCGACGGCCGGGTGATCATGTTCGTCGACACCAAGCGCGGAGTCGACCGCATGGTCAAGAAGCTCCTCGCCGACGGCGTCCGCGCCTCCGGCCTGCACGGCGGCCGCTCGCAGCCGCAGCGCAACCGGACCCTCGACTGGTTCAAGACGGGCGAGGTCACCGCGCTGGTCGCCACCAACGTGGCCGCGCGAGGCATCCACATCGACGACCTCGACCTCGTCGTCAACGTGGACCCGCCGACCGACCACAAGGACTACCTGCACCGCGGCGGCCGTACCGCCCGTGCCGGCGAGTCCGGCAGCGTCGTCACCCTGGTCCTGCCCGACCAGAAGCGCGACATGACCCGCCTGATGTCGGACGCCGGGATCTCCCCGCACACCGCGCAGATCAAGTCCTCCGACGAGGAGCTCGCGCGCATCACCGGCGCCAAGGAGCCCTCGGGCATCCCGGTCGTCATGGACGTGCCGCAGGCGACCCCGCCGCGTCAGCGTTCCGCCGGCCAGGCCGGCGGGGGCTCGGGCTCCGGCGCGCGCCGCCGCTCGGGCGGACCCCGTACGGGCTCCGGCACGGGCGCGGCTCCGGCAGCCGGGGGCGGCCGCGGCCGTCGCACCGGTGGCGGCGCCGCCGGGCAGGCTCCGGCCTCCGGCTCCGGCCAGGCCCGCCGTGGCCAGGGCGGACAGGGCGGCTCCACGGGCGGCTCCGGCGAGCGCGCCCGGCGTACCGGAGGCGCACCCTCCGGTGGTGCGGCGGCGGCTTCGGCCCGCAGCCGCGTGGGTGGCGCCGGCCAGGGCCGTCGCCGCTCCGCCTGATCCGAGAAGCGGAAGTACGTTCGAACCACTGCGCCGGGCGGCACACGCCGCCCGGCGCAGTGG